>CAXIBC010000009.1:0-50075 GCA_964022115.1 uncultured Oleispira sp. | reverse complement strand
TCTGTAAACGCTAATAAGCAGATACAAAGCATGCGCATCGACCGTTAAGTCCATGCGCATTTTTTATGCTGTTTAAAAATACTTATAAAAGCAGCTTACTGATCACGAACTATGTATTTGAATATCTCAACCACTTGTTCAGGGGTCTCACAAACAGCTTGCGCTGCAGCATCAACTTCTTTCAGTGGGTGAGTAATCTTTGGGTCGTGCATCACGATTAACGACTTATTCAACGCCGCTGCATAGCCTGCATCAAACGCTGCGTTCCACTGCTTGTACTTATCGCCAAAGCGAACCACAACAATATCGGCATCGTTAATTAGCTTGCGCGTGCGTAAGGCATTAATCTTTGAGGCTTTGTGGTCTTTCCAGAATGGATTTTCTTCAGCACCGAGAATTTTCTCGCCACAGTCATCACTGGCTTCGTGATTAGTATTTGGGCCTGATAATTCAATATCTAGCGCGGCCGCTTTGATGCCTTCGGCAATGGTTGCGCGCCAGTCAGAATGAATCTCACCGGATAAATATACGTTTAGTTTCATCATGTTTTCTCTTCTTCTTTTTTCCAGCGTGTATAAAGCATGGTTGTGATAAATAATAGGATAGTACTGAGTACCATAAGGCCCCCCCATAATTCCCCCCTAGGGGTGAAAAATACCAATATGGAGGCAATGAAATAGATCATAGTGACATAGGATAACCAAGAGGCTGATCTATGGCTGCCGTTAATGAGGCCTGGGATAAAGATAAAAAGGGGTATGCACAGAACGAACCAAATAAATAACGGAATGCCGATACTCATTTCTTTGGTTGCCTCGCTGCCCCCAGCTAAAATAGCCCCTAAAATGGCAGCTAATAAACCGAGATAGCTCAGATCCTTTAACAGTCGACTGATGGTTAATTTATTCATACTGCCGCCCTCATGCTCTGTTGGAGTTTAATGTCAGTGCCAGTTCGGCAATACGCTTGCCTTGGGCTTGGCAAAGTTTCAGCTCATGTTGGGAAAGCGAACGTTCGCCTTCATTACCCGACCAATGGGAAGCGCCATAAGGGGTGCCACCGGCTTCAGTATGCAGTAATGACGATTCCGTATAGGGGATACCACAAAAGATCATGCCGTGATGAATCAAAGGTAATGCCATCGACATTAAGGTTGTCTCTTGGCCACCATGCAGGCTTGACGTGGCGGTAAATACGCCAGCGGGTTTGTTAACTAGCTTACCCGTCATCCACAGGTTGCTGGTGCTATCGATAAAGTATTTCAGTGGCGCTGCCATGTTGCCAAAGCGGGTTGGGCTGCCCATGATTAAACCTGCGCAGTTCTTCAAATCGTCTTCATTAGCGTAGATAGCACCGTTTTCGGGGATGCTAGCCTCGGTCGCTTCACAACAACTAGAAATGGGGGCTACGGTACGAATACGCGCTTCAATGTTTCCCACTTTTTCGATACCTTGGGCGATGCTTTGAGCCATTTTAGCCGTTGTTCCGCCTCGGCTATAATAAAGGACTAGAACATAAGGTCGATCACTATGGCTGGTTATCATTACAATATTTCCAGTACTTGTTCTGGTGGGCGTCCTAGCTTAGCTTGATCACCTTTAATCACGATCGGGCGTTCAATCAGCTTAGGGAATTCAACCATGGCATTAATTAATGCCGCATCGCTTAAGTCTTTATTGCTGAGTTGATTTTCTTTATACGCATCTTCACTTTTACGCAATAACTCGCGGGCAGTGATGCTAAGCTTAGTTAGAATATCTTTTATTTCTTTGGCATTTGGGCTGTCTTCAAGGTAAAGACGAATTTTCGGTTCAATGCCTTGCTCTTGAAGAAGCTGCAAGGTTTGGCGAGATTTTGAACAACGTGGGTTGTGGAAAATGGTGACATCCATAATTGATTCGCTCGTGCTAATGTTTAGAGGAGTAATAGCGGTATTGTAGCGAAAAGATCGTTATCATTCACACCAAACCTCTGACAAATGTGAATGATCTGTCCAGTGATAACCTAATCGTTAAGGAAAGTTGAGTGAAAGACTTATTTAAACCTCTAATACGTATTATATTCCAGCAAACTGGGATTAAGCTTATGTTGGCGGCGATACAGAGATTTGCTTTATTAGGGCATAGAACCCATGCCGCAGCCCTTACCTATACCACCTTGTTTGCTTTGGTGCCGTTATTGACGGTGACTTACTCCATACTATCGACGATTCCAGCATTGCAAGAAAGCCGTGGTGATATTGAGCAGTTAATGCTGGGTAACCTGGTGCCGGCTTCTGGGGATGCCCTGATGGGTTATTTGCAGGATTTTTCTACCCAAGCACGCAAGTTAACCACCATAGGCATACTGTTATTAATGGTCACTGCGTTCATGATGCTGCGTAGTATTGAAAATAGCTTTAACCAGGTATGGTTAATAAAAGAAGGGCGCAAAGGGCTGTCCAGTTTCTTGCTGTATTGGGCAATCTTAAGCCTTGGCCCTCTCATGCTGAGTGCTGGCTTGGCGGTGAGCTCTTACATCGCGTCTTTAGGATTATGGAAAGAAGATTGGGTGCCGAGCTCGGGGATTCTCTTGCTGGGTATTGTCATACCCTATATCACCAGTTTTCTTGCGTTCACCTTAATTTATTGGGCGGTGCCAAATTGTAAGGTGCCTTTTAAACATGCGGCTATTGGTGGCGCATTTGTGGCGTTATTATTTGAAATTGGCCAAGAAATTTTTGCCGAAGCCAGCACCTTCTTTCCTTCTTATCAGCTTATTTATGGTGCTTTTGCTGCTGTTCCCCTGTTTTTATTGTGGTTGTTTATGTCGTGGTCGGTCATATTATTAGGTGCGGGTATCGTCTTTTTATTGGGTAAGGAGCATTGGCGTAATACTGATCATCTTGCGGATGACGATAGCAGCGACGAAGCGGGTACTCAGGCAGAGCTGCCCAATATTAATCATGATGTACTCGGCTTGTATGTGCTTAGTATTTTGATGACGCAGCAAGATAAAGGGGAGGGGTTAAGTATGGATGGTTTATTATCATCATTAGAGGAAAGTTCAGCGGATATTCCTTACGACTTTAGAATGCAAAGCATGATAGTAACCTTGGATAAGTTAGTAGAATTAAAATTACTGGTTATGCAGGCTGATGGTCAATATTTCCTCATTCGAGATTTAAATAAATATTCCTTGTATGAATATATGCAGTACATAATGCCTAGCGCATGGTCTGACTTTATGAATGCTCAAGGTAGTCCTGTATTAACGCAAATTTTAACCAAGCCACAAGACTACTTACAAGAGGAGTTGTCGATCCCCTTGGCTAATGTATTGTCGCAGTTGTCGTTACAGCCCCCACAAAAGAGTGAACCATGAGGTTATTAAACTCCCTAGTATTGGCTTTTATTATTGTGTTTATTTCGGCTTGTAACCCCACTTTGCCAGGAACCGAACTGGTTGATGGCGATTATGCCCCAAGGGATCATTGGTCTGGACAGTGGCGAGTCGTGAATATTTGGGCGCAGTGGTGTAAGCCTTGCTGGCAAGAAATACCTGAGCTTAATCGCTTTCATGCGCTACAAGGCGCTGAAGATGTTAAGTTGTTGGGTTATAACTTTGATCAGCTGGAGCGAAACGAGTTGCTGCAATTGAAGCAAGAAATGTCGATACAGTTTCCGGTATTAACGGCCTGGCCTGAAAATTGGCATAAGCCAGAGGTTAAAGGCTTACCTGCGACTATCATAATGGCTCCGGATGATAGTATTAGTCGAGTATTATTGGGACCTCAAAGCTTATCAAGCTTACACAAAGCGATTAAAGATGCGGTTGTCGATTTTGAAATGATTGATAATAAAGCACGCCAATAAGCTTTTAATTTTGTGCCAAGGTCGTGAAATTCAACAGATTTTAGCCACCTTAAAACTTAATGGTTTAAGTATCAAAGTAATATGAATAATCAAACTTAAAATAGCGAAACTAATACTTAAGTTTTACTGAAACTGTTTTAAACTGAAAATACTCTGGTTTTAGAGGGCTGGAGGAAGGTTTTTTAATGACGATAAAAGCCAGTTCAATCCGCTTAATCTTAATGCCTTTATGGTGAGCCCTTATGGGATGCCTATGGTGATGTTAGAGCTAACGTCAGGCCCTGATTAAGCAAAGGCGAGTAGTTGACAGCTACTCGGTAATTGGTAGGGTTTGTTAGAAGTATGAGGGAGGGGCTCCATGATTAACTTATTTGACGCATTTGCCGAATTTATTGCTACTCATCCCGCAATTTCCAATGCCGAAAAGCGCAACATATCGGGCTGCCTAAAAACCCTTCTCGATGCTGATCCTGAAAAAGAAATTATGCGCAGAACCTTGGAGCATTACGCTAACGAATTTAATTGGCCATACGTTGTAGAGTCTCCTGATGGCGGCGCAGTATTTGGTATGGAGGCAGTAGAGGCGACGAAACTTGCACAAAATGCTCTTGATTCTAGCCAGGATGCTTTAGAAGCGTGTTTGTTATCTATGTATGAGGATAATACTAATGCCGAGGTAGTGGCGGATGTGCAATTAATGATGGAGAATCGAGTAGCTTAGTTTGCGCGACTAATTTGCGCGACTAACGTGGGCTACTGGTGATCAACAAACCAGTATTTTTGCCAAAAGTTCATCACTTTCTCTGGATATTTAGTGCGGCCCAAACTGCCGTTATAGCGAGCTAATGCCCGAATCCAATCGCCTTTTTCACGGTTTAAATAGTGTTTTAATATGGTGCAACCATAACGCAAGTTAACCGCCATATTAATCAAGTTGTCGTCGGTTCTACCCAGCTCTTTTTTCCAGAAGGGCATCACCTGCATTAAACCTTGAGCGCCAACATAAGACACTGCGTAAGGATTAAACGCACTTTCAACATGAATCACAGAGATGACCAGTTCAGGGGATAAATCAGCGCGTTTTGCTTCTTGATGGATCATGCGCAATAAGGTTAAACGTTGTTGGGGGTCTTTGATGAAACGCTTGAGCCGAGTCGACATATCTACTAACCAGACCTGGGCATCAAACTGATCAGCAAAACTATCGGCATCGGCGACGGCGTTGGCTAGGGCCTGCTTTAATGCTGGATCAACCTTGTTAGTGCTTGCTTGGCTTAAAGGAGAGAGCAAGATAGCTGAAAATAAAACCCATAGTATAAGTTTGAATTGTGGTTCTATTTTCAGCCTTGATGTCAGCATGAGTTACGCTTGGATCGCATTTTTTAGGAAATCAACTATGTCAGCAACCGAAATTTCTTGCTTGTCGGCTTCGCGGCGATTCTTATATTCAATGGTGCCGGCTTCTAAGCCACGATCACTAATAACGATGCGATGAGGAAGGCCCATCAGTTCCATATCAGCAAACTTAACCCCTGGGCTAGTCTTCTTATCACGGTCGTCAAAGAATACGTCAATGCCTAAGGCGGTTAACTCGTTATACAGTGCTTCTGATTTTTCACGAACCGCTTCTGACTTATGCGCGCCCATTGGCACTATGCCTAGGGTGAAAGGAGCAATCGCATCTGGCCAGATAATGCCATTTTCATCGTTATTTTGCTCAATAGCAGCAGCAACAACGCGGCTGATACCAATACCATAACAGCCCATGGTCATGGTTCTGTCTTTACCATTTTGGTCAAGAACAGAGGCTTTTAGCGCTTCTGAGTACTTAGTACCTAGTTGGAAAATATGACCCACTTCGATGCCGCGTTTAATTTCAATATTACCTTGGCCGCATGGGCTAGGGTCACCGGCCACTACGTTGCGTAAGTCGGCGATTTCAGTAATAGTCGCATCACGCTCCCAGTTTGCACCACTCATGTGCTTGTCATCTTCGTTAGCACCACAGACGAAATCAGCACAATGTGCTGCTGCGCGGTCAACGATCACCTCGATGCCTTTATCGATTAAACCGATTGGGCCTAAAGAACCGGCACCGGCACCAATCACATCGCGAATTTGCGCATCACTAGCGAATACTAATGGCTCGGCTACTTGCGCTAGTTTTTCAGCTTTAATTTCATTCAGCTCGTGATCACCACGGATGACTAAAGCAACGAGTGGGGCGGCTTCTTCAGCTTTAATCTGCGCTTCTGTTTGAGCGCCTAATACGATTAAGGTTTTAATAACGTTAGTTGCATCAACACTCAATAGCTTGCATACATCTTCGATGCTATGGGTATCTGGAGTATCGAGGGTGGTTAATTCCGCGCTTGGCGCTGGACGTTCACCTTTCGGTGCCAAGGCTTCGGCAAGTTCTACGTTGGCGGCAAAGTCAGAGCTATCCGAGAAGGCGATATCGTCTTCGCCGGATTCGGCTAAAACGTGAAATTCGTGCGACTTAGCGCCACCGATAGAGCCGGTATCGGCATCAACAGGGCGGAAGTCTAAACCAAAGCGATTGAAGATGTTGCTATAAGCATTATGCATCTTATCGTAAGTTTCGTTTAGGCTTTCTTGGTCAGCGTGGAATGAGTACGCATCTTTCATGATGAACTCACGTGAACGCATAACACCAAAGCGTGGGCGAGTTTCGTCACGGAATTTTGTTTGCACTTGGTAGAAGGTAACAGGCAATTGCTTGTAGCTGGAAAGCTCGTTGCGGGCCAAGTCAGTGATCACTTCTTCGTGAGTTGGGCCTACGCAGAAATCACGACCGTGACGATCTTTAACCCGTAATAGTTCGCCGCCATACTGGAACCAGCGACCTGTTTCTTGCCATAGTTCTGCAGGCTGAACCGCCGGCATTAAAACTTCAAGGCCATCCGCTTTATTCATCTCTTCGCGAACAATGCCTTCAACCTTGCGTAAGGTGCGTAAACCTAGGGGCAACCAGGTATATAAGCCAGAAGCTAGTTTACGAATCATGCCCGCTCGCAGCATCAGCTGATGGCTGATAACAACGGCATCCGTAGGGGTTTCTTTTACGGTGGCGATTAAGAATTGAGTTGCGCGCATAGTTGAGGCTCTTGATTCATCGAGAATTAGGGTAGATCTGATGATTGAATTCTAATGCTTTTCGCCCTTAGCCGCAATGAATGCAGGCTTTCATCGATACTTATAAAGCTATGTCGATTACAATGCGCGCTTAAATTACCACGAGCTGTAACTTGTATGAATAAAGCCTTGTATTTATCGATCTGGCGTTGGCACTTTTTTGCTGGTTTATATGTGGTGCCGTTTATCTTGATGTTGTCGTTAACGGGTTTAGTGATGTTGGCTGGCCCTTGGACGGATGCTTACCAATACGGTGATGACCTCACCCGAGTAAGCGATGATCAGGCCATTGAAATTGGAAAAAGAATAAGCTCTGATATTCAGTTAGCAAGGGTAAAAGCGGCTTATCCTCATTTTCAGGCGGCGCAATATGTGCCACCAATTAACGAGAACCAAAGTAGTATCTTTAAAATGCGAGGGCACAACTTTGCTACAACGCTTGTTTTTGTCAACCCTTATAACGGCACTATTTTAGGTGACTTTGATAGTAGCGATCGCTGGTACAGTATCGCCGATAGTATTCATGGCTCGTTGCTATTAGGAAAGCTTGGCGATGTGCTGATTGAGTTGTCGACGGGGTTAACCTTTGTTCTCATACTTACTGGTTTGTACTTATATTGGCCGCAAAAATCGGTTAAAAAACTATTCAAACCATCGTTTTCAGCACGGCCAAAAACGGAATCTCGATCTTATTGGAAAGCCTTGCATGGGTCCTTAGGTGTATATTCTTTATTATTTCTACTATTTTTCTCGTTAAGCGGTATGGCGTGGACAGGGATTTGGGGGCAGCAGCTGGTTCAGCCATACAGCAGCTTTCCGGTTGAAAAGCGCGCGTCGTCTTGGCAATCAGACATTATCATGACCCATGGTGACCTCAATGATGGTGATTTAAACCAAATACCTTGGGGTTTAGAACAGGTGCCTTTACCTACCTCGAATCCTATACCTACCTCAAATACTGTTGCTGCGAGTGCTGCAGAGAAAAACAGCATGGCAGCACAAAAATCTCTCGATGCAATCGTTCAGCAAGGCTTACAGCTAGGTTTCACGCTAAATGAAGAGGCGCGTTTTCGTATTGCTTTACCGTTAAAATCTGAGGGTGTTTATACCTTGTTATCGATTGCTAGTAGTCGTGATGTGATTGATCCAAGAGCAGATCGCACGGTGCATATTGATCAATACTCCGGACGAGTTTTGGCGGATATTGGCTGGGATGATTATAGCCTAGGCGCAAAAACCATGGCCCTGAGCATTCCTTTACACCAAGCAACGTTGGGGAGTTGGAATATTGTTTTGGCAGTTGTTGCGTGCCTAATATTGATACTGATTTCTGTATCTGGGCTGGTCATGTGGTGGCAGCGTAAACCTGCTGCAGCGATCCTGGCTGCGCCAATAGTGGCCCCCATACCTGCGGTTAGGGCCGCGCTGAAGCCCCGAGAAAAGTGCTTGCTGGTGGCTTGTATTGTTATTGCGATTGTATTTCCTGTGACGGGTTTGGCGATGTTGGTATTTTGTTTATTCGAATGGGGACGTCGTTATTGGGCAGCTGCTAGTATTTAGTTCAAATATTTAGCTCAAATATTTAGCCCCTAGTATAAACGCGGCAAAACTATAAAATGATGCCATCTTTTTCATTGTGGTCATTATTGTGTCGTCAATCCATCTACAACAGTTAAAAGCTGGGAAATTTACCTCAGCTTATCGCGCCTCCCAGCAGCTTGAGCCTATAACGCGCTTACAGATCTCTGCTCAGTTAACAGAATTTCCATTAGAAATTTTTGACCTAGCCGATAGCTTGGAAGTATTGGATCTTTCTAATAATCAACTGAGTGAATTACCTGATGGTTTTGAGTGTTTGCTGAACCTGCGTATTTTATTTTTGACCAAAAATGATTTTGAAAAAATACCGGCGGTACTTGCGCGCTGCCCAAAATTGGAGATGATCAGTTTTAAATCTAATCGCTTAACCCTTGTTGATGAAAACGTGCTGCCTATTGATACGCGCTGGTTAATATTGACCGAGAATAACATTGAATCTTTACCCGATTCGATGGGGCAATTACAGCGCTTGCAAAAATTGGCGTTAGCGGGCAATCAATTAACTCAATTACCGGCTAGCATGGCCAAGTGTAAGAACTTGGAGTTGGCTCGACTATCAGCGAATCGTTTAAGCGCGATGCCCGATTGGATATTTCAGCTGCCTAAATTGGCGTGGTTGGCGTTCTCAGGTAATGACTTCAATCGAGCTGCCAATACTTATTGTATCTCTCAGGCCTCTCAGGCCTCTGTGATCGATGTTGCACTGAAGGATATTCAATTAGGTGAGTTGATCGGCGAAGGGGCTTCGGGTTTGATTTATCAAGCAGACTGGATTCGATCCCCGTTAAATTTGAACGATAAAAACAGTGATGGCGTCGCCCCCATTGCGGTAAAAATATTTAAAGGTGATATCACCAGCGATGGCTACCCTCAAGATGAATTGGATTGCTGTTTACGGGCAGGTGAGCATCAGAATTTGATTAAGGTGATTGCGCAATTAGATCAGAGTGATGTTCAGGAAAAACTGGGTTTAGTCATGGAACTTATTCCTAAGTCTTTTTATAACTTAGGTTTACCTCCGTCATTACAGTCCTGTACTCGAGATACTTTTGAGTCAGGCACCATTTTTGATATTAAAACCATTGCTAAAGTTATTAATCAAATGGCGAGAACTCTAGCGCACTTGCATGATAAGGGGATTAGCCATGGTGATGTCTATGCCCACAATACAATGATTAACGATCAAGCGGATATGTTATTTGGTGATTTTGGTGCAGCGACTAATTTACTGTCACTGCCAGAATATCAGCGATCAGCCATGGAGCGAATTGAAGTGCGCGCTTTTGGTAATTTGTTGGACGATATCTTGCAATTTAATGAGCCTCAGAGAGGGGAAGAGCAAGCCTTGTTCGCAAGTCTTAACCAGTTAAAAGATCAGTGTATGCTAGACGCTGTTGACCAGCGTCCAAGCTTTTCATGCGTACAGGTGAAAAGTGAGGAAGCGTTTTGCAGATCAATCGCAATCAACCAAGACTGATTGTATGGGCTAGATAAGGCCCTTGCGTTATACAATAAGCGCAGAATCAGTGAAAATAAATTACAAATACTGGCGTTATTTTGTGGATGGCCTGGAGCGTACTTAGGGCACAGGCATTTAAACATAAAGTATCAAAAGTCGTATTTATGCGAAAACATTGGTTGTATGTTTGTATTTGAATAGAGTTAACTTTCAATAACGTTTAATTCACACAACGTATAGGCATGGAATAAAGGCGTATGAATTCAGGATTAAGTCCGTTACTCAAAGATAAAATAATTTCTGTTTGTGATAAAAAAATAGCACAAAAGGGTGATAACGTTGGTTTATCTTTTTACGCATTTTTTGCTAATAAAAACGATGATCCTGCGTTATTAATGTCTGCCGCTACTTGGTGGATCGAAACTCATGAACTCGATCATTTTGAGAAAGCAGTGAAAATAAAACAGATGATTTTGGCAGGGAAGTAGCAGATACAGAGCTCAAAGGCGTAAGGTGAAATTCGTTAAAGGCGTTAAAGGATAGGAATGAAACAGAAAATCAGTGGTTATCATAAAGATGAAGAAGACCATTGGGTCGCCCAGCTTGAATGTGGTCACTATCAGCACGTGCGACATGATCCCCCTTGGACGAATCGGTTTTGGGTAACGACCTCAGAAGGGCGAGACTCTATGCTAGGTTTTGAATTAAATTGTAAAAAGTGTGATCAAGGGCTTGGCCCAGATAGTAGGCCAGCCCTTAAGCGTTAATAATAAACTAACGCTTTATAACGGCCATGGTTAAGCGTGAGATGCAGGTTAATTTACCTTCGTTATTAACAATACGAATCTCCCATACCTGAGAGGTACGGCCTTTATGAATTATTTTTGCCGTGCCGGTAACCTCTCCTGAGCGAACACCTCGTAAATGGTTGGCGTTAATTTCTTGGCCAACACAATATTCTTGAGATAAATCTACGCAGCAGTTCGCCGCCATACTGCCAAGTGTTTCGGCTAATAGCACGTTAGACCCACCGTGAATTAAACCAATGGGTTGGAAGGTGCGCGAATCTGCAGGCATGGTACCCGTCATGTAATCATCACCGACTTCGGTGATTTTAATACCAAGATTACTGCAGGCGGTATTTTCCAACTGCTGGTTTAATACATCAAGGTTTGGGTCGATAGTCCAAATACTGCTCATAGATATGCTCGTTTAAAGTAAAATCAGCATTTTATCACTGAGCATGAGTATTGATGCAAGCTTTATAAATGAAATTATTTCACCGGCGCTTTATTCTTTTACCTTGCAAGGTAAAAATAACGTTATCATGCATCTGCAGAAAGCAGTTTTCAGGGACATTATTTTTTTATATTGGTGAGCACTATGACTAAAGAAGAAATTATCGAGCAGCGTAAACGCGTATCAAGAACAACAATATCAAAAGCTGTATTTCCACAAACAACAAACCATCACGATACCTTATTTGGTGGCACCGCTTTGCAATGGATGGATGAAGTTTCTTTTATTGCTGCAACTCGTTTTTCGCGCCAGCGAATTGTTACTGTGAGCAGTGATAAAATCGATTTTAAACATGCAGTCCCTGCGGGAAGTTTGGTTGAATTAACCGCAACTGTTGTTGAGGTAGGGCGAACCAGCTTGAAGGTTGAAGTGAATGTATTGGTTGAAAGTATGTACTTAGATGGCCAAGAAAAAGCGATTACAGGGTATTTTACCTTTGTTGCCATCGATGAAAATAAGAAACCAACGGCAATATTGCCTAAAGAAAGTATTGATAAATAGAGGTTGAAAATCACACAACTGAAAGCCGTTTAAGTGCTTCAGTTGTGTTTAGAGGGTGTTAATACTTTAAGTATTAAAAATGATTATTCAACTTTTGATAAAAACTGCTGATAAACCGCTGCGCTTTCGTCTGGAATTTCAACCATTGGTAAATGACCCACTTTGGGGAAAATATGCACACTAGCCTCAGGTAATAACTGTTTAAATTTTGCCACGGCAGAAACGTCTAAAATTCGGTCTTCTTCTCCCCACATGATCATAGTCGGTATTTTATGTTCAGCGGTTACATTTTGCATCTGTTGCTGAAATTGCATTACTCCAAAGCGTTCTTTGGTCAGTAGCATGTCGTTAAAAATTTTAGCATTGATTTCTTCGCGAGCAAGGGTTTGACGTATCATGGCAGGTTTTAGCGGCCAAGGGATAAAAGGCGGTTGGCTCATGGTGAAGTTCATCCGAAAGTCAAAGCTGGCTTCATCGGTGGCAATCAGTGGGTTTTTACCTTGGGCAAGCGCCTCATAATACTCACTGGCATTTTCTCCATCCACGCCAGCGGCATCGATTAAGGTTAAGCTTCTCACTTTTTTAGGATAATTAAAGCTGTAGATGGCGCTGATCGCTCCGCCCATTGAATTACCGGCAATATGAAAAGTATTAATGCCTAAACCTGTCATAAGAGCATCTAAGCGCTGGGCTTGTTTTGCGAGGTCATAATCCGTCGATAATTCCTTTTCAGAGTCGCCATGGCCAGCGTGATCGACCACAATGACATGATATTTTTCATCTAAGGCTTTAGTAAAACTAATCCAATTATCTTTGTTCGCGGAAAAGCCGTGTAAAAGTACCAATGTTTCAGGGTTTTCAATGTTACTTGCACGCTCCATATACGTGAGGGTGACGTCGTCTGCACGGGCGGTTTTAACCTCAAAGCCCACACTCTCTCGCGCTAGGTTAAGGGCGCTATCTAACAAGCTATCTTGCTGCTGTGCTGTACAGCCGGTGATGAGAAGGCTTGCGCTAATAAGGGCTAGGGAACTGAATTTAACTATTTTATTTATCATTATTGATCTTTCATTGTTTGTTATTTGGGTTAAGTATACAACTAATTCTTTCTACTGAGGGCTAATGAAATTTCGGCAACATGAGTAATAGCAGAAAAAATGGCCTCGTTATGTAATAAATGGTTAGGCTGATAGGCCAGTAGCATGCCATTACTGATTTCTATGTGAAGGTTCGGATGTGCCAATAACCAAGTCGATAGCTGGCAATTGTCCGCGTTATCTGTTGATGGTCTTAGGTGCTGCTGCAGAAATTGCTCGAGTAATGCGGGTTTATTGGCATATAAATCATGGCATTCAAAGGCATAATGAGGCTTTAGCTGTACCAGTTTTTGTAGCCGTCGGATGTGCTGGAAATAGGGTTTAGTGAGACCTGAATCTTGTTGCTGTTTTTGCCCCTGTGCAAGCGGAGAAAAACTGGCGTGCAGTTCGTTATAGGGCTCATCAAGTTTCAAGTTAAACAATAATGCGGTGCTATTGTGAATACCCGTGGGCTCAATTGCAAGGCAGTCAAAGACGTTAAACCCTAAGCCTAGGTGACTATCATCAGCACTGATAACATGACGAAAGATGGCATTTTGGCTGTAGTTTAATAGGCCGAAATGGGCATGTTTAATGGTATCGTTGAAATTTACAAACTCTTGATATTGCCAGTTATGAGCTTGGCATATAGTACGAATCTTTTGGCTACGACTATTTCTACTTAACAATATAAGTAAAATGACAATCAGAGTAATAAAACTCAGGATAATAAAGGCCAATAACAACTGCAATTTAAGCTCCGTAACCTGTAATATGGTCAAATTTTTTGATTGAAAGAGTTTACCATGGCTAAAACGTCCGCCAATAAAAACAACGCCCCTCTGGTATTAGCAAAAGAAATTTTATGCCAAGACGGGGTATCTCGCATTGGTATTATGACCCTTAATTCTGAGCGCACTATGAATGCGGTTGATCTAGAGATGGTCAATCTTATTGATGAAATATTAGTGCGTTGGCAAGCCGATGATTCCATTGTGGCTATGGTGATGCATGGGGCTGGCGATAAAGCATTTTGCGCCGGAGGTGATATTCGTAAGTTGTACTCCAGTATGCAAGCCGAAGGTGATGAGCACCTCAAATATGGCGATGCATTTTTTAATGGTGAGTACAGTAAGAATTACCGTGTACACCGTTTTGGTAAACCTTTAATCGCTTGGGGTCACGGTTTTGTTATGGGGGGTGGTTTAGGCTTGTTTATTGGTGCGAATCACAAAGTAGGCACCGAAACACTAAAGCTTGCTTGGCCAGAAATTCGTATTGGTTTGTTCCCAGATGTGGCGGGCAGTTATTATTTGAGTCGCTTGCCGTTTCCTGTGGGGCACTGGATGGCGTTAACCGGCAGTCAAATGAATGCGGTAGATTGTAAGCATCTAGGCTTAGTGAATTATTGCTTGCCGAATGCAGAGTTAGACAACTTGATTACGGAATTATGCCAGCAGCCTTGGCAAGAGAATAAGGCGATGAATAATCAGTTTGTTAGAACCTTATTAAATACCTTGGAAACTCGTAGCGATGAGGTATTTCCGAGTTCGAATTTGGCCGATAGTTTAACCGCTATAGAAAGTGTATTTGAGGGGACTGATTCTGAATTCGCGGTATCGTTAGCCGATAATAAACGCATATTAGTTAAAATATTAGATCAGATGCAAGCGCTAAAAAGTGATAACGCTTGGTTTAATCAGGGGCGTGAGCATTTTCTGAGTGGTTGTCCCGCCACGGCCCATATCATTATGCAGCAGTTGCACCTAGGAAAAAATATGACCTTGAAAGAGGTAGTGATGTGGGAGTTAATCGTTGCTTTGCAGTCGTTGCGACACCCGGACTTTGCTGAAGGCATTAGGGCTATGGTGGTGGATAAAGATTACTCCCCCAACTGGCAGCATGGGTCGGTAGCGGATGTGCCTATCGCTTGGGTTGAAGGTTTATTGCAGCCCTTGTGGGCCGAAGGCGCTCATCCCTTTAATGATCTTTAGTAGGATTATTTACATTCAAAGATTTCATGAGCGATGGCCAGTTCATTACTGATTTGATTAAATTCAACTTCAATATTGGTAGGGTGCCAGCCCATCCTATCTAGAGCGCTGATATCATTCCAGGGTATGCGCTCGTCGGCGCTGCATACTTGATTGTGCGCAATGGTTACTAGGTCGCATAAATCAATGCAGCTTACATAACGATTATGATCTAGATAATTTTGTGGAATATCAGCAATAGAGTGAGGGAATTGCCAAAGGCTGAGTATAGTTTCGCCTAGCATGGGGTGGATTTTAGCAATCGCATTATCGACTTCTTGCTCTGAGTAACTGTCTTTTTCATCGGCAAGGGTGATGATAGGTAGCGTACCTATTTTATAAAGCATTCCGGCCAAAAAGGCTTCTTCTGGTGGCAGCTTGGCTTTATTTGCTAATACAAAACACAGGCAAGCTATCTCTAAGCTTTGCTGCCAAATCTCTCGCATCCTGCGCTCAGAATCTGGTTTTTTGCTATTAAACAATTGCTTGGTCGATAAGCTCACCGCTAACTTAGTGCAGTAGTTCATGCCGAGAAGACTGATGGCCTTACTTAGGTCAGCAACTTTGACATCACGTCTTACTAAAGGGCTATTGGCAATGCGCAATAGCTGCGCGCTGGTCGCGGGGTCGTGCTCTATGATTCTCGCTAACGATACCGTATCTAAGTTAGGATCTTTTTCACATTGGCGGATGCGAAGGGCGACCTCAGGTAAGGTAGGCAGTTTTAAATTGCCCATTTCAACGGCTCTCATAATCTCAGCTGCCAGTGGTTCTATCACTACTATCCTCCCAGTGCGTCTTGTGTTTCAGTAATCTCTTCAATCACATCTTCCATTTCTGCTATGAGTGTTGCTGGATCTAATCCTAAACGGTCAAAAGAAGAAATTTCAGACCAATCAAGTTTAGTATATGGGTGTTCTGTGCCAGCGTAGCTCTGCAGTGTTGCGACTTGTACTATGTCGGCATAATCAAGCTTATCGGCTTGGCGACTGAATTGCAGATAGTTTTTCGACACTGAGACTATGTCTTCTGGAAAGTCCCACATTTTCAAAATATAGCTGCCGAGGGAGGGGTGTAGTACGGTTAATACCTTGTTAAGGGCAAAAGAATCATTTAATAGTGACTCATTGTTCTCGGCAAACGCTAGAATCGGTAGCTTGCCAATTTGATGCGTTAGCCCAGCTAATAGGGCTTTTTCGGGTTCTAAGTTGGTAAAGTGGCGGGCTAAAACTTGGCTGCTGGCGGCAATTTCTATACTTTTAGACCAGCAAGCGCGCATGCGTTTATCAACCATGTCGCTGGTTGCTTGAAACATTTGCTCCATAGCGAGTCCCATGGCGAGGTTGCTAGTAAGGTCTATGCCTAGGCGAGAAACCGCCGTCTTTATATCTGATACAGGCACCGAAGCGCGAATGAGGGGGCTGTTGGCTACCTTTATCATTCGTGCGCTAAGCGCGACATCTCGTGCCAAAATGGTCGTTAGATCAGCAATACTAGAGGTCGCACTCTCCGCAACCTCTCGTATCTGCAGTGCGACCTCTGGCAATGTCGGCAGCACCAGTTCATCGTTTTTAAGTGCGTGAATGATCTCTTGTTTTATTTGTTTAACGAGAGGGTTTGTCATTAAGTATTACGAACCTTTTATGCAGTGTTTTCCTCAGTATAGGAGATGTTCTGTAAGGTGAGCGGAAATTCCATCGAATTGGTTAAATATAGGATTTCATCAGGTGCATCGGTATTCAATACGGCTAGTACATCCAGCTGTATAGCGCCATCGATGCCTTGATGACGGCTAAATAATATCTCCCCTAAATTTTTACCCGCAGTATTATAGAGCGGCTGAGCTGTGTTATCAGTTAGGCTCATTGTCTGATCTAAGCCCGTGCCTCGGTAATGGTAGAGGGCTTTTTTGGCTTTTCCTAGGTATTGCAAGCGGGCAATGATCTCTTGCCCAGTATAACAACCTTTATTAAAGCTAATGCCACCAAGGCGATGCCAGTTAAGGTGTTGTGGTAACCACTCTTGTGTTTGATCGCTGCTGATATAGTGTATGCCGTCGTTTATATCGGCTAATCGCCACTCTAGGGTCGGTACAAGTTGGGCGAATTCAAACTCGCTTTGGGCATCAATAATGACCATGCGTCGATGATCGCTAATGGACAAGTAGTGAGCATCACTATGGCTTGCGCTGCCCTCAGTTCCTTCTAACCATTGGCCAAAAATTAACTGCTGCTGTTGACAGTTTTCGATGCTAGCTTTAAAGAATACTTTATATTTTTGCAGATGCTTTTCTAATAAATCGGCACTTTCGCTGGGCAAAATGAGCCAGTAGTTCTCGCCATCAAAGCTAATATTGAAGTTAGCGACGACACGGCCTTTGGCGTTACAACAAGCGCCATAGTGGACGGTTTCAGTTGTGACCTGATTAAGGTTGCAGGTCAGCTGGCCTTGTAAAAAACGTTCGGCATCAGGGCCAAAAATTTTCAACGCGGAAAATTGATTGAGCCAGCAGGTCGGAATATCTTTGTCTATGGTGGCGCTTGTGCTCGACCTAGGCTGGTGAGGAAGGAAATCTGCCCAAGCATCTTTGCTACCAACTTGTTCTAATAAGGTACTATCTAACAAGGTACTAAAAGCCATACTTATTTTCCTGAAATAACGCTGTTTTTTGCATGTTTGCCAATATAAGTCATTTTACTCGATAAATCCTGACTGTGTCTTGTGCTTAGGCTTATGTATAATGGCGCGACTAATTTGGGGGAGAATAAATGTGAGTGAAAATCTCGAGCATAAGCGTTTAATGTGGCATTGTCGTCGTGGCATGTTAGAGCTGGACGTATTGTTATTACCCTTTTGTCGTGACGTCTATCTGACTTTAACTAAAGAAGACCAGGCGAAGTTTGTTGATTTGATAGAATGTGAAGACCCGGATTTA
Source organism: uncultured Oleispira sp. (assembly GCA_964022115.1). Classification (GTDB taxonomy): domain Bacteria; phylum Pseudomonadota; class Gammaproteobacteria; order Pseudomonadales; family Oceanobacteraceae; genus Oleispira. The sequence continues at coordinate 32,163 of CAXIBC010000009.1, read as the reverse complement.
TTTGCTTGGTTTATGCAGCATCAGATTGCCGAGAATCCTAATCATGCTTATATGGTCGATATGATTTTAAAAGCGGGCAAAATTAAACTCTAATGGGTCTGTAATGGACTATTTTACAGGAGTTGGCATCTCATGGATGAGAAACGGCCACTGGATATTTTTCTTCAGCCCTCGCGGCGATTATTGCTTTATAGCACAGTTTTTATTCTAGTTTGTGGCATATTATTATGCACAATTCCTGTTATCTATCTGCATAAACTACTGATATTCGCCATTATGGGGGTAGGGATTCTATTTGAATTAAGGCACAAGGTTTTTCTCACTAGCCCACATAGCATCATTCGCATTGGGTATGATGTTGGCTTGGTGGGTAATAGTTTAAAAAATGGCCTAGGTCATCCTAATGACATCCGCTGGTGGTATCAAAGACGTAGTGGCCAAAAAGTCTATGCACCTCTGTCTTCTTCTAGTCGTGTTTGGGCGGAATGGGTCGCGCTAGATTTTGGCCGCTGGCCTTGGCAGTTCGGTCAAGCAGTGGTGATTGCAAGAGACAGTGTTGAAGACCCCGCAGAATTTCAACGTTTAAAGCGCATCTTACGTAGCGGCTGAAATTCTGAGGTTATCCTAAGAAAAGCTTGAGTATTCAGCGCTAAAGCTCCCCAAGTTCTTTCAAGTACTTTGGGGTCAATACGGTATCGAAGGCGCGTGGTAACGCTTTGGGGTAATCCAAAGAGTAGTGGAGGCCGCGGCTTTCTTTACGCAATAAGGCTGAACGAATAATAACGTCGGCCACATCGACGAGATTACGCAACTCTAATAGGTCATTACTGACGCGGTAATTGCCATAGAACTCTTGAATTTCTTCCCGTAGTAGCTTCACTCTATGTTTTGCCCGTACTAAGCGCTTAGTCGTGCGTACAATGCCTACATAATCCCACATAAAGCGGCGCAGTTCGTCCCAGTTGTGGGCGATGACTACTGCTTCATCGGAATCCGTGACCTGAGAGTCATCCCAAGGCGGGATGTCGGGTAATTCAGCCCCAGCGGCAATGTTATGAGCAATCTCTGCGGCGGCTTGACGAGCAAAAACCAGGCATTCTAATAATGAGTTGCTGGCTAAGCGGTTAGCCCCATGAAGTCCGGTATGCGCGGTTTCTCCGATGGCATATAAACCCGGAATATCGGTTCGACCTACGGTATCGGTAACAACGCCACCGCAGGTGTAGTGAGCTGCGGGGACTACGGGGATCGGGTTTTTAGTAATATCGATCCCAAGTTCTAAGCAGCGTTCATAGATAGTAGGGAAGTGACTGGTAATAAAGTCTTTATCTTTATGGCTGATATCTAGGTATAGACAATCCGCTCCTAGGCGTTTCATTTCATGGTCGATGGCTCGGGCGACAATGTCCCGAGGTGCAAGCTCGCTCCGGGCGTCGAACTTATGCATGAAACGCTTACCATTAGGTAATAATAAGTGCCCACCTTCACCCCGAACGGCTTCGGTGATTAAAAAGGACTTTGCTTGTGGGTGATAGAGGCAGGTAGGGTGAAACTGGTTGAATTCCATATTAGCAACGCGACAACCGGCGCGCCAAGCCATGGCAATACCATCCCCGGATGCACCATCTGGGTTGCTGGTATATAAATACGCTTTACTCGCCCCCCCAGTGGCTAATACGACTGAACTGGCAGTAATCACTTCTACTTCACCACTGGCTTTGTTTAAAAAATACGCACCAAAGCAGCCTTGCTCTTTGTGTTTTAACTTTTCCCCTGTGATCAAGTCTACGGCAATGTAATCCGTTAAGAGGTGTAAGTTTTTCTTCGCTTTGGCGGCTTTTTGTAAGGTATTAGAAATAGCGATGCCGGTAGCATCTGCCGCATGAATAATGCGCCTAACACTATGACCACCTTCGCGGGTAAGGTGAAAGTTTTCACCATTTTCAGCGTGATCAAAAGGCACCCCAAGGTCGATTAGCCATTGAATTGCCGAGGTACTGTGTTGGATAGTATGGCGAACACTCGGCTCATGGCATAAACCTGCACCCGCAATTAGGGTATCATTCACATGGGCTTCGACAGTATCGTCTTGATCTAAGACGGCGGCAACCCCACCTTGTGCCCAGCGAGTAGAGCCTGCATTTAGGCTGTCTTTGCTGACAATGGCGGCGGTTAAGTGATCGGGTAGTGACAGGCCTAAAGTAAGTCCAGCGGCGCCACTTCCGATGATTAAAACGTCAAATGTATGCTTGCGACTCATGATGCGGCTTCATTCAAGGTTGTTCATTAGCGGGTGAGCTGCACTATAATGTAATGTGCAGGCAAATGGCAGTACTAAGTCAAGCGGGCAAAAAAATTGGAACTATTTTTCACCTTATAACTCTATTTTTCATTACACCTTTGTTGCCGAAAGTTGGCGCAGTGCTTTTGGAGGGATGAGTTATGAGCAACGTAGCCTATGTGCTGCAGCAATCAACCACAATGGATCACCGAATGAGTGACAACCAACAAACAGATCAACAACTGGTAAGTCGAGTACAAAAAGGAGATCGCCGAGCGTTTGATTTGTTGGTCATTAAATATCAACCAAAGATTTTATCTTTGATTGGGCGCTTTGTTTATGATCGCTCTGAAAGCCAAGATGTCGCGCAAGAAGCTTTTATTAAAGCGTATCGTGCACTGCCTAATTTTAGGGGGGATAGTCAGTTTTATACCTGGTTATATCGTATCGCAGTCAATACGGCGAAGAATTACCTCGTCAGTCGTGGGCGTAAAACACCGACCACTGATATCGACCCAGAAGATGCTGAAAATTTTACAGAAGAAGCCGCTTTTCGCGATAGTGCGACCCCCGAGCGTATATTACAGCGTGATCGCTTGCAAAAAGTTGTTTTTGCGGCGATCGCTGAGTTGCCAGAAGAGCTACGTATTGCGGTTTCATTGCGCGAGCTTGATGGTATGAGCTATGAAGAAATAGCAGCCGTTATGGACTGTCCTATTGGTACTGTGCGTTCACGTATTTTTCGTGCCCGCGAAGCCATTGAAAAGAAAATGCAACCTTATTTAGAAGCCAGTGCCTAAATATCCAGGTAGAGAAAATCGGAGATTGTGATGACAGGTAGAAATAAAGAATCTTTATCGGCTTTAATGGATGGTGAAGCGGATGAATTGGAAGTTCGACGGATTTTAAATCAGTTGGATAATAACGACGAATTGCGTGAAAACTGGAAAAACTATCATTTGATGGGCTCCCTTATGCGAGGGGAGAGTTTTGATAGTATTGATCTCACGGCTGGGATAAATAATAGTTTAGATGGTCTTGATGATCCCCTACATGATGCAACTGAAGTGGCCGCGGCCGATCCTCAGGTCGCTTTAGCGGATAAAGCACAGGCCCAAGCGCCTTGGTATAAACCGTTAACGTCGGTTGCTGTGGCGGCGTCGGTTACCTTGGCGGTATTACTTGGGGTGCAGTCGATTGAACCGACTGATGGTTTAGCTTTGGCGACGATTAGTGCTCAAGAACAAGGTTCTCAGCAGGGGCAGTTGACGGCCTCGAGTATATCGCTGCAGGAGCAGCAAGCGCTCGAAAATGCACAGCAACAGTTGCAGCAGTACATATTGCAGAATCCGCTGGAAACTGAAGCGGAGAAGAAGTCTGTATTGCCTTTTGCTCGAGTCGTTGAGTTTCAAGAGCAAGGTAAATAAGTGATAGGCGTTTGAGGTGCTTATTCTTATGGCGTATTTCACGTAGAATGATGGTTTGTATTGGCTGTAAGTATGAGGCATGAAAATGATTGAAGAGCAGGTGGTTGTTATGTCGACTACGAGTCAAGGCGCTTGGGTTGAAGGCATTCAGCAAAGCGCTTGTGGCAGTTGCAGTGCTAAGGCCGGATGTGGCCAGCATGCAATGAGCCAGCTCGGCAAGAAAGTGACCCTTTGGTTGCCGTTTGCAGATTCTGCGAACGAATTGTCGGATCAATCACTCAGGGTAGGTCAGCAAATTGTGGTCGGATTACCTGAAGGCGCTATATTAAAAAGCACCTTGGTTTTATATGGGGTGCCGTTAGTCGCTTTAGTCTTAGGGGCTATTGTAGGGCACGCTTTATGGGGCGAGCTGGGTTCAATCATGATGGCGTGCTTTGCAATGCTGCTAGGCTTTAAGTTAGCCGCTAAAATATCGGCGAATAATAAACGCAGTTGGCAACCGCAATTTCTACGCAACTGCTCGCAGACTATAAAAGAGTTTGATCGTAATGCGATCATTCATAGTGCTAAATAAATTCTATTGTTAATTTCAAAGGAATTACATTTATTATGATGAAACAAAACCGTCACCCAATGAACTTTTTAACTATTAAGCAGCTTATTGTTACGGCTTTTTTGTTATGTCTCAGTCTCTTTAGCTCACTCAGCCAAGCAGGTTTGCCTGACTTTACTGAGCTGGTTGAAGAAACGTCCCCTGCGGTAGTGAATATCGCCACTATTACTCATAGAAGCAGCCAATATGGAGACTTGGCTGAGCGTTATAACTTGCCTCAAGATGTGCCTGATATATTTCGTCATTTCTTTGGCCAGCCAGGGCAAGGCCGCGGTCAGCATCAGCCTAGACAAGAAAAATCTTCTTTAGGTTCCGGCTTTATTATTTCTTCTGATGGCTATATTTTAACCAATAATCATGTGGTTCAAGGTGCTGATGAAATACTCGTACGCTTGAGTGATCGTCGTGAGTTAAATGCACAATTAATTGGCGCCGACGAGCGTGCAGATTTGGCGTTATTAAAAGTAACCGCAAAGGGTTTACCGGCGGTTGAATTAGGAGATTCGGATACGTTAGAAGTTGGTGAGTGGGTATTGGCAATCGGTTCCCCTTTTGGTTTTGACTACTCAGTGACCGCCGGTATTGTTAGTGCCATTGGTCGCAGCCTACCGAATGAAAGCTATGTGCCTTTTATTCAAACTGATGTAGCTATCAATCCGGGTAACTCAGGTGGTCCATTATTTAACCTTGATGGTGAAGTTGTAGGTATCAACTCGCAAATCTATACCCGTTCTGGTGGTTTTATGGGGGTATCGTTTGCCATTCCTATCAGTGTTGCTATCGATGTAGCTGAGCAATTAAAAGAAAAAGGCAAGGTGAGTCGTGGTTGGTTAGGGGTGGTTATTCAAGAGGTCAGTAAAGATCTAGCCGAGTCATTTGGCCTAAAGAAAGCGAAAGGTGCTCTGATCGCTCAATTGGTTCCTGGCAGTCCTGCGGAGGCGGGTGGGCTATTAAGTGGTGATATTATTACTGCCTTTAATGGCCAAGAGATTAACTTATCCAGTGATTTACCTCATAGAGTGGGTCGTATTAAACCGGGTACTATGGCTAAGTTGAACATTGTACGTAATGGCAAGGCTAAGACCATTACGCTAGAAATTGGTGCTTTACCTGAGGATGATAATAACCAACGGCTTGGTGGGGTTCCGCAAAAACCGGTACCACAAGATAATCGTTTAGGGATTGTTGTCTCAGAACTTGATGCTCAGCAGCGCCGCAATTATGGCGATGGCGTGATTGTACGCAAGGTCGAGAATGGTCGTGCGGGGGCCATGGCTGGTATCGTCAGCGGAGATATCATTACTATGATCCATGGTGAAAATATTCAATCGGTTGCGGACTTTAATCGCATTGTCGAATCCTTACCCCAAGGGCGCTCTGTTCCTATGCAGATTGTTCGTCGGGGCGCCGCTATGTTTATCCCGCTGCGATTAATGGACAAATAAAACCGTTTATTTGTCTTAAAAACGGTCCGAATTGCAGAAATAATAAGGCTACGGCGTGATCGTCATAGCCTTATATCGCCATTTCTAGTAGACTCCAGCGCTATTTAATCGTTGTCTGTGACAGGTATTCTTTGGTGAGTAAGCTTAACCATATTCGTAACTTCTCTATTATTGCCCATATTGATCATGGTAAATCCACTCTAGCTGACCGTTTTATTCAGCACTGTGAAGGCCTGACTGCACGAGAAATGCAAGCTCAGGTATTAGATTCCATGGATATCGAACGTGAGCGTGGCATTACCATTAAAGCGCAAAGCGTGACCTTGGATTACAAGGCTCTTGATGGTGAAACTTACCAGCTTAACTTCATTGATACCCCAGGCCACGTAGACTTCAGTTATGAAGTATCTCGATCTTTGGCCGCTTGCGAAGGTGCATTATTGGTTGTAGATGCGGCGCAAGGGGTTGAAGCTCAATCCGTTGCCAACTGTTATACCGCCATTGAACAAGGCTTAGAAGTTGTTCCTGTATTGAATAAAATGGATTTGCCACAAGCGGATCCAGATCGCGTTGCCGAAGAAATCGAAGAAATTATTGGTATTGACGCATCAGAGGCTGTTCGTTGTTCGGCTAAAAGCGGCTTGAACGTTGAAGGTGTATTAGAAGAAATCGTTAAGCTGATTCCACCACCAGAAGGCGATCCTGAAGGTGATCTGCAAGCGCTGATTATTGACTCTTGGTTTGACCCCTACTTGGGTGTTGTATCGCTGGTAAGAATTACCAGTGGTACCTTACGCAAGGGCGATAAAATTCGCATGAAGTCGACCGGCCGTGACCACGGTGCAGACGGTGTTGGTATCTTTACTCCTAAACGTACGCCAACCGGTATTCTTCGCGCCGGTGAAGTAGGTTATATGGTTGCCGGCATTAAAGACATTCATGGTGCACCGGTGGGCGATACTATTACCCATACTAAGACGCCAGAAGTAGAATCATTACCAGGTTTCCAAAAAGTTAAACCGCAAGTCTATGCGGGTCTATTTCCAATCAGTTCAGATGATTTTGAAAACTTCCGTGATGCCCTGGATAAATTATCTCTTAACGATGCGTCGTTATTTTTTGAACCAGAAAGTTCAGATGCTTTAGGTTTTGGTTTCCGTTGTGGTTTCCTAGGCATGCTGCATATGGAAATTATTCAAGAGCGTTTAGAGCGCGAATACAACCTTGATTTGATCACCACAGCGCCAACGGTAATTTATCAGGTCGTTAATCGTAAAGGCGAAATTATCGAAATTGATAACCCGTCTAAGCTTCCAGATGCTGGCACTATCGAAGAAATGCATGAGCCGATTGCCGATGTCAGTATTTTGGTGCCGCAAGAATTTTTGGGTAACGTGATCTCTCTGTGTGTGGGTAAACGTGGTATTCAAAAAGATATGCAGTACGTTGGTAAGCAAGTATCGCTAACCTATCAGATACCTATGGCTGAAGTGGTGATGGACTTCTTTGATCGCTTAAAATCTGTAAGCCGTGGTTTTGCATCTCTTGATTATAGCTTTAGTCATTTCGCTCCAGCACCATTAACGCGTTTAGATATTTTAGTGAATGGCGAACGTGTTGATGCATTGGCGGTTATTTTACATAGCGATAATGTGCGCAGTCGTGGTCGTGCATTAACTGAAAAAATGAAAGAATTGATTCCTCGTCAAATGTACGACGTGGCAATTCAAGCCGCTATGGGTGCGCAAGTTGTTGCTCGTACCAATATTAAAGCGATGCGTAAAAACGTAACCGCTAAATGTTATGGTGGTGATATTAGTCGTAAGAAGAAACTATTACAGAAACAGAAAGACGGTAAGAAACGGATGAAGCAGATTGGTAATGTGGAAATTCCACAGTCTGCTTTCTTAGCAGTACTTAAGGTGGATGATTAAATATGGTGCAGCAAAAAATTAGTACTAAACAAACCGGTGCGTCGTTTATATCAATATTGTCTTTTTTGGTTTTATTGGTTTTTTCGTTGAATTTTATTGTGCCAATTTTGGGCATGCATTGGGATGATCGCTTATTAGTCAGCATTCTTGATGATTTGCCGGAAGTTATTGATCGTGACTCTAACGAAAAAGACGTGCGTAAATTGCTGTCTAATCGTTTAGAAATTAATCGTTTAAAAATACCTTCAGATGAGTTGGTTATTACTAAGCACAAAGGTCAGATCAAATTGAACTGGCAGTATGAGCGCCGTACACATGTGATGTCCAACGTTGATATCGCCTTAACTTTTAATCACGAGTACAGTTACTAAGCCGTGAATAATCCTTTAAAAAAGCTAAGTCAGCGCATTGACTACACCTTTAGCGATACGTCATTAATTGAGTTAGCGCTAACTCATCGTAGCTGTGGTGGTAAAAATAATGAACGCCTAGAGTTTTTAGGTGATTCAATCGTAAACCTGGTCATTGCAGAAGCTTTGTTTTTAAAGTTTCCGCAAGCAAAAGAAGGTAAGTTAAGCCGCTTGCGCGCTCGTATGGTTAAAGGGGTAACTCTGGCTGAACTGGCACGAGATTTTGGTTTAGGTGATTTCTTACACCTAGGTTCCGGTGAAATGAAAAGTGGTGGTCATCGTCGAGAATCTATCTTGGCAGATACCGTTGAAGCTATTATCGGGGCTATTTATCTTGACTCTGATATGGCGACGGTAAAAAACAAAATTTTGCAGTGGTATCAAGTTCGGCTGGATAATTTAAGTTTAGATGATCCACTGAAAGATCCTAAAACGCGTTTGCAAGAATATTTACAAGGCAAGCAACAGCCGTTACCTAAATACGATGTATTAAGCATTGATGGCAGTGCTCATGAGCAGTTATTTAAAATTAGCTGTGCGGTTGATGATTTAGCAAAACCCGTTGTCGGGCATGGTGGCAGTCGACGAATCGCCGAGCAAGAAGCCGCGGCACAAGCTTTAAAGCTTTTAGGTATTAGCCTAGAAGCAGGTGAGGAATAGCACGATGAACGACCAAACAACTGAACGCTCTGGTTATGTTGCCATTATTGGCCGTCCCAATGTGGGCAAATCAACCTTGTTGAATTATATCTTGGGTCAAAAACTGAGTATTACTTCACGTAAGCCGCAAACAACTCGACATCAAATTTTAGGTATTAAAACCGAAGATGATGTTCAAGTCGTGTATGTGGATACTCCTGGGATGCACGAGAACCACGATAAAGCGTTAAACCGTTATATGAATAAAGCGGCGCAAACAGCGGTTAAAGACGTTGATGCAATTGTCTTTATGATTGATCGAACTAAGTGGACCAGTGAAGACGAGATGGTATTGAAGTCTTTACAATACGTTAAGTGCCCAGTGATATTAGCGGTTAATAAGGTGGACTTTTTAGCGGATAAAGAAGATTTATTACCGTATTTACAGAAACTGGATGAAAAAGGTAAGTTTGCTCATATTGTGCCGATGAGTGCTAAGACGGGTCATAATATCGACCGCTTAGAAAATATTATTCAAAGCTTTATTCCCCAAGGCATGCACTTTTATCCGGAAGATCAAATTACTGATCGTACCTCTCGTTTTCTCGCCGCTGAGCTGGTTCGTGAAAAAATAATGCGCCAACTAGGGGATGAATTACCTTATTCGATGACTGTAGAGATTGAAGAATTCCGTTATGAAGATAGCTTATTGGTTATCAGTGCGGCTATTTTGATCGATCGTCAGAGTCAAAAGCGTATTATTATTGGTGAAAAAGGCAGTCGCATTAAGCAAATTGGTCGTGATGCTCGCTTGGATATGGAAGAAATGTTCGATTGCAAGGTTATGCTGAATACTTGGGTTAAAGTAAAGGCGGGCTGGGCTGATAGCGAACGCGCGTTAAAGAGTCTTGGTTACGACGGTCTTGATTAAAACGCATTTTTTCATAGGTAGTTATTAGCACGGGTATTGCCAAGTGCAAAGCAATTCTAAGCTTACTTATTATGTTTTACATCGACGACCGTATCGTGAAAGCAGCCAGATAGTCGAGTTATTTTGTGAAAAACAAGGACGTTTTTCAGCGCTTTATCGAGTTAATAAAAAGCAACCAGCACTGCAACCTTTTGTTCCATATCAAATGCAATTCTCTGGGCGTGGTGATTTAAAATATTGCCAGCATGTCGAAATTAATTATCCAAGTCTTTATCGTGAGCAAGGCTTAGGTATTAAAGGTCAGTCATTAAAAGGTAGAAACTTATATTGTGGTTTTTATTTGAATGAATTGATAATGCGGCTAACGTGGAAAGGGGAGCCTCAAGCTGAACTATATCAGGTGTATCAACAAACCTTAATTGGGCTTATTCAGCTCGATAATGATATGCAATCTGAGCCGTTATTACGTCGTTTCGAATTTCATTTATTAGCCTTATTAGGCTATCAGTATAATTGGCAACAAGACAGTGATTGTCGAGATATCCTAAGTGATCAATTTTATAATTTTGATCCCGCTTCGGGGTTTAATTTAATCACGACTGAGACTTATGGAATAGCAGCCCCATCCCACAGTTTTCCTGGTCATGTGATTCTCGCTATTGCTGCAGATGACTGGCAGCATGAGTTAAGTTGGCCGGTGGCCAAATACATTACCAGACTTGCGTTAAAGCCCTTGTTAGGGGATAAACCGCTCAGCAGTCGTGAGTTGTTTAAAAAAATTTAGAATTATCTATACTTCAACACTTCAATCTATCTAGGGTGATTATTGTGGCAAAAGCACGAGTTTTATTAGGGGTTAATATTGACCATGTCGCGACCTTACGCCAAGCGCGTGGTACTCGCTATCCTGATCCTGTGCAAGCGGCTTTGGTCGCTGAAGAGGCTGGGGCGGATGGTATTACTATTCACCCTCGCGAAGATAGACGACATATTCAAACCCGTGATGTGTATGTATTAAAAGAAGTTCTCAATACTCGCATGAACTTAGAAATGGCGGTGACCGAGGCTATGCTGGAGCTCGCGGAAGAGATCGAGCCGGAGCATTGCTGCTTAGTGCCGGAAAAACGCGAGGAATTGACCACGGAAGGTGGTCTGGATGTTATTGCTAATGAAGTCGCAATCAAAGCCGCTTGTGATCGTTTAGCTGCTATTAATAGCGAAGCGTCGTTATTTATTGATGCCGATAAGGCGCAGATTGATGCGGCGGTGCGTTGCGGTGCGCCGGCGATTGAAATTCATACCGGCGCTTACGCCGATGCGGCTAATAGCCAGCAGCAAGCGGCTGAGTTAACCCTATTAAAAGAAGGCATTGCTTATGCCTTAGAGCAAGGCCTGATTGTGAATGCAGGTCATGGTCTGCATTATCATAATGTTGAGGCTATTGCTGCGATTCCAGGAATTAATGAGCTGAATATTGGCCATAGCATCGTTGCGCGTGCGGTCTTCGTTGGTCTTAAAGAAGCGGTAAAAGAAATGCGAGATTTGATTCGTGATGCCCAAGGGTAGTCTGCAGCTGCTATGAATGTGAATAGTGTTGGCAGTATTAAAGGTATTGGGACGGATCTATTGGATCAGTCCCGCATCGAAAGACTCTTAACGAGGCAAGGGGAGCGCTTTGCTAAGCGTATTTTAACCCCCATAGAGCTCGCGGCCTGGATTGAAAAGGAGCGTTCGATCAATTACCTTGCTAAGCGATTTGCGGCCAAAGAAGCAATCTCGAAAGCACTAGGAACGGGTATCGCTCAAGGCATTGGCTTTCAGCAGATGCAGATAATAGCGGATGAAGTGGGTAAGCCTGTGGTGACCTTATCGGGGGCAGCACAGGCAAGAGCTGAGGCTCTGGCGGGGCAGCAGGTATTATTGAGCTTGAGTGATGAAGGCGAGATGATTCTCGCCTTTGCACTGCTATGTTAGCTTGAGACTGTTACCTGTTCTAAGTTTTTTAGTTTTTCTTGCCATGGGTTTTCTTGCGCCCATTGTTGTAATCGAATAATGGACTTAATCGCCTGCTGATATAGATCAGCGCATTCAACTAGGTCTGAATTTTTAAGACCCGTTTCTAATTGCTCCATTCTATGCATCAAACAGGGTGTGCCACAGTAGCGTGTCGCCCCATGGATTTTATGTATAAGTTGCAATAGCGGTTGCTGCTGCTGACTTTGCCATAACCTTTCAACTTCCAATAAATCGTCGGTCAAGCTCACTAATAACATAGCGAACATATCGATAGCGAGGTCGAGCTTGTTATTGGCTAGACGCATGGAATACTCGGCATCAAAGATTAAACAATCCTCTTGATCGTCGCTGCGGGTTTCAACCTCCATTTTTTGAGCGATTTTAACTGGCGCTAGTGGCTTAATAGGGTTGTTTTTATCTTGCTTGCAGTTATAACCTGTCCAGCGTTCGATGCACTGCATTAATTGATCGTTATTAATGGGTTTGGTTTGGTAGTCGTTCATGCCGACTTGCAGTATTTCGTCTTTTTCATCCGCAATGGCGTGGGCCGTCAATGCAATGATGGGCAGCTCATTAGAGGTCTTATTTTGACGAATCAAGCGGGTTGCTTCTAATCCGTTCATTCCTGGCATCTGGATGTCCATAAAGATCATATCGATATCATGCTGCTCTAGTTCTAACAAGGCTTGGGGGCCGGAATCGGCGGCTATGACGTCGATGCCCATATCTTCTAATAAAACGCTGACCAGCTTTAAATTAGCCTCATTATCATCGACTGCTAGGATCGTTGGTGCAGGCATTAAAATGACATCATTGAGATGACTATGAGTATCAATTTCTTTGCCTAGGCTGAGGCAGAGGCTGTTAAATAATTTTTTGCTTTGTAAGGGTTTTGATAAGCATTGGTAGGCACCCAGTTTTTGCGCATATTCTAGCTCTTCTGAAATGGCACTATTAACTAAGGCAATAACGGGAATGTTATAGCTGTTAATTTGTTTAAATAACTTCGCAGTACTCGCTAGGTATAGTTCTTTACGGCTCAAGCCTAAAATGACGGCATCCGCTGGATCACCGTTTTGTTGTTTGCGTAATAATGCTTGCAGTAAAATATCACTATTATCCGTATCGCTATAACGCACGTGCCATTGTTCTAAGAGGTGGGTAATGCTCAAACGCGTGCTGGAAGCAGACTCCATAATAAGTATCTGCTGGCCTTTGAGTTCTTGCATCGGCAAAGCATGTTGGCGAGATTTTTTTAAGCTAACAGAGAAAGAGAAGGTAGCCCCTTCACCTTCAGCACTGGTGACTCCAATGTCACCCTGCATGGCTTTCACTAGGTGCTGACTGATGACGAGCCCTAGCCCGGTACCACCAAATTTACGGCTGGTACTGGAGTCTGCTTGGCTGAAGGCGCGGAATAGTTTTTCTTTTTGTTCATCGTTCAAACCAATACCGGTATCAGAAATTTCGAACTTGACCGTCGCTTGGTTGATATCCTCATCAAGGATTAATACCCGAACCGTGATATTGCCTTGCAGCGTAAACTTAATGGCATTGGAGATTAAGTTGGTCAGGACTTGCTTGATTCGCAGCGGGTCACCGGTTAAAAACTGCGGCACATCAGAATAAATTAAACTGACCAGTTCAAGGGATTTATTATGAGCTTCAGGGGCATTGATGGTTAATACATCTTCTAAGATTTCACGCACGTTAAAATCAATATTTTCTAAGGCGAGTTTACCGGCATCAATTTTAGATAAATCCAGAATGTCGTTAATAATCGTTAACAAACCATTAGCGGATTTTTCAATGGTATTTAAATGATCTGTTTTTCTCTGGTCGGTCTGATCTTTTAATAAAATACGGGTGAAGCCTAAAATGCCATTTAACGGTGTGCGAATTTCATGACTGATATTGGTTAAAAATTCAGATTTAATGCGACTGCCTTCTAAGGCTTCTTTACGGGCCATGTCTAGTTCAATATTTTGAATTTCGATGGTCTCTAGTGTCTCGCGGATATCATGGGTTGCTTGTTCAATATTTTGTTGGTGCTCGGCTTTCGTCCGCTGAATGGCGATGGCCATGGCATTAATACCCGCTGCTAGGGTTTGGAATTCGTCACCACTATTAACATGAACTCGAGTATCGATCTTACCATCACTAATTTTATTGACACACGTCACCATATCTTGAATCGGGTTGGATATGTTTCGGCTCATGCGAATGGCCAGTATCAGGCAGAGGAATAAGGTTGCGGCTACAGTCGCAATACTGGTTGCAAGGTGCTGATATTTAGCAATTTGAGTATTCGCAAGGGAGAGTTCGATTTCAATCCAGCCCAGCAAATTGTGACTGATATTATGCTGCTTGTAGAGTGGCTCGGTTGAATCATCGTTAAGATTGATATTTTGCGCAAAAATGGGGGCTTTTATGCGGATGCTGTCACTGGTATTTGAGAGCTGCAATTGGCTATTTTTAAGTAAAGTATTGCCAATGAAATTTTCAACCATCTTAGGTCCCGAGTGAGCCAGTACCTGACCATCTTTATTTAATACTCGGGCAGACCTGAGGTCTCTCTCTTCTAATAGGTTATTCGTTAGGTTTTGCAGTAGGGGGTTGTTACCGGAAATAACACCGTATTCACTGGTCGGGGCTGCTTGTTTCGCAATCGCAAGGCCACGCTCTTGTAATAATAGGTCGAGATCACTCATGCGTTGAATGATAAAAAAGCCACCTAAAAATAGTGATACGATCAGCCCAGGTAATAATACCAAGGCTAATATACGGTTTTGCAGCTTCCAGTTTTTCATAGCTTGTCCATTTTTAGCCGTTTTTTCTTACTTGTATTGTATTGAATCTATTGCGTGCTGGGTAACTAAGTCGTCACGTTGTGATAAATGTTACGATTTAGCATAAGTAAATTTCGATTCGATATTACAAATTATATAGAATCAAGATTAGAATCGTACAATTTAGTTATATAAGCTCAAATTGCCGTTATTTATAAATACTAGGAATCACTTGTGACGCACATTGTATACCCAACCATAGATGCATGCATCGGTCAGACCCCTTTAGTTCGCTTGCAGCGCTTAAATGAAGGCAGTAGCAATACGATTCTCTTAAAGCTTGAAGGCAATAACCCCGCCGGTTCGGTTAAAGATCGCGCGGCTTTGAGCATGATTGTTAAAGCGGAGCAAAGAGGGCATATTCAAGCCGGTGATACCTTAATTGAAGCGACTAGTGGTAATACGGGTATTGCCTTAGCCATGGTTGCAGCCATTAAAGGCTATCGCATGGTATTAATTATGCCTGATAATTTGAGTATGGAACGCCGTTGGGCGATGCAAGCTTATGGGGCTGAGCTGATTCTAGTGACTCAAGAAGAAGGCATGGAAGGCGCTCGTGATCTAGCCCTAGCGATGGAGGCTGAGGGTAAAGGCAAGGTACTTAACCAATTTGGTAATGATGACAACCCTTTGGCCCATTATGAGACTACAGGGCCCGAACTCTGGCAGCAGACTCAAGGGCAGATTACCCATTTTGTCAGTGCTATGGGAACCACAGGCACCATTATGGGTTGCTCTCGGTTCTTAAAAGAGAAAAACGACGATATTCAGATTGTCGGCTTGCAGCCCCAAGAGGGGGCTAGTATTCCGGGTATTCGCCGTTGGCCTAAAGAGTATCTACCCACGATTTTTGACGCCAGTCGGGTGGATAAAGTGATCGACATTAGCCAGCAGGACGCAGAACAAACCATGAAGCGCTTAGCGACTCAAGAAGGAATTTTTTGTGGTGTTTCTTCCGGTGGCTCCGTTGCTGGTGCATTGCAATTAAGTCAGCAAGTTGAGAATGCAACGATCGTTGTCATTATCTGTGATCGCGGCGATCGCTATTTATCGACGGGTGTATTTGCTTAATATACTCATCCCATTTAGCCGGCCATTTGTATTAAAAGTGTAAGGGTGATTGAATTCAGTTTAATTGCCCCCATTTAATCGCAAATGCTTGATTTTGAAGGCCATTGTGAAAAAAACACTGACGTTAACCGTGCATGACCTTGCATCGGATGGACACGGCATCGCCCGCTCTGGACGCGATATTTATTTTATTCCTGGTGCCTTACCAGGAGAAACCGTTATTGCCGAGATGCTCGAGCGTAAGCGCAAGATTTGGTACTGTCGTCTTGTGTCGATAGAACAGGCCAGCGAGCATAGAATTGAGCCAGGCTGTCCACATTATAAACGCTGTGGTGGCTGTGATTTACAGCACCTAGATTACCCTCAACAAGTGATTATTAAACAGCAAAGAGTTGCCCGTGAACTTAGCCGCCAAGGTATTGAGGTGGCACACTGGGATGCTCCACTTATGGTCAGCGACCAGCAATGGCACTATCGCCGTCGTGCTCGTTTAGGCATTCGCTATAATAAAGCGAACCAAGAAGTATTTGTCGGTTTTCGCGAAAGTCAGAGTAAGCACCTCACTAATATTGATCTTTGCCCAGTGCTAGTAGAGCACCCAGCGTTGAATTGGAAAGCTTGGCGATCACGACTCGCTCAGCTAGAAGGTATTACTCGTTTTACTCATATTGAAGTATTGCAGGCCAGTGAGCGCTTAGTCTTAGTCTTTCGAGTACTAAAGTCATTAAGCGTAAACGATCGCACGTTATTGCAGGCTTGGGCCTTAGAGCTGGCCATTGATATTTATATTCGCCCAGATGATGAGCAGCCTATTGAGGCAATTAATGAAGACGTTAGTCCATTAACGCATAACGTTCTTGGGCATAATTTAACGATTCACCCGGATTATTTTGTCCAAGTTAATGACCAGGTCAACCAATTGATGGTGGCTCAAGCAAAAGCTTGGTTAGCCCCAGAAGCGGGTGCTCATGTATGGGATTTATTTGCCGGTCATGGCAATTTTTCTGTGCCTTTAGCGCAAGAGGCTATAGTCGATGCGGTTGAAGTCAGCGATGAAATGGTGCGTGCGATAGAACACCATGGGCAACAATTGGGCACAAATCCAAAAACGGATGGCTGTGGGCTCGTTGCTCATAAAGCAGATTTGTCGAATAGTGACAGTTTGAGCCAATTACCCGACCCTGATTATGTATTATTAGACCCTCCACGAGCCGGTGCTAGTGCCTGTATGGCGGAGTTGATTAAGCGTAAAGCGAAACGTATGGTCTATGTATCTTGCGATCCTGCAACATTGGCACGAGACTTGAAACTGCTGAGCGATGACTTTGATGTTCAGCGAGTTACAATACTAGACATGTTTCCTCATACTCATCATATCGAAACTATGGTTTTATTGGTTGCGGCCAATAAAAGTAGTCAAGGTCGCAAGGCTATGATGAACGACAGATTGAAGACCCAGATAAAAGCCAAAGAGAAAGGAGCATCTCGTGGTAAAAGTAAGAGATGATCAGCCTTTAAAGCATGATGTAAAAGTTAACGTCGATGCTTGGTTAGATAAAATTTGTACCGAAGCGGATATTTTAGAACCAGAGAAGCTTCGTCACGCCTTGGTAGTGGCTAAAATTATTGCCGAGGATGCCGTCGAAAACAGTACTTTTTGGACCATAGACAGCGCTCAGATGGGGCTTGAAATGGCCCAGATTCTGGCCGAACTGCAGTTGGATGAAGCCTCTATTTTGGCAGCCATCCTGTATCGCGCCGTGCGTGAGGGGCGCTTATCATTAGCGCAAGTGCGTAAAGACTTTGATGATGAGGTCGCTACTCTGATTGAAGGGGTATTGCGCATGGCCGCCATCAGTGCCATTCAAAATACTTCGGATGAGGCGGTACTGGGTCAGCGTGAAGCTCAGGTTGATAATCTGCGTAAAATGCTGGTTTCCATGATCGACGATGTGCGTGTTGCTCTGATTAAGTTAGCCGAAAGAACGGCGGCTATCCGAGCGGTTAAAGACGCCCCTGAAGAAAAGCGTATCAAGGTCGCGCGGGAAGTTTTTAATATTTATGCCCCTCTAGCACACCGCTTAGGCATTGGGCATTTAAAATGGGAGCTAGAGGATGTGTCTTTTCGCTACCTAGAGCCTATTGCTTATAAAAAAATTGCCACCTTATTAGATGAAAAACGCTTAGCCCGTCAGGATTATATTGCCGACATAGTTAAGACATTAACCGATGAGCTAGAGAAAGCGGGTATCGAATGCGAGGTCAATGGCCGAGCAAAGCATATCTATAGCATCTGGCGTAAAATGAAGCGTAAAAATATCGAGTTCTCGCAGGTATATGATGTGCGAGCGGTGCGTATTTTAGTACCGAACTTACGTGATTGTTATGCTGCCCTTGGTATTATTCATTCTCTTTGGCGCCATATTCCTCATGAATTTGATGATTACATCGCTAATCCTAAAGAAAATGGTTATCAGTCCTTGCATACGGCGGTCATCGGCCCAGAAGGCAAGGGTATGGAAGTGCAAATCCGTACCCAAGAGATGCATGAAGATGCTGAGCTTGGGGTATGTGCGCATTGGAAGTATAAGGGTACAGATACTAATGCGAAAGACAGAGCCTATGAGCAAAAAATTGCTTGGTTACGTCAAGTCGTTGAGTGGCACGAAGAAATTGGTGATTTACCTGAGTTAATGACGGACTTGCGCTCGGATATTAACCCGGATCGTATCTATGTCTTTACTCCAGAAGGGCATGTAGTGGATTTACCTCCGAGTGCTACTTCCATTGACTTTGCTTATCGTGTTCATACTGAAATTGGCCATAGAACCCGCGGCGCTAAGGTTAATGGCCGTATCGTGCCACTCACTTACCAGCTTAAAACCGGTGAGCAGGTTGAGATTTTAACCAGTAAAGAAGCTCGTCCGAGTCGTGATTGGTTGAATCAAGATTCTGGTTATATCAATACTGCACGGGCTCGGGCTAAGGTCGCCCATTGGTTTAAGCTGCAGGCAAAAGATACTAACCAAGAAGAAGGCCGTCAGTTACTCATGCGTGAGTTGGATCGTTTGGATTTGACGCGTCAGCCTTTGGCTGAAGTCGCTACTGCGATGAATATGAAAAGTGCGGAAGATTTATTTGCCGCTATTGGTGCGGGGGATGTAAGGTTAGGTCAGGTCGTGAGTTACATCTTACGCCAATCCGATGTTAAGCAAACCCAGCAAGAGCTACCTCTATTAAAACCAAGTACTCAAAAATCGCGCAGTGATGATATTACTATCCAAGGGGTAGGGCATATGCTTACGCAAATTGCCCAGTGTTGTCAGCCAGTGCCTGGGGATGATATATCGGGTTACGTGACCCTAGGCCGCGGCGTCAGTGTGCATCGACAAGATTGTGACAATCTGATGCACCTTAAAATGACAGAGCCTGAACGCATTATTGAAGTTAATTGGGGGGGCAAGGTCAATCAAATGTATCCCGTTGATGTGGATATCAGTGCCTACGATAGAACCGGCCTATTGAGGGATGTGAGTCTCGTATTGGCCGATAGCCGAGTTAATGTACTAGCGGTTAATACTCACTCGGAACAAAAAGACCATTTGGCACACATGCAAATTACGGTTGAAATTGATAGCCTCTCTAAGCTTGGGCGGGTGCTGAATAAGTTGAATCAATTACCTAACGTATTAACTGTGCGACGATCTCGCGCCCATGTTTAGTGAGCCTTGTTATGGATAAACAATATCAGTTGGCCGATCTGGTTTATTTAATGCAGCGCTTGCGTGACCCTGCTACCGGTTGCCCTTGGGATATTAAGCAAACGTTCGACTCCATTGTGCCTCATACTTTGGAAGAGGCCCATGAGGTCGCGGATGCGATTGCTCAGAAAAACTGGCCTGAGGTCGAAGAAGAGCTAGGTGACCTGTTATTTCAAGTGATCTTTTATGGGCAGTTGGGGTACGAGCAAGAAAAATTTGATTTTGCATCCATCGTTCATGTTTTAGTAAGCAAGCTCATTCGTCGACATCCTCATGTATTTCCCAACGGCGATTTACAGCAGCAAAGGGACCCTGATCATTGTCCAAGTGATGCAGAAATTAACGCTCAGTGGCAAGTCATTAAAGCACAAGAAAAAGCCTCTAAGGCCGAGCGAGAGCAAGGTAAGGCGCAATCGAATTTAGCCATAATTGACTACCTAGACGACATACCATCATCTCTACCGGCGCTAACTCGGGCGCATAAAATCCAGCAAGCGGTCTCTCGTCGTGGTTTTGACTGGAGCGAAATTCAGGGGGTGATTGATAAGGTTCGAGAAGAGCTGGTGGAAGTTGAGGAAGAAATAGCCCTGCGAGATGAGTCACGCTTACAGCATGAGGTTGGGGATTTGTTATTTGCGGTAGTGAATCTAGCGCGTCATTTAGAGGTAAACCCAGAGCAGGCTTTGGGAGTTGCAAATCGCCGATTTTCTGAACGTTATACCTTAGTGGCTGAAAGCTTGGATAAGCAAGGTCGTCGCTTAGAGTTGGGGAATGCTAATCATGTTAGCCCTAGCGAAATGGAAACCGCTTGGTTGCAAGCGAAAAAGCTACACCCTCAATTACAGGCCGAATTACAGGGCGAGTACCAGACCCAGTTACAAGTCCAGCTCAGTGATGCGGCCAATGATGAGCCTTAACCTATGCCGTGTTTGGGGTTAGTGGGCAGGGGCCTTCTTAGCACGCGTAATTTGTTTTAGATGCTTACGGGTTAGGTCCAAAAACTTTGGCGTAGGGCCTACGTCTACATATAGTGGGTCGCCTTCTTCATCGTGAGCCGCAATTTCACTACCCGCAACATAAGGAAAGTGGCTGGTCACTTCATTTAAGGCACCGCTAATTAGGTCGCGTAATAAGTTTTCTCGCGGGTACTTGGGAAACATCTCACATAATGCTTCAAGACGCGCGGCGTCTTCAACGGATAGATTTATCTGATAACCTGCGTCACTCAATTGACCCGAAAACTCCTTTTCCCAATACTTCATCAACTTATCTAGTTTCATGATTTGACCTTGCATATCCTCGCTTACGTACTCTAAGTTTAGTCGTTAAAATTGAACTTATCTTTAGTATTAACAAAGTGTTACTAAATACCCACCTTTAACTCGTTAGCCACGGGTAAAGCCAATAATTTGAGTCATCAAGGTGAGTATCATTCTGGGCAATGATAGTAAATAGAATGTGATTGCAGTAGTTTATTGAAATTTGTTTTATGCTTAAGTCATTATAGTTTGCGTATAAATATAAGAGGGATTGAATATGTCAGAATTAGACCCGTTATTAAGAGATAAAGTTCGTAATCTAGGGCAGATGTTAGGGCAAACCATCGCCATAGATTGTGGCAAAGATACCTTTGAACTAATCGAACATATTCGAAATTTAGCCAAGCAAGCTCATGGTGGAAGTGATGCTGAAAAAGCAGAGCTAATCAAATTATTAAAAGCCTTAAAAGATGATGAGCTAGTACCGGTTGCAAGAGGTTTTAGTCAATTTTTAAACCTGGCGAATATTGCCGAGCAACAACATACCTTAAGTTGGCGTCGAGAAGATGCTAATACGGATAATAGCGATAATATTTTAGACTCAGTACTTGAACGCTTAGAGGGGGTGAAGCTAACATCTGAACTTGCTAAAATTGATATTGAACTGGTATTAACAGCGCACCCAACTGAGATAATACGCAGAACGTTAATTAAAAAATACGATGAAATAGTCGACGTATTACAAATACTGGATGATATTCGAGACGATCATCCCCAGCGTGATGCCTATCAGCAGCAGCTGAATTCATTGATTGCCGAAATTTGGCGTTCTGACGAAATTAGGCAGCAAAGACCGACCCCTGTAGAAGAAGCGAAATGGGGCTTTGCGGTTATTGAAAATTCACTGTGGCAAGCGGTACCTAACTTGATCCGTGAGCTGGATGCAAAAATAAAGCAACGGGGTGAAAAACCGTTAGCATTAGATGTATGCCCAATACATTTTGCCTCATGGATGGGGGGAGATAGAGATGGCAATCCAAATGTTACAGCCAATGTTACCGAAGAAGTACTTTATCTCGCACGTTGGATGGCGGCGGATTTATACTTACGAGATTTGGATAACTTGAGTAGCCATTTATCCATGGTGAAAGGAACAAAATCTCTGCACGAACTGGTCGGTGATTGTAATGAACCTTATCGTGAATGTATTAATAAACTGAAGCAACAATTGCAGCAAACAAAAAGCTGGGCCGCTGAAAGTGCACGTTTAAAAAGCTATAGCAGTTTGCCTCATATTTCAGATGCTAAAACCTTATTAGACCCCTTATTAGTCTGTCATTCTTCGTTATGTGAATCGGGAATGGAAGCCATTGCTAATCGTGATTTGTTGGATGTCATTCGTCGAATTTCATGTTTTGGTTTAACCTTAACCCGGCTGGATATTCGCCAAGAATCGAGCCGCCATGCGCAAGTGATTGCTGAGCTGTGCGACTTTTATCAGTTAGGCGATTACCTCAGCTGGGATGAAGAAAAAAAGCAGCAGTTTTTGTTGCAGGAATTAAACAATCAAAGACCGTTATTGCCGAAGCAAGCTGAGGCGTGTGATATTAATAAAACGTTCTTGCCAGCAGAATATTGGCAAGCCAGCGATGATGCGAATGAAGTCTTAAAAACCATGACGATAATTGCCCAACAGGGTGATAGTAGTATTGCTAATTATATTATTTCGATGGCGAGTGAAGCTTCGGATATTTTAGCGGTCGCGCTGCTATTAAAAGCCTGTGGGGTCGAACGAAAATTACCCATAGTGCCTTTATTTGAAACGTTAGAGGATTTACAGTTCGCTAGCGAGCGCATGAATAAGTTATTTTCGTTACCTTGGTATCAGGAATACTGTGCTAAACATCAACAGGTGATGATAGGCTATTCGGATTCGGCCAAAGATGCGGGTAATATGGCCGCTGCTTGGGCGCAATATAAAACCCAAGAAGAGTTAGTAACTTGCGCCGCTCAGCACGGTGTTGAACTGACGTTGTTTCATGGCCGTGGTGGTACTGTAGGGCGCGGTGGTGGTCCTGCACAGCGAGCCATTTTGGCGCAGCCTCCAGGGTCGGTTAAAGGGCGCTTAAGAGTGACTGAGCAAGGGGAGATGATACGCTTTAAATTTGGTTTCCCCCGAGTTGCCCAGCGCAGTCTTAGAATATATTTATCCGCGGTATTAGAAGCGACGTTATTACCCCCTAAGGCCCCTGAAAAACAATGGCGAGATTTAATGGAAAGTATGGCGAATACGAGTGTTAAATCGTATCGCTCAGTGGTACGAGAAGACCCTGATTTTGTACCCTATTTCAGATCTGTAACCCCAGAACAAGAATTAGGTAAGCTTGCGTTAGGTAGTCGACCTGCTCGGCGTAAAGCGAGTGGTGGTATTGAATCACTGCGCGCCATCCCTTGGATATTTGCTTGGATGCAAATTCGTATGATGGTGCCGGCTTGGCTGGGTGCCGATGAAGCTTTAGCTGAAGTGCTTGCTAAGGATGAGGTGCACGATGCTACGGTTTTAGCTCCCGCTAAAGAGGCTGGGGAGCATCTTGGCTTATTGCGGGAAATGTATAATGAGTGGCCTTTCTTTGCTACTTACATCGATATGCTGGATATGATTATTGGCAAAACCGATACAGATATAGCCGCTTATTATGATAAACAATTGGTTGAACCCGCTTTACAGCCAATAGGTGCAGCGCTAAGAAGTCGCTTATTAACGATACACCAGTCATTAAAAACCATTAAACCGAGTGGGCGTGATCAGTCGCAATCACAAATGATGTCTGTGCGCGGAACCTATACCGACCCATTGCATTATTTACAGGCTGAATTATTGCAAAGAGCGCGGACCGAGCAGCATGATGCTGAGGTTGAGCGCGCTTTGATGGTCTCCATGGCCGGGATTGCAGCTGGGATGCGCAATACGGGTTAATTCCTTGATTAATAAACGATTGCGGAGTAAGGTTAGGCCTATTTTTTTCATGGCCTGGCTAAAATTTAACCAGTTAGGCCCGATATCGATTCTAGAATCATGAGGAGAATGCGCATGCGCGTAATCTTATTGGGCGCCCCAGGTGCAGGTAAAGGTACACAGGCTCAATTTATTTGTGAGAAGTATGATATTCCTCAAATCTCAACAGGTGATATGCTTCGTGCAGCAGTGAAAGCTGAGTCGCCATTAGGTTTGAAAGTAAAAGACATTATGACAACGGGTGGTTTGGTATCTGACGATATCATTATCGCTTTGGTCAAAGAGCGTATTACGGAAAGTGATTGCGCTAACGGTTTCTTATTCGACGGCTTTCCTCGTACGATTCCACAAGCAGAAGCTATGGTTGCTGCAGGTGTGGATATTGATTATGTGGTTGAGATTGATGTTGATGATGAAGAGATCGTAGGCCGTTTAAGTGGTCGCCGTGTACACCCTGGTTCAGGTCGTGTTTATCATGTTATTTATAATCCACCTAAAGTGGATGGTAAGGATGATGTGAGTGGTGAAGATCTTATTCAGCGCGCCGATGACTCTGAAGAAACTGTGCGTAAGCGTTTGGGCATTTATCACCAGCAAACTAAGCCACTGGTTTCTTTTTATAAGCAGTTTGAAGCTGAGAATAACTCAACTAAGTATGTCCATATCCCAGGAGTTGGCAGCTTAGAAGAGATTACTGCTAAGGTGATGGAATCATTAGGTGCTTGATATCTTAATGAATTCAAATTGAATTAGTCAAAAAGGCCCATTAGGGTCTTTTTTTTTGCCTGATAATTTCTTCTGCTTCAATGTTAGTTTATGTATCTACTTTTAAGCGGGTCTTGGTAACACCCTTTTATTATGTGTTCTAGTAAGGCTTATATCTTTGGATGTGTGCAGCGTCCTATTCGTCAGAAATATATCATTCAGATTTTTGCTTTATTAACGAAGATTCCTCCCCCTTTATATCGCTTCAAATGCACTTTATTGGCTGGAATTTCTATTTAAAAAATTCAGTTTTATTAAATCCAGTTGTTCAGTTGTTGGCAACTTAAGGGTTTATAATTATTCGCGCTCAAATAAACTTTTAGATCTTATTAATATTCAAACAATGGTCGCTTGGATGTAGATTTATTATAGAAAAAATAAGCCATATCCTCTCGTTGTCTTTAAAAATGCTGCTTTTAATAAATACTGGATTAATAAAATTAACACCGTTAAATAGATATTATTTTTATATAATTGAACAATATCTTAGTTATTTAATAAAATAAGGTAGTTTTTTTTGGTTTTTGTTATTAAAAACACTATTATTGGCGGCGTCAGCTTCCGCACAATAATATTTGTGCTAATTTTAATATGAATAACATACTTAGCTAATTGAGGAAATAATAATGGGCAGACCTAAAAAAAACCCTGCAGCAGCTCCTGCAAAGAAAGCGACTGCAAAAAAAGCTCCTGCAAAACGCGGTGCTAAAAAAACAGTTGCTAAAAAAGCAGTTGCAGCGGTTTCGCCAGCAGTTACTAAAGCTCAAGTAGCTATTGAAAAAGCCACTAAGGCCGTTGAAACTCAATTGGCCAAAGTTGACGTTGCTGCGAAAAAGCAAAAAGAAGCGAAAGCAAAAGCATCTAAACCAAAAGCGACTGCGGCTAATAAGCGCGCAGCGGCCACAGCGGGTAATAAAGTTCGTGCTGAAAAAGCCAAGCTTGCTCCGCTAAAGGCAAAATTACGTGATGCTAAAGTGAGCTTAAAAGTTGCTGAAACAGAAGCTAAGATTGCTGAAGTAGAAGCAAAATCAAAAGCTATTATTGCTGAATATGAAATGTCTTTACAGACTAAAACTGAAGAGGACCTAAAAAAGGCGTTAGCCGATTTTGAAAAGTCTTGGATTAAGTCTCGTGAACGTCAAGTTGCGGCAAAAGTTAAAGCCCGCACGGCTAAGGAAAGCAAAAAGGCTAAAGCGGCGGCTAAAAAGTTGGCTGCTAAAGCTAAATCTTTAGCTGCTCCTAAAAAAACCGTCAAAAAGCCAGCAGCAAAAAAAGCCGCTGCTAAACCTGCGGTAAAGAAAGTCGCTAAGAAAGCCGTAAAAAAAGTGGCGGCTAAAAAAACCGTTGCTAAGAAAGCCGGGCGTGGACGTCCTGCTAAAAAGGCATAATTAACAAGGCAGGTCCTCGGTCTGCCCGTTACTTAAGCCTGCCAATATTGGCAATGAAAGCCTCAGTTTACTGGGGCTTTTTCCTTTCTGGGTAGTCTTTATCCTGAGGTTTTTATCCTTGAGGCTGTGATATACTGGCGCCGATTTTAATCACGTTAGTAATTTCAATGAGTAATATTCTAGTCTTTGATGCCTCCTCATCTTGGTGCTCTGCTGCCCTTAGTATTGATGGAACGCTTTATTCAGCCGCTGAAATGCAGCCGCGCAAGCATGCGCAATTGATTATGCCTATGATAGAAGGCTTGTGTCAGAAGGCGGGAATTAAACCCACGGAATTGGATGGCATTGCTTTTGGTAAAGGCCCGGGTTCATTTACGGGGCTCAGGATTGCTATTTCAGTTGCGCAAGGCCTATCGTTGGCGACCGGCGCTAAGCTTTATGGCATATCTTCTTTAAAAGCATTGGCTTGGCAAGCGATGAAGTTGAAGGGGGCTGAGCGTATTTTGGCCATTATGAATGCTCACATGGGGGAAGTGTTTTATGCCGCTTATTCTCAGACCCCTAGCGGAATCATCTGCTTAGTTGAGGATGCTCTTAGCAAGCCTGAAGCGCTGGATATTTCTGCAATATCCCAAGACCTGTGTGCAGGAACTGTGTATCTAGGGGCAGGGGACGGCTTTCAATTTGCGGCTGAACTACCTCAGGATATTCAATACCTACAGTCGATTGATGCGGATATTGCTCCGTTGGCGGAATCGATGATGGATTTAGCACTAATAGCTTGGCAGCAAGGGCAGTTTACGGCAGCCGAATACCAGCAACCGGTTTATTTGCGAGATACCGTTGCTTGGAAAAAATTAGCCGAGCAGCCATCGTTATTAAAAAAGTAATTTGATTAAGCTAAAAATAGTTAATCGGCGCATTATTATTGGGGAAGTAGTAAATAATGGATTTTATTCAAATAATTGTTTTGGCGTTATTGCAGGGTTTTACTGAGTTTTTACCGATTTCAAGCTCAGCCCATTTAATTTTGCCGTCTCAGGTTTTGGCTTGGCCAGATCAGGGTTTGGCATTTGACGTTGCAACCCATATTGGTACCTTGGCGGCTGTTATTCTTTATTTTCGCCGAGATTTGGTAACCATTAGTCATGGTTGGCTCACGACGGGCTTTTCTAAGCAGATGAATGATAATGCCCGCCTAGCTTGGGCTATTGTCATTGCAACCATTCCTGCTGGTCTGGTAGGGCTATTGTATGGTGATTGGATTGAAAGCCACTTCAGAAGTGCCGCGGTCATTGCTTATGCGACGATTGGTTTTGGTATTTTGTTATTGATAGCGGATCGCATGGCCAGTGAGCATAAAGATATTCTGCGGATGACGTTAATGGCGGCTTTGATTATTGGTGTATTTCAAGCCTTGGCGCTGATACCAGGTACTTCACGCTCGGGCATTACCATAACGGCGGCCTTATTTTTAGGCTTTCAGCGTGATTCCGCCGCTCGATTTTCATTTTTAATTTCTATACCGTTAATTTTGGCGGCGGGTTTATTAAAAACTCTGGATTTGCTTGAGCAGGTTCATTTAGTGGATTGGGCGACCATTGGTTTAGCTGCCGTCTTGTCCGCGGTGAGTGCTTATGTCTGTATTTATTTTTTCTTGGCACTTATTAATCGTATCGGTATGACACCTTTTGTTATTTATCGCTTAGCACTTGGGGCTATCTTGTTAATTTGGTTCGTTTGATGAAAATTTTAGATGGCATTATTCAGCAAGCTGAGACTGAGTTATTTGATCTGCAGGCTTGGGCGGCGCAATGGCAGCTGCCATTGGTTGAGCAGGAAATATTAAGCCAAGCAGGTCTTTACCTGATTGTTGATGGTGACCGCTTGAGTCTTCAGCAAGGCGGGAAGAAAGCGCCGGGTCCGGTGGTGGTTGATTTTGTCAGTGGAGCCAGTGCACATAGACGTAAATACGGTGGTGGTAAAGGGCAGAGTATTGCAAAAGCTGTGGGTATTAGCAGTGCCTATAAACCGACGGTATTGGACGCTACTGCAGGTCTCGGTCGTGATGCCTTTGTGTTAGCAACCCTTGGCTGTGAGGTGACTATGATTGAGCGTCATCCGGTCGTTTATTTATTATTACAAAGTGGCCTACAGCGCGCTGAGAGTGATGATGAAGTAGGGGGTATTATGGCGAGAATGAGGTTGTTGCAAGGCAACTCCATTGAGCTTTTAGCTGATTGGTCGGCTAAAGGCATGGCGCAGCCGGATATTGTTTACCTTGATCCTATGTTTCCTCATGCTAAAGCGTCCGCCGAAGCAAAAAAAGAAATGAAACTATTTCGTTCGTTAGTGGGAGCGGATTTAGATGAAGATGAGTTATGGGCGCAAGCGAATGAGATTGCCCGTTGCCGCATTGTTGTTAAGCGCCCTGCAAAGGCCCCTCCTTTAGCAGGGAGGGCACCGAGTTATGTGTTAGCGGGTAAAGCGAACCGTTTTGATATTTATTCTAAGGCTAAGGTTAATAAGCCTTAGAATAAATAGGGTGGCTATTGCTGCCAAGTTATCTGCAGAATGCTCTGACGTAAGCTCGCATCCAGCACTTTCTCAAGCTCTTTAGTCATTGCGGTGAGGCTTTCGTCAAAGATTAGAAGATCGTTTTCATCTTTTTCTAATAAGCCTTGGCTCAGTAGTTGCTCAATTAGGGTGCGAAACAAGTTCTTATCAAAGAATTCAGGTGTGCTGATGCCGTGTAAAACAGAAATACGCGATGCTAAAACTGAAGATTGCTCTTCCAGTTCTTTTGCTGTGGTATGGGCACTGCCAATCTTACTCAATAGCGATAAGGTCAAGAAATAACGTTCTTGGGTTTGCATCGCAACTTGGGCAAAGCCAGACAGTTTTACATATTCATTTGAGTTGGCCGCAGGGCGGCTAAAGTGATTACCTTGGCGATCCAATAATCCTAAACCAACCAATCCTTCTAACCAAATTTCAATGACTTCTGGCAACTCTTCTTCTTCCCAGCGCAAAAACAATTCTGCTTTAAAGAAGGGGTATAAGAATTTACAAAGGGTTTGGATTTCTGCCATTTCATGTTCTCGATTATTAACAAACAAGCTCGCTAATAACGATGGCATAGCAAAAATATGGAAAATATTGTTGCGATAATAGCTTAACGATACGGCCTGATGATCATCCGCTTGAATAATATCCCCAAGGCTATGCTTGGCAATAGAGACCATGCCCATGTTTTCGGCATATTCAATCCAGTCTTTGCCTTCACCATCGGGTATTTCAACAAGGTCGGTATAAGGTAATGACTGCAGTAGTCGCTTATAGTCATCTAGCTGGTTGGCTAATAACTGGGCATCCATGGCTAGGTGCGGTGTTGCTAATAAGCCTGTTGCAACTAAGTTAATAGGATTGACTGAGGCGGCGTTATTAATTTGGGTTGCGACTTCTAAAGCAAGTTTATTAACTACTTTACTTGTCCATTCAGGTTTGAAGTTATTAAGTGCTCGCTCTTCACGCCAGTTGGGCTGCTCTTTATCGAGTAATTGATCAAAGTTGATCGGATCACCGAAGGTCACGCGAACCTTACCAAACGAACGCTTCATGCTACGCAATGAGGTGACTAGGCTACCTAGCCCTTCTTTTTTCTTTTTCTTACCTTTCAGTTCACCTTGGTAGCTATTCGATTCAAATACTTTTTCGTAACCAACATACACGGGCATAAAGATAATAGGCTTGCGTGAGTCACGTAAGTAGCTTCTTAATGTCATTGCCAGCATGCCGGCTTTAGGGTTTAAGGTTCGACCTGTACGGCTGCGACCACCTTCAACAAAATATTCTGTGGAGTAGCCGTGACTGAATACGGAGTGCAGATATTCATCGAAGACGGCGGCGTAAAGCTTATTACCTTTAAACGTACGGCGCATAAAGAAAGCACCACCGCGGCGTAAAATAGGCCCAACAACAGGCATGTTTAAATTGATGCCGGCGGCAATGTGTGGAACTTGTAAGCCATTATGGTAGAGCACATAAGATAATAATAAATAATCTATGTGGCTGCGATGGCAAGGGACATAAATGATTTCATTATCTTTATTGGCGTTTTGTAAGCGTTCAATATTATAAACGTTTACGCCGTTATAGATTTTATTCCAGACCCAGGTCAAGACAACATCTAAAAAGCGAATAGCGCCATGAGTCATATTAGCGGCAATTTCATCGGCGTATTTTAGCGCTAAAGCCTTGGCTTTTTTACGGCTGATATTGCTGGTTTTCATTTCCTCTTCAATGGCTTCGAGTACCAAAGGTTTGCGTGGAATTTGATGTACTAGGGTGCTGCGATGAGATAAGTCAGGGCCTAAAACTGTCGCATTAACTTGGCGGAAGTGAACGCGTAATACACGAGATAATTTACGCGCAGTCATCTCGGTATCTTTACCTTCGTTAATGAGTTTTCGTAATGAAATTGGACTGCTAAAGCGAATAGCGGTTTCACGCCCATTTAATAAAATAGCAAACAGTGTTGAAAGGCGGCCACCCAGTGTGCCGCTACTTTGCAGCCAGATTTTTAAGAATGACTTTTCTTTATCTGGGCTTCTGCCCCAGTAAACGGCGACGGGAACAATTTGGATGTCCTGTTCTTCTTGATCACGGATTAAATCAATCCATCGGGTTAGTCGCTTTGAAACTAATGGTGTGCCGCGTTTGCGAAAGGGGGCTCCAGCACGTTTATAACTGGAAAAAAATGGGTTGATGCTTTTTTTCCCTTCACCAATCTGGGTTTCCATCGTGCTGGCTAAGCCTGCTGTGGTGATGACCTTGTCAATCACCAGTTCTTGACCGTACGACTGGTACTGTAAAGCGAAAACAACAGGCTTAGTTTTATCGAGCCTTAGATCTTCAACACTAGGGCCAATAATTTTGCTAGTGACTAAGGTATGGATTAAGCGTTGGTTTACGCGAAATAATCCATTCTTAATCATTGTGATTAAATTCATGTTAACAATTCCAATGTAAATTTTGGCTAAGTTTACCTGCTTGAAGGGTTGGATTAAATGACTTTCGGATCATAAATTCATGTCAATGAGGTTGCTTCGCTAAAAATCTCTATCAGGAATGAAATGGCTACTATTTAACAGTATTAATAATGTGGTGGTGGCGGTTCATTAAAGCTGCCTGTGGTTTGGGCGCCTTGACTGCCACCAATGCTTTGAACCTGTTGATAAAGATATTTCAATGCGTCTTTCGCTGTTTTATTGTCTAGTTGTAATTCAACTAACGCATCATTGAGTTGTTCAATATGGTGCTCCAAATAAGCAACCTTGGTTTCAAGCTGTTCAATTTGTTGTTGCATCACATTTTCTTGGTTTGGGTTTGGCATACGAGTCTCGCTGATATTTTCAGGGATTGTTGCAAGCAATGATCTTGGGGTCAAAGGAATAGTGTGTATTAAGTATTTATTGTATGTTTTTTGAACAAATATAGATATTGCCCCTAGTATCTTGCGATTGTAATTCTATCGTATTGATTTTTGTAATGAATTAGGCTTTCATAGCTAGGCTTAATGGCTTTGTTTGGTCTTAAGTAACAGAAAAACAGACAAAAATTTGCATCGAAAGAGAGAAGAGAATGAAAGGTATTATGATAAGAAAAGTACTTGTGAGCTTAGTGCTCGCATTAGTTGCTCCATTTATTTTAAAATTGGCATTGAATAAGGTACTTGCAGGTATCACCTTGGCATCCGGTAGTACGTTAGCTGAGAGTTTATCGACTTTGCCTAATATTGGTGTTATTTACACGATCGTAGCGTTGATTTTCTTTGCTATTGCTTTTGCTTCTGCTTTGGCTGTGCCAACCCGTCGTCGTCGTAATCGTTCAAGTGGCACGGTGGTTGAAAGTGATACCGATGATGGCCGTGAGCGCGGTATGGTTAAGTGGTTTAATGTGAAAAAAGGTTTTGGTTTTATTACTTGGGATGATGGTGAAGATGTATTTGTTCACTTCCGTTCTATTCGTGGCCAGGGACATCGCTCTTTGACCGAAGGTCAGCGTGTTAAGTTTATGGTTGTACGCGGCCAGAAAGGACCACAAGCTGAAGATGTTTCAGTTGTTCGTGGTTAATATTTACTGAAATTTAGTTTTTAAACGAAGAAAGGCGGATTATCCGCCTTTTTTTGTGCCTGCTTGTAAAATATTCTAGGTCGTACTTTAGTGCGCCGATGAAGTAGGTCGTACTTTAGTGTGCTGATGAAGTAGGTCGTACTTTAGTGCGACGAGTGTCGGCCTAAAGACCAGATGTCGGCCTAAAGACCAGATGTCGGCCTAAAGACCAGATGTCGGCCTA
>CAXIBC010000008.1:0-57495 GCA_964022115.1 uncultured Oleispira sp. | reverse complement strand
GCTTAATTGAATCTAGCCGTAAATCACCCTATCAAGGCATGACGGTGTGGGACGGGGAGGGTACCGGAGAGGTTAATTTTAATGCCAACGACCTGCACGTACCTTGCTTAGGAACCCTAGTTGAAAACCGAGAAGTTGTTTGGGCGCTGCAGCAGGTGGTTGAGCAAGGTAATAATATCACTCTCATTCGCGATACGGTTTCTCATATCGATAATCAAGATGAGCAAGGCTTAACCCCCGTCTTTTTAGCGTCAGGTGCGATACTAAAAACTCAGTTATTAGTTGGCGCCGATGGGGCGTTATCACGGATAAAGCAGTGGGCCGAGTTTGCGAATTGCGAATGGGACTATCAGCATCAAGCCTTAGTTGCTACGGTTGAGCTAGAGCAGTCTCATCAGCAAACGGCTTGGCAGCGTTTTCGTCAACAAGGCCCTCTAGCCTTATTACCCTTAGCGGCGAATAATGATAAAACCTGCTCTATCGTATGGTCGACCAGTGATGAAGAATGTCAGTCTTTATTAGCCTTAAATGATGATGAGTTTTGTTTGGCCCTCGGCCAAGCGTTTGAGTTTAGGCTAGGGCAGGTGGTGAAGGTAGGCCCGCGTATGGCTTTTCCTTTACGCCAACGCCATGCCAAAAATTATGTCGTACCCGGCATAGCGCTAGTAGGAGATGCGGCTCATACCATTCACCCACTCGCGGGTCAGGGGGTGAACTTAGGATTTAAAGATGTTGTAGCCTTAAGTGAAGAGTTGCTTCGAGCTCAACAGCAAGGCTTAAACCTCGGGGAACTGAGCATATTGCAGAGATACCAGCGCCGCCGGCAAGCGGATAACTTATTGATGATGGCGGCGATGGAAGGTTTCAAGCGTTTGTTCGCCGCCGAGCAACCCTTGATACGGTTAATCCGCAATCAAGGTATGCGGTTATTTAATCGCGCGTCAGCCATCAAACAACATGTAGTCATGCAAGCTATGGGATTGAAATAAGGTTAGTCGACCATTCCCATAACAGGATCAATCCAAAGCAGGCAATTCGACGGCTAACGACTTAGCGGCATGACGCAAGCTCGATAACAGACTGATCGTATCCTGCTTACACTGATCAATAGTGCTGGCGTTTGTGGCCATATTGTTAATGCAGGTTTTACTTTGCTGTAGAGAGGTGGCAAAGGTTGTTGCGACTTCAGGATCAGCTTGCTGCATTAAAAAGAATAAGCTCGCTTCTTGTAACTCGGCTTCAGCGGGCATAAACCAATGTTCCATGCCGGTTAATAGAGCGATTAAATCGGCACTGCTGGTTTGACTAAACTCCGAGCTTATTAGTTGAAAGCGCTTTTGCAGAATCTCTTTACTGATTAAATCTTGTGCCGCAATGAACGCGGCTTGTAAGGTCTTTTGCACACTTGTTTGCTGTAATAATTGCGCGTAATAACCACTGCTTGGCTCCCAGCGACGTTGGATTCTATGTAGGTCTTTGAGTAATAGCTCAGACAATAATTGCGTATATTGGCGGCGACGGTTGTGGTTTTGCGGTTTAATAGGCTCGATATCATACATAGATTCTGCGTGAGCACTATCGAGGCTTTGCTCGGTATCGCTAATGGGAACCGGCGCAGTATTCTCTTGCGGGAAAAAGTCATGGGCAGAGCGTTGGCCATCCCCCCAGAACATAAACTCCAAGGCATGATAGCCAAGGCTAGCATTGCTATTATCGGTAAAACCATGCTGCGAACGTAAGCTTTCTTCATCTATGTTCAGAGTCAGGTCGTTCACAATGCCACTGAAAGGATAACCCGCAATATAATCAATATAACCACCTTCGATCGGCCAGCTATCGAGCTGAGTTAATAGGTGTTGGTAGCTGATTCTTTGGGTATACCAATCCGGTGGATCTTGAATCGGTAAATACGAAAAAATTAGGCTATGCAGAAAACTATCATAAGCTTTGCGCCAAGCTTGTTGGATTTCAGCCTGGCTCATGGGGTTTGGATGATGCATAAAGGAGGCGAGCTTACTATCCAAAGATTGAGCCGCCTGATTGGCGAGAGATAAATGGGTATAAGCGACGATGCCTACCTGAGCGCTAAAAGCACTACCATCAATGACAGTCACTTTAGGCGATATCGGGTTACGCTCTTTTTCAGCACTGCAGGCCGCTAAAAATAAGAGGCTCATCCATAAGGCTAATCGAATCATTGGCTGCTCCTATGACAGGTCTGATTAAGAATTTCTAAGGCTGATAATGGGCCAGCCATTACGCTGAGCGGCCGCTATTAGAGTATCGTCAGGGTCTACGGCAATTGGGTTATCTACAATGTTTAATAGCGGTAGATCGTTATGAGAGTCGCTATAAAAGTAAGCGCCGACAAGGTCGATTTGTTTTTCTTCCAGCCACATATTTAAGCGTGTCACCTTACCTTGCTGAAAACTAGGAATGCCTGTGATAGCCCCAGTATATTGGCCATCCACTATTTCCGGTTCGGGGGCAATGAGTTCTTCAAAGCCTAATAGTTGTGCAATGGGGCGAGTGACAAAAGCATTGGTGGCGGTAATAATCAGCATATCATCACCGGCTTGTTGGTGTTGTGCAATTAAGGCTCGGGCCTTAGCGGTAATTAAGGGTTTAATACGCTGTTCAAGAAAGGTTTCACGTAACGCGAGCATAGTTTCTAGAGGGTGCTCGGTAAGCGGCTTTAAAGCAAAATCGAGGTATTCTTCAATATCTAAGCAGCCGTCTTTGTATTGCTGATAGAAATAATCATTTTGTCTTTGATTATGTTCAGGTTCAACGATCTTATTATCGACTAAAAACTGACCCCAAGCGTGATCGCTATCGCCAGATAAAAGAGTATGGTCTAGATCAAAAATCGCCAATGCCACCGTGAAAATCCTCAAAGTTATATTTAGCCGCTATTCTAATAGCTAGTGGGCGAGCTGTCGTTAAATTAATGAGCAAGTAGCGAGAACGGTTGTTAACTGACCAGTCAGAGGTTAAATCGGAAGGATATTCAGGTATTGCTTGACCTTTGGCGCAAAATACGCAAATTTGGTGGCATTAGATTTTTTCAGGATGGCATTGTGATTGATGAGGACGGCTACCGTCCCAATGTAGGTATCATCCTTTGTAATAAACAAGGTGATGTCCTTTGGGCGCGGAGAATTGGTCAAGATGCCTGGCAGTTTCCTCAGGGGGGGATTAAAGATAATGAATCCCCTGAAGATGCGCTTTATCGCGAACTAGCGGAAGAAGTTGGCTTAAAGCGACAAGATGTTGAAGTGCTAGGCAGCACTCGCGGTTGGCTGCGCTATCGTTTGCCGAGGCGAATGATTCGCTATAATAGTAAACCTGTGTGCGTTGGCCAAAAACAAAAATGGTATTTATTGCAGCTGATTAGTGAAGATACGAATATCAATGTAGATGCGACAGACAAACCTGAGTTTGATGGCTGGTGTTGGTCAAGCTATTGGTTTCCTTTGGGGCAGGTAGTGTCTTTTAAACGCGATGTTTATCGCCGTGCATTAAAAGAATTAGCCCCTAGGATTGTACGTTTGCAGCGTCAAGCAGAGCAGCAGTAGAGTAAATACAAACGATTTATAACGGAATTATAAGAGCGGTAATATAAGAGATGTTGGATACACTCAGAAGCATTGTGCAGGAGGTCAGTGCAGCGACAGACTTAAGTGATGCACTTGAGGTTGTGGTGACGCGTATCCGTAATGCCATGCGTACTGAAGTAAGCTCGGTCTATCTGTATGACGCAGAGACTAAGCGCTATTCTCTTATGGCGACCAAGGGTCTTAATCAAGATGCGGTCGGCAATGTTAGCCTAGGTTCCTCGCAAGGCTTAGTGGGTTTAGTGG
Organism: uncultured Oleispira sp.; assembly: GCA_964022115.1. Lineage (GTDB taxonomy): Bacteria > Pseudomonadota > Gammaproteobacteria > Pseudomonadales > Oceanobacteraceae > Oleispira. The sequence goes on along the minus strand of CAXIBC010000008.1, from coordinate 53,632 downwards.
GATCTCGAGAAGAACTTATCAATACCGAAGATGCCCCTGCACATCCACGTTATCACTACTTATCAGAAACTGGGGAAGAGAAATATCATGCTTTCCTCGGGGTTCCTATTATTCATCATCGACGCCTGATGGGTGTGCTTGTGGTGCAGCAACAGGTGCGCCGCAAGTTTGATGAAAGTGAAGAAGCCTTTCTCGTTACTATGTCTGCTCAGCTCGCTGGGGTGATTGCCCATGCTGAAGCCACGGGCAATATAGCGGCGGCGGCTAAGGCGACGGCATCCCCTATAGAAGCCCGCTTTAAAGGCGCCCCAGGAGCCCCGGGGGTTGCTATTGGACGCGCGGTAGTCATTTATCCTGCCGCTGATCTAGCCAGTGTACCGGATAAAGCGGCTGATGATATTAATATCGAAATTGAACGCTTTGAAGCGGCGTTAATTGCGGTTAGGCGTGATATCCGAGCCGTTGGGCGTAAGCTGTCTAGTGATCTAAGACCCGAAGAGATGGCCTTATTCGATGTATATTTGAATATGCTTGATGATAAGGCGTTAGGTGCAGAGGTTATTGGTAAAATTCGCCTAGGCGCTTGGGCTCCTGGGGCGCTGCGACATGTTGTACAGCAATATATTGGTCACTTCGAGCAGATGGATGATATGTATCTGCGTGAACGCGCGGCGGATATTCGTGATTTAGGGGTGCGCATTCTTGCTTATTTGCAAGAAAGTGAAGGGCTGGGTCATGTAACCGAATATCACGATAATACCATTTTGGTCAGTGAAGAGCTTACCCCCGCCATGCTTGGCGAAATTCCTACCGATAAACTTAAAGGTCTTGTTTCTGTACAAGGTTCCTCTAATTCCCATGTTGCCATTTTAGCCCGAGCGATGGGTATCCCCACTGTGATGGGGGTTGTGGATGTTCCTTATGCTCAGCTGGATGGCATGGAGCTGGTGGTGGATGGTTATCGCGGACTCATTTTTTCGCAACCTTCAGATCAGTTGCGCGTACAATACGAAAATATATTTTTAGAAGAACAGATTCTTAATAAAGATCTAGAATGTTTACGCGATAAACCGGCCATTACTGAAGATGGCTATCGCATTCCATTATGGGTGAATACCGGTTTGATTACCGATGCCTTACGCAGTCGAGAAAGAGGCGCGGAAGGCGTCGGACTTTATCGAACAGAAGTGCCTTTCATGATGAAGGACCGCTTCCCGAGTGAAAAAGAGCAGCAGGACATTTACCGCCAGCAGCTTGAAACCTTTGCCCCTAATCCAGTGACCATGCGTACTCTCGATATCGGTGGTGATAAGTCTTTGCCGTATTTTCCGATCAAAGAAGATAACCCTTTCTTAGGCTGGCGTGGCATACGGGTGACCCTCGATCATCCTGAATTATTTTTATTGCAAGTAAAGGCAATGCTAAAAGCTAGTGAAGGCTTAAACAACTTACGCATCATGCTGCCCATGGTGAGCAGTGTGGGTGAAGTCGATGAGGCGCTGCATTTAATCTATCGTGCCCATGCGGAAACAGAAGAAGAAGGTTTCGATATTCAAATGCCGGAAGTTGGGGTCATGATTGAAGTCCCTGCGGCGGTTTATCAAATATCCGACTTAGGCCAGCGAGTCGACTTTTTATCCGTGGGCAGTAATGATTTAACCCAATACTTGTTAGCGGTTGATCGTAATAACCCTAGGGTTGCTGATCTTTATCATTCATTCCACCCGGCGGTTCTCACCGCATTGTATAAGATTGCGCAAGATGCGAAAGCGATTAACAAGCCTGTCAGTATCTGCGGTGAACTCGCAGGTAACCCTGCGGGAGCCGTGGTTTTGATGGCGATGGGTTATGACATGTTGTCGATGAATGCTTCCAATCTGCCTAAGGTAAAGTCGGTTATCCGAGGCATTAGTTTAGCATGGGCAGAAGAGCTTTTAGCTGAGATCATGCAGTTAGAAAATGCTCAGGTGATCGCCGCAACCATAGAGCTAGCCTTAGAGAAAGTAGGACTCGGGCGCATGATAGGCCCAGCACGCAGTTAGTCTTACCGCTAACAAACGGTTGCTTGCAGGCTAAGCAAATGCTCTTGTTGTGATTGCTTAGAGCCATCGGGCTGCCAGCTTATTTCTGCAATTTGAATCTGTTCACGGCCCCAGATCAAGCCCGTACTGCAGCGCGTTCCATAGTTGGGGGTAATGATCTTCTGACAAGATAGAAGGCGCTCCATCTCGATTCCAATCCCCGTATTAGGTAATACTTCGTCTGCGGCTATATCGGTTGCTGAGAGTAAACTGGCTAAGGATAGCGGCGTATTATCACCACCCTCGAGCCAGTGAGACAGAGCGGTAGTGGCACTGTTAACCTTCGGCCATGGGCTGTTTAATAAACCATTACTGAGGCCATATAAGCCAGGTTTTAAGGCTTGGGCAGATTGCCCTGAGCGATTAGAAAAATAACCTAGTTGCTGTGAGTCCGCGACGACTAGGTTATAGCCGTCATAACAATGTGATTGATCTTCTAAGCTCTGTAAGTAGTCTAGGGCAGGTAGGTCTGAGGTTAAAAAATCCAATACTAGGGTGCCACGAGAGATCGGATTTTCTGGCCCCTTGCGGGTCATATCACGAACATTAGTCAAGGCGGCAAAACGGCCACTTTTATGTATGCCTAACCAGCTGCCTCCTTGGCTTAAATCTTTACCGGCATAGACACCTTCGGCATCTGGCCAAGGCTGCAGTGCCTGGGTAGGGCGCTGCACAAATTCATCCCGATTGGCGCTGAGAATTAACTTATTCGTGGCACTGGGTTGCCATTGAAAGGTGATCAGGCACATAGAGTTCTGCTCAATAAAAGATCAAGGATAGCATTAAATAATACAGCAGTTTATCTCACTATCAGCCATAATGAGCGCATTTTGTATTCTTTAAGGATTAATCCCCCATGACATTTTTAGTGTACCTATTAGTTGGCTCTGCGGCGGGCTTATTAGCGGGGTTGTTTGGTATCGGTGGTGGCTTAATAATTGTACCTGTATTGGTGATCACTTTTGGCTTAATGGGCATTAGTGAAACTGTTTTGACCCACATGGCATTAGCCACGTCATTAACAACCATCATCTTCACTTCCTTGAGCTCAGTGAAAGAACATCACAAATACGGTGCCGTAGATTGGCAACTCGTATATTGGATAGGCTCTGGCATCATAGTCGGGACCGCTTTAGGGGTTTGGTTATTAGCCGGTATTGCGGGTGAGCACTTGCAAATGGCCATCGGTATATTTGCCTTAGTGATGGCGGCTAAAATGGCCTTAGATATCAACCCTTCTCCGAGCCGTCAGGTTCCTGGCACCAAAGGGTTGTTAGCCTCGGGTAGTCTAATTGGATTTTCTTCGGCGTGGTTTGGTATTGGTGGTGGATCGTTCACTGTGCCCTTTCTGACTTGGGTTAATGTGCCGATGAAACGGGCGGTAGCAACCGCCGCCGCTTGTGGTTTACCCATCGCCATAACAGGAGCCGTGAGTAATATTTATACCGGTTGGGGACAGGGTGATTTACCTTCTTGGACTACAGGATTTGTATATTGGCCAGCCGTCTTAGGCATTGCTATAACCAGCGTACCTTGTGCCAAAGTGGGGGCTAAACTCGCCCATAAGCTTGATGCTAAGATGCTCAAGCGTGGTTTTGCCTTGTTGCTATTCATTGTGGGGATGAAATTCTTATTTTTATAACACGGATTAAATACATGCAGTTGCTAAAGAATGAAATGAACCGTTACGCGCATTCAAGTACAATCAGGGCGCTAAAATAAGGAAGCTATAGATGTTAACGTATCCGGATATTGATCCTGTCGCCTTGTCCCTTGGGCCTATCGCAGGTTATGGGCCTTTACAAATTCATTGGTATGGTTTGATGTACCTGATTGGTTTTGCCGCCGCTATGCTGCTCGCCAATTATCGAGCCAAGCAACCCCATTCTAATTGGACCAAGGATCAAGTGAGTGACTTGATTTTTTATGGTGCTATGGGGGTTATTCTGGGTGGCCGCGCGGGTTATGTCTTATTTTATAATTTTGGTCAGTTTCTCGATAATCCGATCTGGTTATTTCAAATTTGGACTGGGGGAATGTCGTTCCACGGTGGTTTATTAGGGGTATTGATTGCGCTCTGGTTATTTGGTCGCAAATATCAGAAAGGTTTTTTTGAAGTCGCCGACTTTACCGCACCGCTAGTACCGATTGGTCTGATGACAGGCCGCATTGGTAACTTCATTGGTGGTGAGCTCTGGGGGCGTGTTACCGATGGACCGTGGGGAATGATTTTTCCTGGTGGTGGGCCAGATCCTCGTCACCCATCCCAGTTATATCAAGCGGCGTTAGAAGGCTTAGCCTTGTTCTTAATCGTCTGGTGGTTCTCTAGTAAGCCTAGGCCGCAAAAAGCGGTAGGGGCGGTATTTATGATTGGTTATGGCTGTTTCCGTTTTATCGTTGAGTTTGTACGTCAGCCAGATTCCCATATTGGTTTTGATTTATTTGGCTGGATGAGTCGCGGGCAGCTATTGTCTATCCCTATGGTTTTATTCGGTATCGCATTATTGTGGTGGGCTTACAAACAGCAAGACCAAGCCACATTGAAAACCCCTAAAAACGGTAAATAAGTCACTTATTTAATAAGTGATAGTATGAGAATTCTTGAGGTTATTTGAATGAAGCAATATTTAGACTTGTGCCAACGCATCGTTGATAGTGGCGAGTGGGTAGAAAATAAGCGTACTGGTATTCGTTGTCTAACCGTGATTAATGCAGATTTAGAATACGATGTTGCGAATAACCAGTTTCCATTAATCACTACCCGCAAAAGCTTTTATAAATCTGCGATTGCTGAATTGCTAGGGTATTTGCGAGGCTATGATAATGCCGCTCAATTTCGTCAAATTGGCTGTAATACATGGGATGCTAACGCCAACGAAAACCAAGCTTGGTTAGCTAATCCTTGGCGTAAAGGTGAAGACGATATGGGGCGGGTGTATGGAGTACAAGGCCGCTCATGGATGCGTCCGGATGGCAGTCAGCTTGATCAATTAAAAAAGGTGATTGATAACCTCTCTAAAGGTATTGATGATCGCAGTGAAATCGTCACCTTTTACAACCCTGGTGAATTTGAAATGGGCTGTTTGCGCCCTTGTATGCATACTCATACTTTTTCATTATTAGGGGATACCCTGCATTTAACCAGTTATCAGCGTTCATGTGATGTGCCTTTGGGGCTAAATTTTAATCAAGTGCAAGTCTTTGTTTTCTTGGCTCTAGTCGCTCAGATTACCGGCCATAAACCGGGTAAGGCTTATCATAAAATTGTTAATGCCCATATTTATGAAAACCAGCTTGAGCTGATGAAAGAAGTGCAGCTTAAGCGTACCCCTTTTGCACCACCGCAATTACGTATTAATCCTAAGATCAAAACGCTACAAGATATTGAGCAGTGGGTGACTAAGGATGATTTTGAAGTAATAGGCTATCAATGCCACGAGGCGATTAAATACCCTTTTGCTGTTTAATCGGGTCGCTTAAAACGTGGTTTAAGCCGTATTAATTAATCGCTTTTAAGCCTTTCAATGAAAAATTTGGGTCTATACTGAATGCTTAGCACGGCAGTATAGACCTAACATGAAGCCAACCGATCCATCGTCATCATATTCTTCTCCTACTTCTTGGCTGCTCTATCGTTTTGAAAAAAACATAGAGCAGAAAGCCATTAAGGCCTTGCCGTGTTTGCAAGAATCTCGCGTATGCCAGCATGTCGAAGACATTCGTAAAACCTGGTATCAGTATAAGCTAAAAGCCATTATCTTAATCATAAGGCAGCACGATAGTTTTATCGAAGACTGGGTATGTCGCCTCACTATGGCATTACCTGAAGCCCCCCTAGTGTTACTGTCAGAGCAGTCCATTACCACAGACGAGATGAAGTATCTTGAGCTTGGGGTGCAAGATGTTTGGAATTTAACTGAACTCAGTGAAGGTTTGTTACCGCGAATTATGGAACACGCAATTATTCGCAAACAGGTCGAATATCAAACTCGCCACCTGGCGCATTATGATTCCTTAACGGGAATCGCTAATCGCACTTTATTTCAAGATCGCTTAGATCATTCGCTATTACACGCCCGCCGTGAAGGTCATATCGTTGCGCTACTCACGATAGATCTAGACAGATTTAGTGTGATCAACGAACACTATGGCCATGATATTGGTGATCAGCTATTAAAACAGTTCTCGCGACGATTAGCCGAGGTAGTGAGGCGGTCTGATACTGTCGCGCGTTTAAACGGTAATAACTTCGCGGTCTTGTTAGAACATGTCCCCAATGAACAAGCCATCATTGGTATTGCAGATAAGTTGTGCGCGGCTTTTAATGATGCCTACTTTATTGGCGAACACGAGATCTTTTGCAGCATCAGTATCGGCATCGAACTGGCCAATAATGTGGGTTACGATGGATCGCAATTATTACGGCGGGCAGAGCTGGCCTTAAAGCAAGCAAAGCATGATGGGCGTAATGATTACCGCTTCTTCATTGCCGATATGAACCCCCAAGATATGGTGCGGGCGAGTTTAGAAAGTGCTTTGCACCATGCATTAGAGCGCGAAGAGTTGAGCTTACAATACCAGCCACAAGTACGGGTAAGTAATAAACAATTTATCGGTACTGAAGTCTTGTTGCGCTGGACCCATGAAACGTTAGGGACCATTTCCCCCGTGGTATTTATTCCTGCGTTGGAAGAAACTGGTTTAATAAATAAAGTGGGTGAATGGGTGCTCGCGTCCGCGTGTCGCCAGCATCAAGCTTGGATAAAAAAAGGCGCTTTACCCAACGATGCCAAATTATCGGTGAATTTATCACCACGGCAATTTCGTCAACGAGACCTGGCTGAGCGGATATTGGAAATATTGGATGTCACAGAAATGCAGCCTCAGAATCTTACTTTAGAGATTACTGAAGGGGTATTAATGGATAACCTGCAGCAAGGTATTGATGTACTGGGTAGATTAAGAGAAATTGGGGTGGCGATTGCCATTGATGATTTTGGTACCGGTTATTCCTCGTTAGCGTATTTAAAAGATTTGCCAATTGATTATCTAAAAATCGATCGCGTTTTTGTTAAAGATATTGTTGATGATCCCAATGATGCCGCCATCGCCAACTCCATCATTACCTTGGCTCATAACCTAGGCATGGAAGTCATTGCTGAAGGGGTTGAAGATATGAGTGTATTAGGGGTTTTACAGGCGTTTGGCTGTGATCAATATCAAGGCTTCTATTTCTCTCGCCCTGTCGATCCTGAAGAAATCCCCCTGTTGGCGCAACAATTTAGCGCACGTAAGGAGGTTTGAGGTTCACACCATTAAAGTCCCCAAGTATGATATTGGTAAAGACTATTGGAAGAACCTCAGATGAAATGCTCTTTGATTGTTGCTATGGCAAAAAATCAGACTATTGGTATTGATAATACCTTACCTTGGCACCTGCCTAACGATCTCAAATACTTCAAGCAGGTGACCATGGCCAAGCCGATTATCATGGGTCGTAAAACCTATGAGTCTATTGGCCGCCCATTACCTGGCCGTACTAATATTGTGATTACCCGCCAAGAAGATTATCAAGCGCCTGGTATCGTGGTGGTGAATAGCCTGCAGCAAGCTTTAGATAAAGCGGAAGATATTAGCTTCTTTGCGGGTCATGATGAGGTTATGGTGATTGGTGGTGCAGAAATTTACCAACAGGCTTTAATCCCTGCAGACCGTCTATATATTACTCACGTTCATGCAGAAGTTGCTGGGGATGCCTTCTTCCCTGAAGTGGATTGGAACGACTGGCAAGAGAGCCAGCGTGAAAATCATCAGGCTGACCCTGAAGGGCAAGATAAGCGCAACCCGTTTGATTACAGCTTTGTCGTTTATGATCGCATTAAATAAAAATACAGAGTTGGATAAATCATTAGCTTTTCATATCTATGCCGGTGACGAAGCGTATGCTCATATTAAATCTAATGGGCTCAAAAATGATGATATTAGTATGTTGCTTGGGGCATCCAGTGGCCCTAAGTGGTTGGTATTGCATGGCTTTGACCAATACTTTATACCGCGTTTAAGCGCTCAAACTGAGCGTACACAAGTATTGGATCTTTTAGGTACTTCCGCCGGGGCTTGGCGGATGGCCTGTTATGCGCAAGAAGGCGCAAAGGCGGCACATCAACGTTTGACCCAAGCGTATATTAAACAAAGTTATTCGGAAAAACCTTCTGGGGATGAGATATTAGCATCATGCCGTAAGATGGTTTCTGCTATGTTAGGGGATACTGGGGTAGAAGAAATCATGGCTCATCCGACCTCACGCTTTCATCTGATTACTACTCAATGTCATGGCTTAGCGGCTCAGCAGAAACGATTGTGGCAAGGGTTAGGATTCGTAATAGCAGGTCTAGCTAACTTAGTGAGCCGCAGAAGTTTAGCGTTGCAATTTACTCGTATCGTTATGCACCATCCGTTGCAGAAACCACCGCTAAAAAAATTAAACGATTTGCCGAGCCGTTATCAGCCTTTAATAGCACAGCAATTAGCCGACAGTATTTTATCTACCGGTTGTATTCCCGTGCTGACTAAGGGAATTGAAGACATTGCGGGTAAAGGACTGTATCAAGATGGAGGGATTACCGATTACGGTTTTGACCTGCCTATTAAGCCGGAAAAAGGTTTTGTACTTTACCCACACTTTGCCCATAAACCTGCGCCGAGCTGGTTCGATAAATCATTATCGTGGCGCAAACCCCTACGTGATAATTATAGCCGCACTATTTTATTAGTGCCTAAGCAGGGCTTTGTAGAGAGCTTACCGTTTGGAAAAATCCCCGATCGTAATGACTTCGTTAAATTAACCGATGATCAGCGCCAAGCCTATTGGCAAGAAGTCGTGCAGAGAAGTGAGATTTTCACTAGCCAGCTGGCGAGTTTACAAGATCAAGATTGGGCAGAATATGTAGAGCCTCTGCCTTGGTAACGTCTATTAATCTTTGTCTTTAAACTCAGCGGCTAAGCGCTGATCCATTAGGTCAATATGCTCTTTCATCAGCTTGTGGCACTTTTGTGCTAAGTATTCAGCATCCTCTTCGGTTAGGCCTACGGTTGAAATAGGATCCAAAAATTCGACCATTCCAGGCTTTGGCCGCCAATCGCTTAAGCTAATATTTTTGGTTGAGCTGACACATAAAGGCACTATGGGTACCCCTGCTTTAATAGCGGCTATAAACGCCCCTTTTTTGAATGATAATAGTCCCTTGCCTCGGCTACGGGTTCCTTCGGGCATGATAAAAATAGAACGCTTGAGGCTATTAATTTTTTCCGCCATCTGATCAACCACGGCTCGGGCTTTATCTTTATTGCCGCGATTGACAAAAATGTTACCCGCTAACCAAAAGGCCGCACCAAAAACCGGCACCCAGGCCAATTCTTGTTTACCAACTCCAGCACAGTTCTTTGGCCAGATTTTAGCAAAGAAAAAAACATCCAATAAATCTTGATGGTTGGCAATAAAGACGACAGGACCAGCAACCTTTGGCTGCTTTGGCGCAATAATTTTTAGGTTCATTATCCAATAAGCAGGGTATAACAGCTTAAGTACTATACGGGTATTATTGCCATGAAAAGGGCGTAGGCTACTAAAGGCTACCGCCATAAAACTAAACAATATGAAGTAAGCACAAACAGCAACAAGGCGAGCATAATACAGCATAGATAGAGGATCACAGGTTAAAGATAGAATGAAACGGACCGATATTATACTCGCCTAACCCCAGCGGCGTAACCGAAACTTATTTCCGTAGACGAAATTCTCTTATGTGGAAAAGTCTGCGAAAACTAATAGATATGCACAAAATAAGCAATAAGACTGTGGGTAAGCTGTTACATACTTGAAAGATCTTTGTGGGTAATTTTGTATAACTATTTAACAGGGTCATTATCCCTTTTAAAACAAGAAGGTTAGGCAATTTCAGTGCTGGGGATAAGGTGATTTTTAGCAGAGGATAATGGTGAGAAATTCAGTATCGTCAGATAGTTTGTGGATAAACCTCGCTAGAAAATGGCGGAGTTCTCCACAGTTTCTGTGGATAACTACAAGCATAACTAGACTATAACTCATTCAAACGTTAGTTTTAACTAGGCTCGTCTTAATTCGCTGTTTTTTTAACCAATTGGCCGATAACGGGTTAGCAAGGACCGTTATACAAACCCTGGCAAGGACCTGTCGCCGCTAATTTGAAGAGGTAAAGTTTTGAATTAACGTATTCATTAAACGTATTGTTGCGCTAAAATGCTTGTATCTAATCATTTGTATGTTTACTAAGGACTTTTTATGACCTCGCACACCGCGGAATCTGTGCCGGAAAGCTTAATCGAGAGATTATTAAAGGACGAATCATCCAGTGGTATCTTGCTCGTATTGGTCGCGATTATTGCGATCACTTTAGCTAACTCGCCTCTTAGCCATTTATATGAAGGCTTTTTAAATGTGCCTGTACAAGTGCGCATAGCCGACCTGAATCTCGAAAAACCACTTTTCTTATGGATTAACGATGGCCTGATGGCGATCTTCTTTTTTCTCGTAGGTTTAGAAATTAAACGCGAGGTGATGATAGGGCATTTATCACAACCTTCTCAGGTCGTATTACCCGCGGTAGCGGCAGTGGCCGGAATCGCAGCACCCGCGTTAATCTATGCTTGGTTAAACTATGGTAATGAGATTGCCATTAGGGGTTGGGCGATTCCTTCTGCGACCGATATCGCTTTTGCCTTAGGTGTTTTCTCCTTATTTAAAACTCGTGTCCCTGTATCCCTGAAACTGTTCTTACTCTCTGTCGCTATTTTTGACGACCTAGGGGCGATTATTATTATTGCCTTATTCTATTCCAGTGAACTCTCGATTGCGTCATTAGCGATCGCTGCTGGTGGTGTTCTGGTATTAGGGTTACTGAATTACATAAATGTCCGACGACAAGCGGCTTATTTGTTGGTAGGTCTAGTGATTTGGACCGCAGTATTAAAATCCGGTGTGCACGCCACCTTGGCAGGTTTTGTGATAGCTCTGTTTATTCCTCTGTCGTTAAAGAATGAAGATGGCCACCCTATGTTGCCCCACTTAGAGCATACCTTACACCCTTGGGTTGCCTTTTTAATCTTGCCTTTGTTCGCATTCGCTAATGCCGGTGTGAGCTTAGAAGGAGTGAACTGGGCTATATTAACCAATTCGATTACATTGGGTATTGCCCTAGGTTTGGTCGTAGGTAAGCAGATTGGTATTTTCGCAATTTGTACTCTAGTTATTAAACTAGGCTGGGCTAAGTTACCGCAAGGGGCTAACTGGTTACAGCTCTACGCGGTATCGGTATTGTGTGGTATTGGTTTTACCATGAGTTTGTTTATCGGCACCCTAGCCTTTGAAGGTTTACCCGCAGAATATCTTATTGAAGTTAAGCTAGGTGTATTGATTGGTTCGATCATTTCAGCATTGCTCGCCACGTGTTTGTTAATGATGTCGAAGCCGAATACGGTCGCTAATGCCGCCGCTTAGTAAAAAATAGCGGCTCATTATTGGGCTTTAGATCAAACATAAAAAAAACCGCAATCGCTTTGTCGTTGCGGTTTTTTTATCTAGCGCGATTAGTTACGCACTAGGGTAAATATTTGATTCTCACCAAGGTGAGTAGAGGCAGCGCTAATCCCCGCATTACCACCAAAATCGGCACGCAAGTATTTGCCATTATCGGCTTTAATCGCGAGCGTATTATTACCTAGCTCAACTAACGTAAAGGTGGCAGCACCATCTACAGCCGTAGCGGTCGCTTTGAGTGTGCCAATAAGGTAAGAATCAAGCGTGACATAGTGACCATCAAAAGCCTTGATGGCGACTTGGCCATTACCTAGATCCTCAAAAGTGAAGCTTTCCCAAGTCCCTATTTGGTTCGAGGCCGCTGAGATAAAGCTATTACCACCACTCATGCTGCGTAAGTAATAACCTTTAGCGGTCTTAATATGTACTACATCACCGATAAAAGGAAAGGCCGGACGTTGAGGTTGTGCGATCGTTGGATAAGTAAAAATACCGCGAGCAGCATAATGATCAGAAAGATCCCATTGCCCCCATAATTCATCAATGGTTGTACGCGGGGCAAAAATTTCTTGGCGTGCGGTACTTGGCTGCAGGTTATTATTTGCAGTGAGGGTATAGTCTAGATATTCAAGATAAGGCTGTTCCGCCCAAGCATTGGTATTGGCGTCATAAGTTAAGTTATGACCTGTATTTTCGGGCTCGGTTGCGGCTAATACAGCTTCTAAATAGTCACGATCTTCTGGTAGGCCGATTTTATTGATATTGAAATCCCCCGCCATGATCACAGCTTCGTCCGCAGGGATATTTAAGCTGCGGATATAATCCCCCATTTCTTCAACTTGCCTTAAGCGAGCATTACGATTGGCATTATCATCGGAAGATTGGGTATGGGTCGCGAAGAGGTGGTAAGGATTTCCTTGCTTGTGAATTTTAGCGTAAATCACAGCGCGGGTTGCACCACATTGAATGCCATCGCAGGCTGAATAAATATGGCTACCCTCAAGGGTCACAGGCCAGCGAGATAAAATACGGGTGCCTGAGGGCATCACACTGCCTGCTTGAAAAACATCCGAGGTCAGGTAAGGGTATTCTGTGCGTAATTTAGCTAATAATTCATTAGTAGGCGTTTTATCAAATACTTCGGTTAATACCAGAGCATCGTATCCGGCCATAATGGTCGGCATTTCGTCCAAACGCGTATCGACCTTAACCGATCCATAAATCGTCGTCGCCCAGATGTTGTAACTCAGCACATGGAAGGCGTTGGCATCGCCTAATGCCGGCTTTTTATCTGCTTCTTGCAGCACATAAGTAAGCTTGCCACCGTTTTCTAGATCACTGGCATTAAAGGCTAATAGATTGTGATCACCGGCCAGTTGAGTGGGGTGACGCTGGATCGCCGTATGACTTTGAGGCGCAATATTAAGATCGTGGGTATTAGCGCCAAAGGCTAAGTGTGTGCCTTGCATTTCCTGGCTAAGATTAACCTGATAATCGCTACTGGATAGCTGAATATTCAGCGCGCCATCGGTTGCAGCATCACGGCTTATCTTAGCCAATGTCACGCTTGCTAATGGAGCAACCTGATCAGCTTGCTGCACCACACTGGCATCACCTGAGAGGGAAACCTGTAAGGTATCGAGCGTGCTATTGGTAAAAACGATGTCAGTCTCTAGCACCTTGGGCGCTTCAGACATGGCAGACGTACTACTCCCAATTAACGCGAGCGCTAATGTCGATAGTATCTGCGAAGAAAGTTTATTGTTAATCATGTTTTATCCTGAGGTAAAGATGGGATTATTATTGTTTGTCTTTCCCATGCTTAAGACGGATTCTAACCGATAAACATATCAATTGTTAAACTTCTGCATCTGTTACAATATATAACTCTCAGGATTTCTAGAATTAGTCATAAGATCAATTGCTTGGTAGCATGAGTGCTGTACAGCGCTAGGGTATAACGGGTAGGTGACCGACCTTTACCAAGATCAAAGTATCTTCTTCAACATAAGGATTATGCTTACTTAAATGAGGGCTGCGTAGCCAGCTACCAGCAGGATAGTGACCATATTCATCGATAAACTCGCCACTGATCACTAAGATCTCTTCACCACCAAAGTGAGTATGGGTTTGAAAGGTTTCACCCGCAGGCCAAAAAACCAAAGCTGTTGATTCGTTCATCACATCATTATTGAAGTGGTGTAATGGCATCACTTTTAACTTGCCGATACCCGGTAACCATTCTGTATTGTGCGTATCAATACGAACCTGCTTATTATCACCCGCTTGAAATTGATGCAGTTTCACAAACAAGGTGCAGCCTTGTTTACTAAAAGGCGTATGCTCAAAGCCTTCAGGATTACGAAGATAGCTACCCGCAGGGTAGTCTCCGGTTTCATCAGAAAATACGCCGTCTAAGACAAAAATTTCTTCACCTAAAGGATGTGGATGTGAAGAGAAGCTAGCCCCAGGGTCATATCGCACAATACTGGTAGCATGACCCTGCTCAGCGTCTTCACGGGCTAAGCGTTTGCGCCAAACCCCTTTCATTGGGCTAGCTTGCCAGTCCTCTGAATGGCTATCGATGGCGACGCGCTTGCTGAAATCTAGGTTGAGCATGGAGTACACTTCTTTAGGAATTTACATCTTGGATTTATCTTAGTTATAAAGACGCTCCTTGAATAGCCACTAAAATGGAATTCACTTTGCAGAACATGCAATAGTAGAGTTAACCATTAGACATAAAAAAAGGAGAAGTGATTAGCTTCTCCTGTTTAATAATAGCCGCTCTTAATAACCGCTAAAGGCTAAACCTTTGTCAACCAGCCGTATTTATCTTCAGCCTTGCCCCATTGAATATCATTCAAGGCTTGGCGCAGTTTATGGGTTGTTTCACCAGGCTCACCGGAACCTACGGTAAACTCTTCACCATTATGAATTAGGGTGCCTACTGGGGTTAAAACCGCTGCCGTCCCCGAAAGCGCAGCTTCGGTGCCTGGCTTTTTAGCACGCTCTAATAGTTCGCTCACCGTGAAGTCGCGTTCAGTGACTGTCATACCTGCATCACGGGCGATGGTTAAGATAGAATCGCGGGTAATGCCGTGTAAGAAAGAGCTGTCTAACGCCTTGGTGATGATTTCGTTACCATCAATCAGAATAAAGTTAGCCGCGCCGGTTTCTTGAACATCACCGTTAGGGCAAAACAGAATTTGGTCGGCATTACATTCAGTGCGTGCTTTAGTAATTGGGCCTAATGCACTGGCGTAGTTACCACCACTTTTGATCATGCCCATGTGAGGCGCGCAACGCATACCATCTTCTTCTAATAGCAGACGTAATGGCTTAGCGCCGCCGGTAAAATAATCACCAACCGGCGATAAAAGTACGTATAAAAGAGACGATACGGAAGCTGCTGCCGCTTTCCCTATCGCGGGTTCGGTGCCAATATGGGTTGGGCGAATATACATAGAGCCTGGGGGATTTGGCACATCGTCGGCATATAGGCTAACGGAATCTTTGATCATTTGAGCTAGCAGCTCTTTATCGATTACTGGCAGGCTTAATAATTCACTGCTTTGTGACATGCGCTCGATATTAGCATCCATACGGAAAACATTAACGCTGCCATCTTCGTGCTTAAACGCCTTCAAACCTTCAAAGCAGGTGCTTGAATAATGCAAGACATGCGCGCCAGGATGAAGCTCTAATTTGTCGGATGGAACGATGCTTGAAGCTGTCCAAGAATTATTATCGAAAGATGCCAATGCCATTTTCGGCATGAAAACTGTTCCAAATGCGGCCATTTCTATTCCTAACGTTAGCGGAGGAAACCTTATTAAGATTTCCTTACTCAATATTGTATCAATTGCTTTTCAACGATCTGCAGTAGTCGCGAGCCAAGATGTCCACAGTGAGATGACATTGTTGATTTTAATATCAAAGCCTAATTGATCCAATTCGTCTTGGGTCATTAGTAAATCTTGTTTTTGCAGTGCGCGTTTATGGGTTTCAACGCGATAGGCCAGGTAGGTTTCCTGGAGGGTCTGACAGTCTTGTGAACTCATCAGGCCACATTGAACAAAGGCATCGAGTAACCGCATGTTGTCGGTTACGTGCGTCAGTTCTGGGTATTGGTGAGCCCAAGCGAGCACGCCGTACTGCACCATAAATTCGATATCAACAATGCCACCGGCATCTTGCTTAAGCTGAAAACGCACATCGGTAGTATTTTTCGAGCCCAGATTATCTCTCATTTTTTGACGCATGGCTTGTACTTCTTCACTCAACAGCGGCTTTTCTCGCTCGCTGGCGAGTATTTGCTCACGAATCTGTTCGAACTTAGCTTGTACCCTATCACTACCGGATACTTTGCGCGCACGCACCAAGGCTTGATGCTCCCAAGTCCAAGCATTTTCACGCTGGTATATTTCAAATCCTGCTAGGGACGTTGCTATCATTCCTGAGGCGCCAGAGGGGCGTAACCGCATGTCAATCTCGTACAACTCCCCCGCACGAGTTTGTGTGCTGAGGATATGAATCATGCGTTGGCCCATACGGGTATAGAAGACACCATTATCCAATTCCCGTGCACCCGAGGTGGATTTACCTTTGGCGGTATCGTAGAGGAAAACTAAATCTAGATCTGAACCATAACTGAGCTCAAGGCCCCCTAGCTTGCCATAACCCACTACGATGAGTTCAGGTTCTAATACTTCTTCATCGTCAGCATCACGGGGGTAGCCGTGTTTGGCAACGACTTGCTGCCACGCCAGCTGGATCACTTTATCGAGTAAGACTTCGGCTAAGTTAGTAAGGTAATCACTCACTTTCATCAAGGTTAAGGTGCCTTGTACCTCATTGGCGGCGGCCCTTAATTTATGCGCATTAGCAAAATGACGTAGCTGATCCATTTGCTGCTCAAGGTCATGTTCATCAATGCGTAATAATCTAAGGTGCAGTTCGGTCGCTAGGTCCTGCTTGCTGACAGGGCTATAAAATTGTTGAGGGTTCAGTAATTCATCTAATAAAATCGGCGCTTGGGCAATGTAATCGGCAACCCAAGGACTGATGGAACACAACTTTACTAGGTGTTTCAGAGCTTGTGGATTTTCGCTTAATAAGACTAGGTAAACCGTACGTCGGACGATGGCGCTGATAATCGGTAATATACGCTCTAAGGTATCAACTGGGTTGTCAGACTTCCAAACCTTCTTTAATAATAAGGGCATTAAGGTATCGAGACGTTCCCGGCCAATGAGCTGCATAGATTGCACCGCCCGTGATTCACGGAAGCGCGTTATATGGGCAATAACCTTGTCGCTTTGAGTGCAAGGAAACTGCTGTAAAAAAGCTTGTTCATCTTCAATTCCTTGGCTGCCATCACTCTCTGGATCATCCTCAAAGCTACCGTGCCATAAATCTTGCCATGCTTCTTTTTCGATGGTGCTATTAATTTGCTCGTCGCTGGCGTCTTGATCCTCATCCACAGGGGCTACGATCTGGGCGAAGTGATGACTTACTTTTTCTCTTTGAATGTTCAATTCATTTAAGAATTCATCCCAACTGACAAACCCCATAGCAAAGGCCATACGGGTTTGCGCTTGGTATGAATGCTGATATTCATCATTGGGTAATAGCTGAGTTTGCTCGTCGTTTAGGGCTTGAATAACATGCTCGGCGTCGCGTAAAAATAAATAGGCTTGGCGTAATTCTTGGCAGGCTTGAGTCGGTAAATAGCCTTCGCTTTCTAAGATATTAAGAATGACTAATAGCTCACGGGCTTGTAATTCTTTTTCTTGGCCACCCCGAATTAACTGGAAAGCCTGCACTATGAATTCGATTTCACGTATGCCACCAGAACCTAACTTCACATTGGACTGCAAACCACGACGGCGCACCTCGGTATTGATCATGGCTTTCATCGAGCGTAACGATTCAAATGCTGAGAAATCGACGTACTGGCGGTAGATAAAAGGACGCAAGATGGAGAGCAGCTCTTTGCCACTCGTACTCTCTTCGCCATTGACGATACGCGCTTTTACCATGGCGTAGCGTTCCCAGTCACGGCCTTGGTCTTGATAATATTCTTCAATCGACGCGAAATTCATCACCAATGGCCCACTTTCGCCATAGGGACGTAAACGCATATCGGTGCGGAAAACAAAGCCATCAGTGGTGGTATTGTCGAGAGCTTGAATCAGTTTCTGACCGACCTTAATGAAGAATTCTTGGTTGGATAGCTCGCGACGGTTGCGGGCATTTTCAGGCAGAGAAAGGTTGCCTGTGGTCATGCCAGATTCGGGATAAGCGAAGATTAAATCAATATCAGAGCTCAAATTCAGCTCGTGAGCACCTAACTTACCCATACCTAAGACTAATAGGCGCTGTTCGTTTTTGCTTTTCTTACCGATTGGCTGGCCGTGTTTTTCAGCTAGCATGGCATGGACATAATTTAAACCATGAGTAATACACACATCGGCCATGTCCGATAACATACGCGTGGTATCCATGGTTTTAGCAAGGCGCAATAAGTCGCGCCAAATAATATGGATTTGGATACGGCGGCGGAATACTCTTAAGGCTTTGAAAATCTGTGCTTCCGTGGGAAGTTCGCTATCTGGCTGGCCTTCATCAAAACTCAGCCCCATTAAAGAGAGCAGCGCTTGTTCTAGCTGGTGGAAATCTAAAGGCTGATAAATTTTTCCAGTCTGCATCTGTTGGAAAAAATACTCTCCTTCAATGGCAATATTGTCGGCCACAAAGGCACTGATACTACAGACTTTTTTTAAATCAGCTTGCTGTTCTGCGGAGAGTGAAGCGAACAGCTGTTGCCAATCTAGCCCTCTGAACTCAAATTCTGTGGCAATCTTGTCTTGGCACGTGTGCCAATAATCGTTGAGCTGTTCAGGATAGGCAATATGTGACTGCGGAGTATGGCTCATGAGGTGTCCTAAATCAGGGGGCATATAGCTAAAAAGGAACTGTATATCTTTATTAGTGTAGAGTAAAACAGGCTGTGGGAGTAGGGATAGAGGCCATGGGCTCGATGTCATGACCTCATTATTTGATGCCTATAAAATAGATTCAATTGGCATCACCGCACTACGCCCACCATCTTTCTTTAGTGCATTATGTAGATCATCAACCAATGAATTGGTCGCTTCCAATACCGTATGCCAATACGCCTCTCTATCGTCATCGGATAAATTTTCAAAATCTTTCCTATCAGGTATTTTTCCGTAGGGTAATTTAGCAATAAATTCGGCCGAAGGGGTGAGCATGACGACGTTATCATAATTTTCTGCTTTCGCTTTGCGCCAAGGGATGGCTTTATCTAACCAGCCAGGAGTTATCTTAGGGAAAAAGTGCGGGTATAACACTAGGCCATCTTCGGTATTAAAGGGCCCAGAAAAATGATAATCCACTAACCCTCCATCCCAGTACCAGCGATCTTTACCACCAGGGACCTTGGCCGGTGCCATGATCATTGGAATTGCGCCAGAGGCAACTAATGAATTAGATAAAATGTCGGCGGTTAATTTTATCGTTTCGGGCTCTGAATAATAAGGTGTCGTACTTTCTCCCGGGCTAATAATGACTCTAGGATATAAAGCGGTTACGGCTTTTGATGTAAATAAATTACCCATTATTGCAGAGATTAATCCAAAACCTTGGGCAAATTTAGTGCGGCCATTTAATAACTTACGATTTCTGACGGCAACGATATGAAGCTTTCTTAGAGGATTGGAAACAACGTATTGCGCTCGCTCTGGTGAAAATAATTGAGACAGTACCTTGTCGATATAAATGCTAATTTCTGCTGGTTTTATTTCGGCACTATAACGTTGATTAAGATAGAGCTGTTCAAACTCTTTAAAGGTGGCTAGTGGATCTTGCTGAGCATAACAAGCCATACGCCAAGAACCAATACTAGAACCTAATAGCGCAATGGGTTGAGTAACTTGAGGAAAAAAATGCTCACAGAGATATTGATCTAAGCGGCTTAGCATCAACCACTTTGGGCCACCACTAGCGCCTACCATTAGCTTAATACGTTCAGGCCTAAGCCCGCGCTGCTGAATTTCAGCCAGTGCTTTGCTTCCGGCTAGAATTTGTAAACCCATTGTTCAATGCCTAATGATGTGGAGTTTATGTTTGCTGGCTTATATAGTGCCGCGATTAATTGATAGCGTAATAGCTATTAACGTGTCACCATTTCGTAGGTGACAAAACCAGCCCAGCTGATGACGAGTAAAACCCAAGGAAGGTAGCGGCCAATAGCGCTATCTTTTTGCTTCTGCTCTTTTGGGTTTAAATCTTTTTGCTTATTAGCCTGTGCAAGCGCGATGTCTTCTGCTTTTTGTTTAGCTTTTAATTCTAACTTTCTTTGTTTATCGGCTTCTCTTGCTTTGGCTTTTTGCTGTTTTTTATATTCAGCAATACCTTTCTCTATGCCTTGGCTAATAATCTTGGTCTGTTCTTTTGTTTGCCCAGGTTTCTGTATGCCCTTGGCAATATTCAACGCATCTTTTTTGCTTTGTTCTGATAAAGTTTTAGCCATGAGTTTTCTGCTTTTTTAGTGTGTTAAATACCGACATTACTCCAACCAGCAATCCACCACTGACAATACCTACGAAAGCGCCTGCAAGCATAGGTAATAACGTTGTTACGACTTCATTATTAATACTTGCTATTAGTTGATGAAGAAAACTTTCTGCGCTAGGAATACCGTGCATTAAAATACCGCCACCAACTAAGAACATAGCAATGGTACCGACTAGGGTTAATGTTTTCATTAATCGAGGCGCAAATGCGAGTAACCCTCGGCCAATGGCGTGCTTTATGTTTGCCATCATAGAGTGCTGGTCATTGGCTGATTTAATTAAATAGAGACCTGCATCATCCATTTTTACAATGGCGACAACAAACCCATAAACCCCGATCGTAAAGGCAATAGCAAGCAGTGAAAGGGCAGTAAGTTGAGTAATAAAAGTCTCACTTTGAACTATGCCTAATACGATGACAATAATTTCGGCGGATAATACAAAATCTGTACGAATGGCGCCTTTAATTTTCTTTTTTTCAAAATCCGCTAAATTGACTTCGGGTTTTAATAAATTGTGCTTAAGAGACTCTTTATTGGCGAGATGATCTTCTTTATGGAGAAACTTATGGGTAATTTTTTCGAAGCCTTCGAAACATAAATAAGCCCCACCGATCATTAATAAAATCATCACAGCCCAAGGGGCGACAGCGCTAATCAATAGCGCCGCAGGGACTAGAATAAGTTTATTCAGAAATGAACCTTTTGCTACCGCCCATATCACAGGCAATTCACGCTCGGCTTTTACCCCTGAAACTTGTTCAGCATTCAATGCAAGGTCATCGCCTAAGACGCCAGCGGTTTTCTTAGCGGCGACTTTTGATAATACTGCGACGTCATCCAATACACTGGCTATGTCATCGAGAAGCATTAATAAACTACTGGCGGCCATGTTATTTCCTTATGGATTACTGTGTTTAACTGTGAAAGTTACGCAGTGGGGGGGAAATTATAAAGCATTGCCTGACGAATCAGATTGCCTTTTGAAATATTAAATTTGGAAATCTTTGCAAGGCGATCTTCAGGCCCTAGTAATTCTACAATAATCGCGGCTTCGTCTAAGCCTTGAGCCATGAGTGCTTGGGACTGACGACATAGGGTTAGCAAATTTTCGAGCTTTTCTTGTAAGGCTTTTTTTCCTTCTTTTACTATACCTCGGTGGGGGCAAAATAGAATTTCAAAGTCTAATGCGATTAAGGTGCGTAAACTTGCAATCAGCTGCGCTAGGTTTTCATCGCTGCGCAGGTACTTTAATGATTTTGAAATGTACATATCGCCACTGAATAAATATTTTTGCTGTGGTAGATACAAACAAGTGAGATCTTTCGCATGCCCAGGGGTTGGAATTGCGACGACCTCAGTCTGGCTAGCCGAGTCTTGGTTAATGATTAAGCGCTCGGGTAATGTTTGGGTTTCGACTTTTAATGGGCTGCCCCAAATAAGCTTTTGCAATAAGGGAGTAGGGTAGCCTTTTGCTAATTTAGCTTGGCCTAAAGCAGGAGCGTATGGGGTGAGTTTCTTAAGCTTACTTATTCGGTTGGCATTACCACTGTGGTCTTCATGGTGATGGGTGATTAATAGGGTATCAATGGTTAGGGGTTTTAGAATACGCTTAATGGTAGACCATTGGTTGGTTGGGCCTGCATCAATCAATGTTGTGCCAATGTGGTAAATAATGAAGGTAGTATTAATACCAAAATCGAAGCGCCCAGTGCGAAAACCATGGACGCTATAGGGGCCGTTTTCATAATTATAGGTATTACGTACAGTCATTGAATTAGCTCAGCTTTTAGTCAAATGCAGATTGAGTACTGCTCCGTATGCTAGCAGCTTTTATGACGAATAGGTTTGCTTTAGAGACGACTACGCTTTTCTTGGGGCCGCAGAACTGCCGGCAAGAATACCGCCATCAACATTTAATTCGATCCCCGTTATGTATTTAGATTCGTTGCTGGCTAAAAACAGTGCGGCATAAGCGACATCCATCGGTTCACCCATGTGGCCGATAGGAATACCGGCAGCAATACCTTGAATGCCAGCCTCTTTATCATCCCCCAACATGGCATCCCATAACGGTGTAAGAATGGCGCCTGGATGAATCGAGTTACAACGAATAGGGTAGCCTTGTTGAGCACAATATAGGGCAACACTTTTGGTATGGTTACGAGTAGCCGCTTTACTGGCAGCATAAGGCGCAGCGGCTGGAATGCCAACAATGCCAGAGCGTGATGACATATTAATAATGCTGGCCGCGGCGGAATGTTTCATCAGCTGAATGCCATGTTTGCAGCCCATAGCAATGCTATCGCTATTCACCGCTTGTACTTTACGCCAGCTATCCATGTCGAGATATTCAGGGTTATGAGGACCTGAAGTTTCATCAAAACCTATAATACCTGCGTTATTGACCAGTATGTCTAAGCCGCCAAATTTCTGCTTAATAATGTCCATGGCGAATTGCCACTGAGATTCGGAGGCCACATCTAGGTGTTGGTAGTGGTGTGTGCCAGGCAAAGCATGGCAGACTTCTTCACCCAAAACGTCATCAATATCAGAGACTATGATAGTAGCCCCTTCACGGGCGAAAAGTTCAGCACACGCTTGGCCGATTCCTTTTGCCGCCCCCGTGATGAGGGCAACTTTATTCTCTAAACGTGGCATGGGCGCTCCTAACTAGTGTGTGTTAAACGCCCCATAATAGAATCGAACTCGATCAAATAACTTTCTATGGCATCGCTGGCAATAACAAAATAATCACTGCTACTGATGGTGGCGTTAGTATCGTCTAATGGCTGCAGGAAGGTCTGGTTAATCATCTCTTTCAGTTGGAAGAGTTTATCCAAGCTTTCTTGATTAGAGCCGTGCTGCTGTAGGCAGTGTTCTAGTTTTGTTTGGATCAAGTTCATTTGGCAGTGATCGTTATCACTCGGTTCGCTCGCCGCTAGCATGCCAGACCCTAAGGCTCTGGCTTGGCCTATACATTCTGTGGTTTGCAAAATGGCAACGATAGATCCAATGCCTTTATGGTGGTCACGACTGGACCAGTAACCCAACTCAGTTACGTCTTCTATTAAGTATAGTAGGGTATTAATTAGGCGGTTATGTTGAGCGAGATTATCTTGTGGGGTTAATAATAAATTATTGGCAAATAAACGCTGCCAATGATCGAGTAAGGATTGCCAGTGTTCAGACAAGCTTGAGTGGCGGGCTAAAAGCGCTAAAGAGGGGAGTACTTGGGCGATGAGGCGTTGTTTCTCGCGAAGTTCATCAGCGACTTCGACCTTGCCGTTGAGATAGCGGGCGCTCAGGCCACGATGGTACTGGAAGTATTCCATCAGTTTTTTTAGTTGTAATAGGTGCTTCAAGCATTCACGTTTCAGCTGCTGCTTTTTTTGATATTGCTGTTTTAACCAGATAAGACTGATCAGCAATACACATAGGCCTATTATTAAAGAAGCGCCGAATATTTCTAACATGAAGCTCTCAAGAGGAAACCAAAGGAATTTTAGAGGCACATGATAGCAAAGTCTTTTGCCGAGATTAGTCCTGCAGGCGACTGGTGACCTTGCTGATGAGACAAAGTTGTCAATAGTAGAGGCGGTCTAGAAAGAAAGAGCTAGAGCTGATGACTGGCCGATAGGGAGAACAATAGGTACAATCTACTCAACTTCAGCAATTTAAAAGAATGAGTACGATGGGTAGAGCGTATCAGAACCGTAAAGAGTCGATGGCTAAAACGGCTTCGGCAAAGACTAAGGTTTATTCTAAATATGGCCGTGAAATCTATGTTTGCGCGAAAGCGGGGGGCGCAGATCCTACGGCTAACTTGTCATTGCGTGGCTTGATTGATCGAGCGAAGAAAGATCAAGTGCCTACTCACGTTATCGATAAAGCCCTAGCGAAAGCGACTTCTGGCGTAGGGGAAAATTATGAACCTGCTCTGTATGAAGGCATTGGCCCTGGTGGCTGTATGGTACTGATCGGTTGCTTAACCGATAACGGTAACCGTACCTTTGGCGATATTCGAGGCGTATTCACTAAGTGTAAAGTGAAAGTCGGTAGCCAAGGTTCGGTTTCTCATATGTTTGACCACCGTGCCATGTTTGTTTTCGCCGGTGACGATGAAGATGAGGCATTAGAAGCCTTGATGGAAGCCGATGTTGATGTCAGCGATATCGATTGTGAAGAGGGCATGGTGACGGTATTAACCCCACCGAATGAGTTTTTCAAAACTAAAACCGCTTTGACAGCAATGAATGCTGATATCGATTTCGAAGTGCAAGAGATCACGTACTTGCCGCAAATGGAGCACCCTGTGACTGGGGATGCTATTGCTATGTTTGAGCGTTTCATGGATATGCTAAACGAATTAGAAGACGTGCAAGATATTTATCATAATGCTACCTTCGAAGGCTAATTAAGCCGTTTTATCTGTCGCGATAACGTATAAAGAGAGCCGTTAGTGGTTCTCTTTATTCCTCACTCTTTATTCTTCTCTTCTTATTCTATTACCTGTTATATTCTTAATTAAGCAACTGTCTAATATCAGCATTGCGCTTTTTATGGTTGAGATAATTATGAATAAAAACCGTTTTAGATTAAATAAATCACTCACCTTATTAGCGGGTATCTTATTACTGACTGCGTGTGCAGGACAGGTCCCTAGTGACCTAGGCATAATCAATGGTGCTGAATTAAGGCCTTGTCCAGACAAACCCAATTGCATTCAAACCTTTGATCCTAGTGATCAAGCGCACTTTGTCTTGCCTCTTAAGTTCAAATCAACAGCACTAGAGACTCGGCAAGCGATGAGCGCCGCGATTAGTCATACCGGCGGTAAGGTCATTAGCGAGATGCCATTAACCCCGAGTGGTTATTATTTACACGCAGAGTATCAAAGCGAGTGGTTGAAATTTGTCGATGATGTCGAAGTGGTGATTAAAGAGGGGACGATCCATCTACGCTCGGCTTCTCGTTTGGGATACTCCGACTTGGGTGTGAATGCCCAGCGTATTAAAGAAATAAAGGCGGCTTATGCTGAATGATTGGCTGCAAAAAGGCGATTATTTTAGCTATCGTAATCATCATTCTGAATATCAAATATTCTATTGTGATTCCGCTCTATTAACAGAGGATTGTATTAAACCGGTATTAGTTTTAATACATGGCTTTCCTACGGCCAGTATCGATTGGCAGTATCTATGGCCAAAGCTGAGTGAATCTTTTAGAGTCATAACTTGGGATATGATAGGTTTTGGTTTGTCGGATAAACCAAAAGATTATCACTATTGTATTGCCGATCAAGCCGATATATTACAAGCACTGTTACAGCAGTTAGCGATCACCGAATATCATCTTTGTGCCCATGATTATGGTGATACCGTGGCGCAAGAATTATTGGCTAGGCAAAGCCTGAGTCCATCAACAGCTACTAACAATGTCACTACTCACAGCACTGCTCATAGCACTATCCTAAGTACCATTTTATTAAACGGTGGTTTATTTCCAGAAACCCATCGGCCGCTATTGATGCAGAAGTTGTTGCTTAGCCCTTTAGGAAAATGGCTGATTAAATTCTATCGCTATCAAGGGTTTAAACGAACCTTAAACAGTATCTGTGTAAAGACCCTCGCAGATGAAGATTTGCAAGTCTATTGGAACTTATTAAGCTTAAATGACGGTAGGGCGGTTATGCCAAAACTGATTCGTTATATGCAAGAGAGGCGTCGATACCGCGAGCGCTGGGTTAATGCATTACAGCAAGCCCAAGGGCCGATTAGGCTGATCAATGGCATAGCAGACCCTATCTCGGGGGCACACATGATAGAACGCTATCGACAATTAATGACTAAGCCAGATGTGATTGAACTTGCGGGGATTGGACACTATCCACAAGTGGAAGCGCCGCAATCGGTATTAAGCGCCGCGCTAGCATTCTGGCGCCAGCAGGGTTTTATTCACTAGGCTGTATTTTTCACGAGACGCTGCTTTTCCAAGGACTAGTGACCCCTAGTTTTTCTGCGACCAGCAGCGACGAGCGCACGCCGGCTTCCAATAACGGAATGCCACCACCGAGATACGAACCACAAAACCAGATGCGATTATCATCTTGTGCCATCGAGTTTTTAATTACCGAGATATGCTCTAAGGTCTCGAAATTAATAACCGGTCTTTCGAAGGTGACACTGGCTAAGGTATCTTGTTCTTTGATTTTACGAGTAGGGTGCCAGGTTTGAAAAACAGGGGAACAATCTTTCACCGTTGGCATGGATTTATTGAGGCAAACCGTCGCCATAGGGCGTTGTTGATTTTTATCGATGGAATAACAAACCGGTGATAAATCCTGCCATGGTCGAGGGTAAATACTGCTATCCCTATGGACTACCATATTACTGGTGGCAAACTCAATTTGAGTTAAATGTTGCGCTAGCTGAGGATTTTCCTCGGCTAGCATAGGTCCTGCATGCTGTGGCTGGGTGGCAATGATTAACTGGTCAAATTGGTACGACTGATTATTGTCGAGTATGAGCTCTATACCCTTACCCCTTGTTTTGACCTGTTTAATCTGGCTATTAGCCTTGATCTCATAACCTTGGGTAATACGGCTAATAATATCAGCCACTCCGTGAGTGGCTTTCCAAACCCCTTCTTTGGCGACGCCGCAGGTGAGGTAATCAATAATAATATTGGCAGGGTATTGCTTAATACTCTGGTAGTCACAGGTGCAAATTGTGGCCAGCATAGGCATCAATACCTGATCTACAAAAGCCGGTTCAGTATGGGGCCATTGCAGCAGAAATTCACCAAAAGTGAGGTGGCTTACCTTACTAGGATTCACTTTTTTCAGCGCGTAAAAGAATTTAATGGCCGCCATTCCTTGGCGAATATTGGTACTTGATAAGCGCTTAGGGCTATTTAAGAAAGAAAAACGGTAGTTACCAAAAGTGAAGTTTTTATAATGGAAAACATCACCACCAGTATGGGTAAAAAATGCGCCCGCATGATCCGTACGTTCAATCTTTACTCCTAATACTTGATAGAGTTTGAATAATTCATGGTAATAACCCGCGGTGATAATACGCAAAGGAATGTCGATTTCGACCTTATTACCCTCGCTACCTACATCCACCGCATAAGCGCCCATCCCTGGGGCTGCATGGCGTTCGAATAAGGTGACTTGATATTTATCTTTTAACAGCCAAGCGGCCGATAAACCGGCAATACCGCTGCCAATCACTGCAAGGGTGGGTTTAACCATTGGTGAATCCATATTAGTATTTTTTAAGATCGTAATACTATCATCTTCATTAAACCTTCTGTGCAGATAATGATGTCTAGGCGCAGGCAATGCTAGAAGGCTAAGATAGCGGTTTATGTGAATCTGGTTATAATCATCCAGAGAAGCTGATTCATTAAAGGAAAGCTATTGGGCAAGTTCACCCGCTTTATTCGCCACCAACAACGTGTTCGTCACGCTGTTTACCAAACGGATAAAACCATTAAGCGCGCGGTTAAACGCACCGCGTTAATTATGCTGGCATTAATTATTACTCATGCCAGCTTGATGGTTCATCTAGAAGGTATGACCCTTTGGCAAGGTATTTGGTTAACCTTAACGACCCTGACGACAGTAGGGTTTGGGGATATATCGCCGGTGACGCCAATAGGTCAGGCGGTTACCATTCTCTTAATGTATCTTTGTGGCATTACCTTGATGACGTTTTTAATCAGCGACTACGTTGATTTTCGCATCGCCCGCCGTGAAAAAATTCGTACCGGACACTGGAATTGGAATATGGAAGAGCACATCCTAATTATTAACGCGCCTAAGTATAACCGCGAGAATTATTTTATTCGGTTAATTATTCAAATTCGAGAGAATGCCGAGTATGCGGATACCCCAGTGCAGCTTTTAAATACTGACTTCCCTGATGGTCTACCTGACAGTCTGCGTGAATTAGGGGCTGTGCACGTGCATGGTACACCCAGTAATTTTACCGACTTGGAGAACGCTGGTGCTCATCGAGCGAAACACATAGTGGTATTAGCGCGTAACGAATACGTCAGTGATAGTGATAGTTTTACCTTTGATGTTGCTCACCGTTTGAATGAATTACACGTTTGCCATAAAACCATTATTGAATGTGTGATGGATGAAAATCGCCCACGCATGAGAGAGCTTGGGGTTAAGTCGGTATTGCGACCGATTCGTTCTTATCCAGAAATTATTGTGCGTTCTATGGATGCTCCAGGTTCAGAAGTTATTATCGAAGATATGTTTACCCGCGCCAACGATCACCCCCATCGCTACCCAGTATGGCTCGAAGGAGAGCCTTGGGCCGATATTGTGAATGCTTTAATGCAAGCGAACTTAGGCACGGCATTAGGTTATGTAACTAAAGATGGCGATGTCGTCGCGCACCCAAAAGGGGATGAACATATTCATGCCCAATCTTTACTGGTATTGGTGAAAACGGAATTTCAGCCAGAAGAGAAGGCAGTCACTCAGGCGTTAGAGGATTATTTTCAGAAACAAATATCGGCTAATAAAACCTTGCCTGAATGAGCCCCACGGTTTTAACCCGTGTTGAGATAGAGCGCTGGTTTTTAAACTCCGCTATAATAGCGCCCTAGTTTCCCTTTATTATTTGTCTTCATAGGTAGCCATTGTGACTCAGTTTCGTCCATGCATAGATTTACACCAAGGTCAGGTTAAGCAGATTGTGGGTGGTAGTTTGAATGATCAAGGTGCGGATACCAATTTTGTCAGCCAATATGATGCGGCCTATTATGCCGATCTTTATCGCCAACATGATTTGCAAGGTGGCCATGTTATTGCGCTCGGCCCTGGTAATAAAGAAGAGGCATTAAAAGCGTTAGCCACTTGGCCTAAGGGTTTGCAGTTTGGTGGTGGAGTGAATCTGAGTAATGCGACTGAGTTTTTAACCGCAGGGGCTTCCCATGTGATTGTCACCTCGTATTTATTTGATAACGGTCAGTTCTCTTGGCCGCGCTTAGAAGCGCTAAAAGCTGAAATAGGCAAAGAGCGTTTAGTGCTCGATCTAAGCTGTCGACGTACGGATTCGGGTTGGAATATAGCCACAGACCGCTGGCAAACCGTGACAGAAACGGCGGTTGATCAGCAAACACTGGCTGAACTCGCTAATCATTGTGACGAATTTTTAATTCACGCCGCGGATGTTGAAGGCCTACAAGCAGGTATCGATGAAGCATTGGTTACTCTATTAGGTAAAAACGCCAGTATTCCTGTGACCTATGCGGGTGGTGCGCGCTCGCTAGAAGACTTAAAGCGGGTAGATGAATTATCCAAAGGTAAGGTTGACCTGACCATAGGTAGCGCGCTCGATATTTTTGGTGGTCAGGGCATCACGTTAGCAGAGTGCCTTGCTTGGAATCGCCGCTAGCCGCTAAGCTAATAACGACTACTAAGCTAAGAAAGCGAATGGCGCATTATCCTTAGGCTTTTATGCCATAGCTGCTTCATGAGCGCTTAATCGGCTTTACTTTGCTTGGCGCTTTCGGCAAAATAGCGCCCACTTGTTATCTTATAACATCCCAAACGTTTTTACGTCTTATCTTCATATTGAGCTGTCTTTGTGGCAAATACATCAATATTCAGCAATGGGTTAAGGTCTAAGCGGTTACCGCTAATACTGAGCTTGATGCTGTTAGTACTCGCAGCAATGCAAAGCCTGCATGATCCATTAGATCATGGAGATAATGCTGCGGGTAGCCCATGCGAATATTGTTTAATCAGCCAGCACATGGATGCGGGAGTTATCCCCTCTGACATCAGCTTACCCGCTAATCTGATTGATCCTATTACTGAAACCTTGCTGCCATTAGTATTCCCCTTGGCATTAAGGTATTCACAGTTTGCCCGCGCTCCTCCTTTCGCTCTTTCACTTTAATCTTTTCCCCTTTTTAATATTTATCGTGTCCGCCTTTATCCTTGTTCAGTATGAGTTACTGGGTATTCGGGATATGGGTTTGTGAGAGAAAGACTCTAAATGAAAAACCTAGTAGTTAATTTACAGCAATTTGGCTTGGCTTCGGCCTTGGTTTCAGTACAAATAATCAGTTCTGCCCAAGCAGAAGAGCAGGCGACAGATTCTGATGTTCAGCTGGATAAGGTGGTGATCAGTGCCCATAGTTTTGATCAGGGCCAGCATGAAATGGCACAGCCAGCGACCTTGTTAACGGATGAGGCGCTTACCAGAGAGCGAGCAAGCAGTTTAGGGGAAACCTTATCGAGCCAAACCGGTATCCATAATTCGAGTTATGGTAGCTCTGTTGGTCGCCCCGTAGTGCGTGGTATGTCAGGGGCGCGGGTGAAGGTATTACAAGATGGTATTGATACCTTAGATGCGTCATCGGTCAGCCCTGATCATGGGGTTAATGCGGATACCCACAGTGCAACAAAAATCGAAGTGCTGCGGGGGCCAGCCACTTTAATGTACGGGAGTGGTGCTTTTGGTGGTGTGGTTAACGTGGTGGATGAGCGCATTCCTACGGGATTAGCGGAGCCAGAAAACAAGCTACGTCTGCAGTATGATGCGGTGAATCAGGGTAAAACTGTGGCTATCAATCACTCAGACTTTAGCGACTTATCTTCAGGTAATGAAGTACATTGGCGTTTATCCGCTAGTCATTTTCGCAGTGATGACTATGAGTTACCGACATTAGCGGAGCATGATGAGCATGTGGAAGGAGAGAGTGCTGCAGCCCATGAAGAACACGCGGCAGAAGATACGTTAGCCAACTCTGATACCTCTTACAATAATAATCTGACCCTTGGCTCGAGTTATGTTTTTAGCTCGGGTTATGCGGGTATTGCCTTTAGTGAGAGTAAAAGTGAATACGGTTTACCGGGTCACGTGCATGAAACAGAGCATGTAGCAGGTGAAACCGCCGCAGAGCACGCGCAGCATGACAGTGATGGCGCTCGCCTTCAAATGCGTCAGCAGCGCCTTGATTTAGATAGTCGATTTGATCAACCGCTATCTGGCATAGATGCGGTTAAATTTCGTTTAGGCTTTAATAATTACCGTCATGATGAAATTGAAGGCGGACATGTTGGCACTAGGTTTCGCCGTAAAGGCTTTGAAGGCCGTAGTGAATTCTTACTCTCACCCATAGACGCTCTTTTTCAAACCGAGCTTTCTCAGGCGCTGGGTATACAATTTTCCCACGATAATTTTAAAGCGATAGGTGATGAGGCGGTAGTGCCAGAAACGGACAGTTCTATTATTGGTGTATTTTGGTTAGGTAAAACCCGAGTCGCTGATTGGGCTGTCGAGCTAGGAGCACGCTTGGAGCAAGCGCAATTATCACCCGACCAGCCTGATAGCATTCATGCCAGCTGTGCAAGCCAAGGTTTGAGTACTGAGCAGTATAAGAATAAAGACTTCAATACGCACAGTTTGTCATTAGGGCTGGTGCGTGATCTTAATTTTACGAATGCGCAAGGCTGGCAGCTGGTTGGCTCAGTGACCTCGGCTCAGCGAGCCCCTGCGACTCAAGAACTGTTTTCATGTGGTGCTCATGGGGCTACTCAGACCTTTGATGTGGGTAATCCAAATTTAAAGGTTGAGCAGGCTTTAAATGTAGAAGTTGGTATGCGCAAAAACCAAGGCCAATTGACTACTGAGTTAAACCTCTATCAAAATCAGATATCAGACTTTATCTATGCCCAAAATACTGGCCTTGAAGTGGAGGGTTTTGGCCAGTATCAGTTTGTTCAGCAAGACGCGACCTTCGTCGGCGGGGAATTGAATCTAGCTTATCAAATAGTCAATGGCCTGATGGTAACCGGCATGGCCGATAGAGTAAGAGCGGATGACTCGCCGCGTATTCCAGCAGACCGTATTGGCCTCGGCTTTGAAGCCTCCAGTATGGCTTTATTTTCTATGCCCTCAGACTGGCGCCTATTTGGTCAATGGCAGCAAGTACAGAAGCAAGATCAGGTGGCTGCAAACGAAGAGGTTAGCTTAGGTTACGACTTACTTAGCTTGGGATTGACGTATCAAGCCGTATTGGCCAAAAGTGAATACCGCATCGACCTTAAAGCGAATAACCTGCTAGATGAAGAAATTCGCCAGCATACGTCCTTTGTTAAAGAACAGGCCCCACAGCCAGGAAGGAATGTTAGCTTAGCCTTAGCCGTCCGCTTTTAGCGGCTCACGCTGATAAAACTAGGAGGCTTGTTTCTGTCGATATTGAAAAAGAACAAGCCTTAAAAATGCAGATAAGCCTAACGTCTTAACCAGACTCTTCTATACTGACTAAACGTAAAATCTTTTTAAGGCAGTGGAATGAAGTTTCTCAATAATATAAGTATTAAGAATAAGCATTTAATTATCTTATGCTGTGTCATTTTGGGATTAGGCTTGACGACGACGGTTAGTATTTATGAATTTAATCGTATCGGACAATTAAATAATATATTACTCATTAAAGAGCAGTTGAGCAGTGGTGTATTAATCTTGCGCAAGCATGAAAAGGACTTTCTAGCCCGTAAAGATACTAAGTATAGCGATGCACTTGCGGAGTCAATGGAGCACTTAAAAGCTGATCTATCCTACTTAGAGTTGTCTTTATTAGGGCAGAAATTAAGCAGTCCTCACGTCGCGTCATTAAGAGCATTAATCAATGATTATGGCAAAACCTTTGAAAAAATCGTGCGCTTGCAGATTGAAATCGGGCTGGATGCTAAAAGTGGTTTATATGGGACCTTACGCAAAGCGGTGCATGAGGTTGAGTCCTTAGCCAAAGAAGCCGACAACTATGAAATTTTGTTTCAAATGCTGATGCTACGCCGCAGCGAAAAAGACTTTATGTTGCGCCGAGATGAAAAATACATAGCCAGTTTTGATCATAATTATGACAATTTCAATCAAGCATTAGACATGCTCCAGCCATTTGCGATAGCAGAAATCAAAAATAAGATGGCGCGTTACCAGGCTGATTTTAACCAGCTAGCCACAAAAGAAATCGAGCTAGGCTTAAATTCAAACTCGGGTTTATTAGCAGAGTTACGCAGTACCATTCATCAAACAGAAGAATCTTTTGCTGCACTCACTAAATTTGTCAATAATGAAATAAGCCAAGCAACACAGAGTGTCTATGTCACCTTAGGTACGATTCTTGGGGTTATTTTCCTGCTGCTTGCTGGGCTAATGACGATAATTTCGCGTGCTATTTATCAACCCGTGCAATCCATTACCGAGCGTATTCATAGTATTGCTGATGACCTAGATTTGACACAGATGATTAACCACATATCTAGCGATGAAGTCGGAGTATTATCGAAGTCTTTTGATGCTTTAATTGCCAGTTTACGCGATACCGTTAATCAGGTGAAAGATGGTGCGATACAGGTTGCTCAGGCCTCGGAAGAAATGTCCTGCATCACCAAAGAAGTGGGTGATGCGAGCGAACAACAGCAGCAAGAGATAGAGCAGGCAGTGACAGCCATTAATGAAATGACGGCCACTATTCAGAGTATCGCTGAAAATGCCAATACCGCCGCTTCTGCAGTGAATGATGTGACCGAAGAAATCGGTCGTGGCAAGACAGTCTCGGATGACGCTAGAGCAGAAATTGAGAAGCTTAATGCTGAGGTAGAAGGGGCAGCCCATGCGATTGAAGAGTTGCAGCAAAATAGTGAAAGCATTGGCGATATCCTAGCGACTATCAGTGCCATTGCTGAACAAACCAACTTGTTAGCGTTAAACGCCGCGATTGAAGCGGCGCGTGCGGGTGAGCAAGGCCGTGGCTTTGCGGTAGTCGCCGATGAAGTGCGTACCCTTGCGAGTAGGACTCAAGAGTCAACAGAATCGATTAGGGAGAATATTAACCAGTTTCAAAAAGGCACGGCGGAAGTGGTTGAAACCGTTACTCGGTCGCGCGACCGCGCTCAAACTGGGATAGCTAAAGTCTCTGAATCGAGTGAAATTCTGGATTCTATTTATGCCAACATTTCAAATATAAGTGATATGAATACTCAAGTCGCGACGGCGGCGAAAGAGCAAGGTTATGCATCGGAAGAAATTAATCGTAATGTCGTGCGTATTAATGAACTCGCTCATGTCTGTCATGAGCAAGCAAACCAAGCCGCAGAAGCCAGCGGGGAGTTAGCGAAACTCGGATCCGACCTGCAAGGAACAGTTCAGCGCTTTAAGGTTTAACTCCACAACCCTTTCTATTTAGGCTCTTGAATTATATATGGAAAAGCGTATATTCGCTTCTCCATATATAATCTAGTTGAGCCTTATGTCCCCATTAGATTTATTTAAAGTACTGAGTGATCAGACGCGGTTACACAGTTTATTGCTTATTAAGCAAGAGCAAGAACTTTGCGTCTGCGAACTCATGGTCGCTTTACAGTTGAGCCAACCTAAGATCTCTCGTCACCTCGCATTATTACGTGAAGCCGACTTACTCACGACTGAAAAGCGTGGGCAGTGGGTTTTCTACCGACTAGCAAGAGGTCTAGATAGCTGGGTTCAGCACATTTTAGAGCAAGCTTGGTTACAGCAGGACCTTACGATGTTAAGCCAGCGCTTGAATGCTATGGGCGATCGCCCAGAGCGTGCTCAGCAATGTTGTTAACTCTTTCATTTATCGTATTAGGAAATAATCATGGGATTATTTGAACGTTATTTATCCGTTTGGGTTTTATTCAGCATACTCACAGGTATTTTATTAGGAACTCAATGGCCAGCATTTTTTACATTGATCGCTGGTTTAGAAATTGCTCATGTCAATATCGTTGTGGCGGTGCTGATTTGGCTGATGATCTACCCAATGATGATACAGGTGGATTTTTCATCATTAAAAGATGTTACGAGTAAACCCAAAGGCTTAGTCTTAACCTTAATTATTAATTGGTTAGTGAAGCCATTTTCTATGGCCGCATTAGGTTGGCTGTTTTTTGAAGGTTTGTTTGCCGACTGGGTTTCTCCACAAGATGCGCAGCAGTATATTGCTGGCATGATTTTATTAGGTGTCGCACCTTGTACGGCGATGGTATTCGTCTGGAGTCAGCTCACTAAAGGAGATCCTAACTATACTCTGGTGCAGGTCTCTGTGAACGATATCATTATGGTCTTTGCGTTTGCGCCCATTGCTGGCTGGTTATTAGGGGTCAGTGATATTGAAGTACCTTGGCAGACCTTATTACTGTCAACCGCGTTATATGTGGTACTGCCATTAATAGCCGGTATCTTAACTCGGCATTTTTTACAGCAGCAAGAGAATACAAGTATGCAGCCCGACCAGAAGCTGAATACGTTGGTTCATTCACTTAAGCCTTGGTCGATCATAGGTTTATTAAGCACGGTTGTTTTATTATTTGCTTTTCAAGCAGAAGAGATATTATTGCAGCCGCAGACCATTTTTCTTATTGCCATTCCGTTATTAATTCAAACCTACGGCATTTTTGCGATTGCTTATGGTTGGGCTTATTGGTGGCGCTTGCCTCATAATATTGCGGCACCAGCCTGTATGATTGGCACATCCAACTTTTTCGAACTCGCGGTTGCGGTGGCGATTAGTTTATTTGGCTTACATTCAGGAGCCGCTTTAGCGACCGTGGTCGGTGTGCTCGTTGAGGTGCCGGTGATGTTATCACTAGTGGCATTCGTCAATAAAACCCGTCCTATGTTCGAACATCGCCAGCAAGAGGCTTAAACCATGAAAAAAGTAATCTTTGTATGTATTGAAAATTCTTGCCGCAGTCAGATGGCTGAGGCGTTTGGCAGGATCCATGGTGAAGGCAAGCTGGAGGTCTATAGCTCGGGTAGTCGACCTTCAGGGCAGGTGAACCCAAGAGCCATAGAGTTTATGGCGGAGCTAGGTTATGACTTATCAGTACATGACTCTAAACCCTTGACTGAGTTTGAGGGTATGGAGTTCGATTATGCCATTACTATGGGCTGTGGTGATGAGTGCCCTATGATTAAGGCACAGCATAGAGAAGATTGGCAGATTGCTGATCCTAAGCACGCAGAGCCGGAGTCTTTTAGAGAGATTCGAGCACTTATCGAAAAGAAAGTGATGACACTAATAGAAAATTAACCGAGAGAAGGCTTATGATACGCCTTCATTCAGATTCGTCATCGTCATCCGTTTCTGGCATTGCTTGAGTCGCTAGCATTAGCTTTTTTTCCAGCTCTTTAATCCTGGTTTGCAGTGGCGCTTTGATTCGACTTGCCTGAGTTTCTGCAACTTGAGCGATGGCATTAGCTTGATCAAGTAAGGCCATATGGCGTACATCCTTGGCGTTTAACGCACGGCCTATTTTTGTTAATAGTTCTTCCATTTCTAATACCGCGTTTTCGGCGCGTTTATGATCGAGTTTGATTAATAACTCAGCATCTCTAGCAATGTATAGTGCGTGTTGTGCGGAGCGTAGAGCCTTCAGTCCTATGGCTGAAATAAGCTCTCGGTCGTTGATATTATTACGAATATCCAGCTCTGCTTGGTCAACCAGTTGCTCGGCGGTATTAAAACTTTTTGGGGCAAAATCATCAGCCCCTTCATCTTCTGCTTTATCTAAGGTTTCTTTCGCTGGCTGCCAATGAAGCGCTAATAACGTATCTAGTTCAAGTTGCTGCAGGTCTATTAATAGAGGCTGTATTTTTTGATCGCTGACTACTTCGCCTTGTTCGATTTTTCTGATCAGCTGTTGCATGGCTTCGAGCTGCTGCTCAAATTCAGATGGTAACACTTGTGGGCAGTTGAGCTGTTCTAATACCAGCTTTTGTTGTAATAGTGGTCTTAGTATCACTACGACTTTAGTCTTATTCTTCTCAGCCAGCTGTAATAGAGCAATGACTTTCGAAGAGGCCATCAGGCTTTCGTCTTGTAAGCCTTTTAATTTATCGCTGCGGGCTTGGTTTAGAATAGCGGCCGCTTGTTCCATGTGTAAGGGGGCATAAAAACTCATTTCTGCCAGATCGGCTGCTTCGTATTTAGCTTCTGCTTCTAATAAGGCGCGTTCAGAGTCACCGGCAAATTGCTCGGCTTTATCATAGGCTATTTGATCATATTGATCGAGATGAGCGAGTTGCTTATTGGCACAACCAGTTGCTAAGACGAATACGCCTATCAATAGGGGGAATAATGAGGGTCGCATACAGGTTCCTTGTAATCTTGCACGACTAACCGCTTCAGTAGTTAATAGTAGGGTGATTACTATTCTACTACTGAAGCTTTTATGTGTTAGCTGTGATTAATCTAAAAGACTTTTATCACGAACGGCCCCTTTATCGGCACTGGTCGCAAACTTCGCATAGACTTTTAGAGCCGTGCTCACTTTACGTGGGCGTTCGGCAGCAGGCTTCCAGCCTAGCTTATCTTGTTTGTGACGACGGTGAGATAACTCTTCGTCACTGAGTTGTACATTGATACTGCGGTTAGGAATATCAATGATGATTTCATCACCTTCTTCCAATAAACCAATCGCACCACCGGAAGCGGCTTCTGGTGAGCAGTGACCAATGGATAGGCCTGAGGTACCACCTGAGAAGCGACCATCGGTTAATAAAGCACAGGCTTTTCCTAACCCCTTCGACTTTAGGTAAGACGTTGGGTATAGCATTTCTTGCATACCTGGGCCGCCTTTTGGTCCTTCATAGCGAATAATAACGATATCGCCTTCTTTTACTTCGTCCGCCAAGATACCAGCAACGGCACTATCTTGTGACTCAAAGATTTTCGCTTTACCATGGAATACGTGGATAGACTCATCAACGCCTGCGGTTTTAACAACACAGCCATCAAGGGCGATGTTGCCATACAGCACTGCTAGGCCGCCCTCTAGTGAATACGCGTTTTCTATGTTGCGAATACAACCATTTTCGCGGTCACCATCTACCGTAGGGTAGCGAGTGCTCTGGCTGAAGGCGGTTTGTGTTGGAATACCGGCAGGACCCGCTTTGTAGAACTTGATCACTTCTTCGCTTGGATTACGCATGATGTCCCACTTATCCAAAGCTTCTTTCATGGTTTTGCTATGCACCGTTGGCAGTTCAGCATGTAATAAGCCAGCGCGATCGATTTCACCTAAAATACCCATGATACCGCCTGCACGGTGAACGTCTTCCATGTGATATAGAGGAGAGTTCGGTGCTACTTTGCATAACTGAGGTACGATACGAGAAAGACGGTCGATATCTTTTAAGTCAAAATCTAGCTCTGCTTCTTGTGCTGCGGCTAATAAGTGCAGAATTGTATTAGTCGAGCCGCCCATGACAATGTCGAGAGACATGGCATTTTCAAAGGCTTTAAAGTTCGCAATAGAGCGTGGTAATACCGACTCATCGTCTTGTTCGTAATAACGCTTAGCGTTAGCAACAATCGTACGGCCCGCTTCCAAGAAAAGCTGTTCGCGATCGCTGTGAGTCGCTAGCTGAGAGCCGTTGCCTGGTAGCGCTAAACCGAGCGCTTCCATCAAACAGTTCATCGAGTTAGCGGTGAACATACCTGAGCAAGAACCACAGGTTGGACAAGCACTACGTTCGTATTCGGCCACTTTTTCATCGCTGGCAGTATCGTCAGCGGCGATAACCATAGCATCAACTAGATCAAGTTTATGTTCGGAAAGCTTGGTTTTACCCGCTTCCATGGGGCCGCCTGATACAAAGATTACTGGGATGTTTAAGCGCAAAGACGCTAATAGCATTCCTGGGGTAATCTTGTCGCAGTTAGAAATACACACAATCGCGTCGGCACAGTGTGCGTTCACCATGTATTCAACGGAATCAGCAATCAGCTCACGGCTTGGTAAGCTATACAGCATACCGTCGTGGCCCATGGCAATGCCATCGTCGACAGCAATGGTATTGAATTCTTTCGCAACACCACCGGCTTTCTCAATTTCACGAGCAACCAGTTGGCCCATGTCTTTCAGATGGACGTGGCCGGGTACAAACTGGGTGAAGCTATTAGCGACGGCAATAATAGGCTTAGAAAAATCATCGTCTTTCATGCCTGTGGCACGCCAAAGGGCGCGAGCGCCGGCCATATTACGGCCGGCAGTGGAGGTTTTACTGCGATATTCTGGCATATGCAAAGTCTCACTTGTCGAGAGCCGAAGTGCCCAGCTCTAATCAATAATAAGGGTGAAATTATTTGACAAGAATTGTAGCAGAGTTGCGCCTTGTAATCAGTACAAAGCGCAGGTAAGCACTATTCGTCATCATCTGAGAAGTTATAAACCATCCCAGTTTGAGGCGCTTGTACGTAATAACCTTGAATGAAGTGAGTACCGAGCTGCCATAATGACGCCACTGCGGAGGCGGATTCAACCAAGGGAACAATGGTTTTCAATTCTTGCTGATGCAAGTTTGCCAGCAGTTCTTTCAATGTACCGAGTGATTCAGGGTGCCCTAGCTCGTTGGTGAAAGAACCATCGACCTTGACGTAATCTACACTGAGGTGTTTTAACGTTTGAAAGGGTTTCAATGAACAGCCAAAACGCGATAATGCACAAGAATAACCCTTGTCGCTAAGGTCGGCGGTGAATGCCTGAGCTTGGGTTAGGAATTTAGTCGCATCTTCTTCATTAAACTGGAAGATAACCGAATCTTTATCGAGCTTAGCGGCTTTGAGAGCAACACCAATCCAGCTGGCTAAGCCAGTATCCATTAAAGAAGCGGCGCTTAAATTAACGAATAATCGGGTTGATAGGTTTTGCTGACGGTGCTCGCTTAACAACTTAGTAGAATGCAGAATCACCCAGCGGTCGATCTTGCGTTTTAAATCTTCACTAATGACAAAACCATTTAAGAACTCACCGGCTGACAGCTCTTCACCATTACTTTGTGGCATACGCAACAAGGTTTCGTAATGCTCTTGTTCATCCCCTTTTAAATTAATCAAGGGTTGGAAAAGTAGGTTAAATGTATTCGCTTTTAATGCCGCGATT
This sequence comes from uncultured Oleispira sp., assembly GCA_964022115.1. GTDB lineage: Bacteria > Pseudomonadota > Gammaproteobacteria > Pseudomonadales > Oceanobacteraceae > Oleispira. The sequence goes on along the minus strand of CAXIBC010000008.1, from coordinate 13,421 downwards.
ACCTGATTTTCAATCCCTATGTCGCTATTGTCTGGAGCGACTTCTTCAGCCACATAAAGCTGGATGCCATTGCCTTTTTGATGGCCTTGGTCATGTCGCACGGCATCTGCGGCTTGGTGTGAGCGTTGCAAAATATCAGTAGGCTCGCTACAAGAATCATTAATTAAGGCAACACCAATGCTTACCGTAATCGTCACTGTTTGTGAATTTGCATCTATGACCAGAAACTCTATACCAGCGCGTAAGCTCTCGGCTAGCTGTAACGCTTCTTCAGCATTAATATTTGGTCGAATCCAAGCAAATACATCTTCTCCGACTCGAGCTAGGGTATCCCCCTCATTAATGGCTGCTTTTAGATAATCGGCTACCTGACAAAGAACGATATCAGCATTATTGATACCGACTTGAGACTTCACCTTACCAAAGCGATCTATGTTGATATATAAAGCTGCCCCGACACTGCCTTTCAGTACGGCACGATCTACTGCAGACTCTAAACTATCCATGAAGTACGGCTTGTTATAAAGGCCAGTTAACAAATCACGACTGCTGATTTCTTTTAGTTTGGATTCTAAATCTGAATGATTGGACTTTGCGCGGATGACAACTTGAGTACAGGGTTCATCGGCATAAGTGGCCGACGATAGCGACATGGTCATCGGGAACTCGGTATCGTCGGTTTTTAACCCACTGTATTTTAAATCGGCATTACCACCCGAGAGTAAAAAATTCTTTAGCGATTGCTTAAGGCTATCTTGATCGCGCCCCGCGACCATATCCATAACGGGCATACCTTCTAAGTCATCAACGTTTTGATAACCAAACAACTCTAAATAAGCTTGGTTGGCATAAATATGCATACCATCATGAATATAGGTAATCGCATCTTTGGAGCTTTCTAATAAGGCTTGGCAGCGCTTTTCTGCATCCCGCAATTTAACCTGAGTTGTGCGTAAAGAACGGCGGCTATTAAGGTTAGTTAATTCACGCTCTATGACCATAGAGAGTAAATTAGATTCATCTTTTGGTACGACATCGCAAGCGCCAAGCTTTAGATAAAATTCAAGCTGCATTGGGTCGACGTCTTCAGCTAATATGATGACGGGAAGGTCTTTATCCAAGCGCTTTATTTGTTTAAACAGTTCTTTGGGGTTGATATCTTGCGCAGCCGGTTCGGCTAATACTAGATCCCAAGTTTTATCTTGAATTTGTTCGTTAAAATTGTCCAACGACGAGACCATGTGGGCACGGGTAGCTCGACCTGAATTACGTAATAAGCTGACAAGTCCTTCGGCATCGTTTTGATTCTGGGTTAACAATAATAAGTGCAGTGTATCGCGACTAGGGGAAGGCATTAAGTTGGGACTCTTTTACGTATTGTCTGATTATTAAAGGTGGTAGCGTGAAATGGCAGGTATCAAAATACCGTCCAGTTCACATGTTAAGAAAACTATTATTACAACTTATTCCACAATGAGTCAAAGTCATCATCCTTTAGCTTATTATCTGGAACAAGCGCTTGTGGGCTTGGTTTCATGCCGCTACTGCGGAACTGAAATTGGCTAAAACTATTGGTCGAAACAATGCGTTTAGTTAATTGCTGTCGACCATTAATCTCACTGTGCTGCAAGTTAATCTTGTTACCGGTACGAAATGGCATACGAGGCAGAATAAGGGTTGCAGGTTGAGCAATGGCCTTAATTGCAGGCAGTAGTAATGAACGCATAAACGGCGCATTTTCGCCAGTCTTTTGCTGCAGCTGAGCCGCCCCAGCTTCTGCTTTTGGTGCCAGTAGCTCAATTCCGAGCTGGGTTCCTTGCTGCCCTAGGTGGCGAATCCAGCGAATCACACCTATCGCCCAATGACGCACCCCAGATTCTTGGATACCTAGTATTTCCCCTGCTTGGATACTTGCGGGCAATTCGCCTAGCCAATGTAAACAATAGCCTCCAGGGCTGGTATTGGTCAGGCTGACGTCGTGAGCAGGGTATTTAGCGATAGCATTCTGCTCCTCTTCTTTAGAGTGCTTATTAATAAATTCAATGGTATCAATACTATCGTTTTCAGGTATAACGGAACCACCGGCATCGAAAGCCCCAGCCCATACATCATGACCGGAGCGGTGACCGGTATCGACATTGATGCCTTTTTCCGTGTGCTTAGGGCGCAATTCAGCTTGTAATTTTTCGAATTCTTTTTGACCCGCGATATAATAATGGGTCGCACTTAAGCCAATGCATAAGCGCAGCTGGCCTTCCGTTGGCATACGACGGAAGGAGCGCTGCCAATGAATTCCCCAAGCTTGTATGGCATGGGTTAATAAGTTGTCACTGAGCTTGCCTGGGACCGTAATGCTGCTGTGGCCTTGAGGATTAGCCGCGTAGGACTTGAGTTCGTGCACCAAGGTTTCAGTATTTAAACTACGAAATAGCGGTTTTTGTTCATCACGTAAGTGTTGGCGGTATTGGGCAACACGATCGCGGTGTAAATTGATAATAAATAACGCTGATTCATCATCACAATGAGTAATGCTGACTCTATCAGCCCATAGCTCAGTCGCATCATACAGTTGAATAAGGTCTTGCTGACGCAAGTTATTGGGCTTGGCGCTACCTAATAAATGGGCACGAATAAAAGCCGTGCTGATATCCGTCGTACTTAAATAACGATTTTGGCTATCGTTAACTTTAAAATGTTCTAACTGACGCATTTCGGCCAGCAGAAATAATTGATTGATTTCAGACCAAGCGCGCTCAGGGGGATGACAATAAAGCTGAAAAGCTCGCAATATGGTGCTTGTGGTATCGGTAATCGCTCGATGAATCGACGTAGTTACAATCTTTGCGGCTTTATCCGACGCCGGCGTCGTGGAGATACTATTGGCAACGACTAGCTTATAACCCGTTGCTAGGTGTGTTTGCAGCGATTGGCTTAAATTGGCAATTTTTAGCTGACGTTCGTTTAACGATACCGAGGTTTGTAAGAAGTGTTTTGCTAATAAAGTACCAATGGAATAAATATAGGGGCGCATGACCTCTAATAACTGGAAGCGTAATAACGGCTCAGCATGAAATTGATTGAGTTCACGAATGGCTTGATATAGCTGTCTTGCGGCTTCCCCAGTATTGGCCATAGGAAGGCATTTAGCCCACTTGGTAATGCCGTCAACGTTAGCAGGGCAAAAGGAGAGCTGCTGTTGAGTGGGGCTAGGTATATGAAGCTTAATCGGCGTATTTGTGCTGTCCATGCCTTCCTTAACCAAATAAATAAGTTATTACTAGGTATATAGTTTTAATTATAGCGGAACTTCTTCAAATCATAATAAATCAATCTCACATTAACGTGTTTATTACTCAGTTGCTAGTCTCGGCTTGCTAGTATTGGGTTATTGTTAGAGTATTATTGGTACGGGCGTCTTACTCCCTTTGCCCGACTCTTCACGCACTAATTTAGGCACTAAATAACCAGGCAGTTTTAATAATAGTTGCTGGTATAATAGTTGCGCATTTTTTTCACAGATATCGAAGTGATGGGCGCCGGTTACCTTATCTAATAAATGTAGGTAGTAGGGTAATATACCCGCGTTAAAGAGCCGCTTACTTAACGCAACTTGAGCACTCAGGTTATCGTTTACTCCGCGTAATAAGACGGCCTGATTGAGTAGGGTGATATTGGCTTGTCGCAATTTAGAACAGGCGGCTAGCAATTGGCTATCCAGCTCCTGACTGTGGTTGATGTGCAGTACTATGGCACAATCTAAGCGTGAAGACTGTAAAATCTTGAGAAGGTGATCAGTTATTCGTTGCGGTATAACAACCGGTAATCGTGTATGGATACGTAGGCGGGTTAAGTGAGGAATGGTCTGCGCTTGTTGAATAAATTTTTCTAGCTGCTGATCATTTAGCATCAAGGGGTCACCACCACTCAGGATCAACTCTTCGATCGATGCATCTTGGGCAATATAATCCAAGATGCCTTGCCAATCGCGGCGGCCAAGGCGGTTTTCTTGATAAGGAAAATGACGACGAAAACAATAGCGACAATTGACCGCGCAGCCAGTGCTTAATAGTACCAATACTCGGCCATGGTACTTATGGATCAGCCCTTTCTGTAAATTACTATGTTTTTCGGCGAGGGGATCATTGATAAAGCCCTCAGCGGTTTCCAATTCAGCACCTTGCGGTAATACCTGTAAGAGTAAAGGATCGTTGGCATTACCTTTCTCCATCTTATCGATAAAAGGCTGTGGGACTAAAAGTGGGAAATCGATACAAGCTTGCTGGCGCTGATTGAGGTCTGATAATGGAATATCGAGCTGAGCTAATAAACTTTTTATATCTTTTGTCGCCCCCGCAAGCACATGATTCCAGCTATCTGATGCTGGAGTCGGACTAATATCGGTTAAAGATTCGATCACTAACGGGGTTTCGGTTATCATAGCTCTTTTTTCTGGGGCAGATTGTGCTGAACCCCATCAATATTTTGTCGAGGTCACATGGCTAATTATTCTACCAGCGAATTCAAATCAGGTCTTAAAGTAATGCTTGATGGCGATCCTTGTGCCATCGTAGAAAATGAATATGTTAAACCGGGTAAAGGCCAAGCCTTTAGCCGCGTTAAGCTGAAAAACCTAAAAAACGGTCGTACTTGGGAGCGCACTTTCAAGTCTGGTGAGAAGTTAGAAGGTGCCGACGTGATGGACGTCGAAATGGAATACCTTTATACCGATGGTGAATTCTGGCACTTCATGATGACCGACGGCTCTTTTGAGCAGTTAGGCGCAGCCGAAGAAGCAATTAGTGAAAACAAAAACTGGCTAAAAGAACAGCAAGTTTATGAAGTGACCTTGTTTAACGGTGAAATCTTAAGCATTACAGCTCCGAACTTCATCGACCTTGAAGTGGTTGAAACTGATCCTGGCCTTAAGGGTGATACGGCTCAGGGTGGTTCTAAGCCAGCGACACTAGAAACCGGTGCGGTAGTGAACGTTCCTCTATTCATCGTAATCGGTGAAGTTTTACGCATTGATACTCGTGTTGGCGAGTACGTGAGCCGTGCTAAATAAGCGACTGAATATACATGAGTCGGCTATTGAAAAAGGAAGCTTCGGCTTCCTTTTTTTATGTCAAAAATTAGAGATAGATATGTCAGAGCTAATGAACTGGAAGCCAAGTGTAACAATTGAAGCCTTACATGCCCGTGCCGCATTGAATCGCCGCATTCGTGAATTCTTTATCGAAACCAATGCCCTTGAAGTTGAATTGCCGATTCTTAATCATGCTCCGGTTGCAGACATGAACATCGAGCCGATTGAAATTGCCGCAACCAACGACATGGCTAAACTATATCTGCATACCTCCCCAGAATATTCGATGAAGCGTTTATTGTGTGCGGGTAGTGGGGATATTTATGCGTTAGGTAAGGTATTTCGCGCCGGGGAAGCAGGTGGGCGTCACAATCCAGAATTTACCATGCTGGAGTGGTATCGAGTAGGGATGGATCATCGCGGACTGATGCACGAAGTGGCTGATTTATTGGATGAGCTATTTGAAAATTCAAAGGTTGAACTGGAAGATTCGCCAACCTTTATGACCTATCAGCAGGCAGTTCTAGCCTATGCGGGTCTAGATCCTTTGAATGCGAGTGATGAGCAGATTCAAACACTGGGCATTGAGTTAGCGGGAGCTGATTTAGCATTAAACCGTGATGCTTGGCTCGATATGATCATGAGCCATAAGGTAGAAAAAGAATTACCTAAAAATCAGTTAGTATTTATTTATAACTACCCTGCAAGCCAAGCCGCACTCGCCAAAATTGCTGAAGATGAACAAGGCCAGTTGATCGCAGAACGTTTTGAGCTGTATTTAAATGGTCTTGAGCTAGCCAATGGTTACCATGAGCTGACGGATAGTGACGAGCAGCGCGCACGATTTAAAAAAGAGTTAATAGGCACAGGTAGGCCGGTAGATGAAAAACTATTAGCCGCTATGGCCGATGAACATGCCGGTTTACCTGCTTGTGCTGGAGTGGCGATGGGAATCGATCGGATTTTGATGCTGCAGCTTGGAAGCAATAAAATCTCTGAGGTAATCAGTTTCTCTGCAGAGCATTGTTAGCCTACATAGGATGCCCCTTGATTGGTAAAGCTAAGATCAATGTATCGGAGCTTCTTGACTTGTTCGTTGCTGAATAAATGCTTAGCATAGAAAGTCGTAGGTAAATAATAAACACTGCGAGCGCCTAATGCACAATACCAATCAATCATCAGAAGATCCATCAGTAAGCCTGATCGGCTGCCATGATGTCATTATCATAGGATCAGGTTTTAGTGGTATTGGTGCGGGTATTCGCTTAACCCGAGAAGGCATTAACGATTTTATTATTTTAGAAAAACATCAAACTTTAGGTGGCACTTGGCGAGATAATACCTACCCGGGTTGTGAGTGTGATGTGCCTTCTGCTTTGTATTCGTATTCATTTGCACAGAATAAACGTTGGAGCAAAGTCTTTGCTGGCCAAGAAGAAATTCTAACCTACACCAAAAATACCGCTCGCGACTTTGGCATAATGCCATATCTGCGCTTTGGTATTCATGTTCAGAATGTTGTTTGGCAAGAAGATCAACATCATTGGCTAGTGCATACCCAGCAAGGTATTTACCAAGCCAATAAGGTGATTTCATGTGTGGGATATCTACATGAACCTATCCTACCAAAACTGCCCGGTTTAGCAGCTTTCAACGGTGAAGTCTTTCACTCGTCGCGCTGGAATCATGATATCGATTTAACCGATAAACGTATTGCTGTGATTGGTACAGGGGCGTCGGCGATTCAGTTTATTCCTGAAATACAACCAAAGGTAAAGCAGCTGGTGGCGTTTCAGCGTACGCCGCAATGGATCTTACCTAAACCAGATATTATGTTTAATAAACTGGTTCAGGGATTTTTTAAATTACCTTTCACATTAAATTTATTGCGTAAATGTTTATACCTAGGAATGGAGATCTTTGGTTTAGGTTTTCGCAAACCCGCAATTTTAAAACGCATGCAAGTCATCGCCCAGTGGCATATTAATCGCCATATAAAAGATGAGGAGCTAAAGCAAAAAATCACCCCAGATTATACCATGGGTTGTAAGCGCGTATTATTGAGCAATCATTATTACAAAGCCTTAGCTAAAGATAATATCGATGTGATTGCCAGTGGTGTTGAAAAAATCGTCGGCAATACCCTGATGGCCAGTAATGGTGAGCAGTATGATGCGGACGTTATTATCTTAGCTACTGGGTTTCATGTCTCCGATGTGCCTATTGCTAAAAATGTACAAGGTAAAAGTGGCAAAACCATGGATGAAATCTGGCAGGGTAGTCCAGAGGCGTATCGTGGCACCACTATCACAGATTTCCCGAATTTCTTTTTAGTGCTAGGGCCTAATTTAGCGATTGGGCATAACTCGGCATTTATTATTATCGAGGCTCAGCTGGATTATGTGGTGAGTGCTTTGATAGCAATGCGCGATAAAAAAGCTACTTACTTAGAAGTGAATAGCCAAGCCCAGAAATTATATAACGAAAAAGTGCAGCAAGATTTACAAACGACCGTGTGGAATACCGGTGGCTGCTCCAGTTATTATATTGATGAAAACGGCAAAAATAGTATTGCTTTCCCTTGGAGCACGCTGAAGCTTAGAAAGATGCTGGCCAACTTTGATAGCCAAGCGTATAGACTCGATAAAAAGAGTGAACGTTAATTATAAATACTGAAATTCACTGCGAAGACTCTAATCAACCAGCAGCTGAAGACTTGTTGGCTTTTGGTTATAATATGATGGATTCGATAATAAACCCCTTTTCTTGATCGGAAACGATATACCACAATGAGCCTTGCTAAAGTCACTATTGGTCTTACCAATCCCAAAAGCCCTACCAATGTTGGGGCTATCTTTAGAGCAGCAGGCTGCTTTCAAGCGGATCGAATTCTCTACACAGGAAGCCGCTATGATCGTGGTGCAGCTTATTGTACCGATACCCAAAACCTGAGCAAAAGTATTCCGTTAACCTCAGTGGATTGTCTATTAGAAAGTGCCCCAGAGAATAGCCAAATCGTTGTCATAGAACTCGCCGAAAATGCCATTTCGTTAGCCGACTTTCAGCATCCAGAAAATGCCTTTTATATCTTTGGTCCAGAAGATGGCTCAGTAAAGCAAAAGGTCGTCAATCGCGCACACAGTGTCGTGTATATTCCAACCATAGGCAGTTTGAATCTTGCTGCGACTGTGAATGTTGTTTTATATGATCGCTTGGCAAAATCAACTCGCGGCGCAGCAGGCAACGAGTTGATTCGAGAAAGCCGTGATATGAATAATCGGCTGAAAGTGAAAGCTACAAATTAAGGACGGTAAAGCAGAGACTTATTCTAAGTCTTTCGCTTGAATGCCTTTTAATAGCTTACCTAAAATATCAGCACCGGTAATAATTCGTGGCTCTGCGCCCCAAATTAATACCGCGTCATAATCGATAGCGGCATCATCGGCCGTGGTTGATGTTGGTAACGATTTTAAATGTTTGATGACTTCGCTAATGGTTTTATCGGTATCACGAATCACTAATGGGCGACGACAAAACTGATAAATATCGTATGGTGCCTCTTTATCGAGCAGCGCCGCCCGTAATGCCGCATCGGCATCGAGCAATAATAAAGGATTGCCTTCTTCATCGGCTAGCACAACCCAGTGGTGACCACTGGCATTTACTTGCTGCAAAAATGGGTCATCGACATCACGGCTGACTTCTGGGATCAGAGGTAGATCGACCTTAGTGGGTAAACGAATTATGGAGTTAGCATCTACCAGCTCACCTTCTTCCGTTACTTTAATTTTATCAATCATGAGAAAATTCAGTGCGCCACGGCCTTCAATGGCATCGATCTCAGATTCTTCGGCGTCCATGTGGGCGTGAATCATGGAAATTAATTCTTTCTCCCTAAGGTAGTCGATACCTTCTTTGCCAAGCCATTTATCCAAAACGATGGCGCAAGGGCGAGCGACCGGCATTAATAAAAATTGATAAAATTTAAGCACTGGGGTTAATAATGAAGCCATACGTAAGGCATTACGAGAGAAATACGCTTGCGGTAAAATTTCACCAAAGATGGTGATAAAAATTGTCGAGAAAGCAAACGCCGCGATGCCCGCTAAGGCTGAGTCCGATAATAATGTAAGCAATACGTTAATACTCACATTACCCCAAAGAATTGTCGTCAGTAGATAGTTGGAATCTTTACGAGCGTCCAGTACTTTACCCGCGGCGGTATTACCATGCTTCATTTCAACTTCTAGCTGCAATCGGCTGAGGGAGAAAAAGGCAAGGTTTAAACCTGAAAACATCGCCGACTGCGAGATGCAAAAGGCGATGCCTATCCACAATAAAGTATCAGTAGTAAAAAAATCCATGTTCATGAATTCCTAGTGCGGTAATTAGAAGCGCACATCCTACACCTATTTATATCCTTGCGCGCTATGATTTATAAGCTTTGCTAGCCGCTTTCGCTCAGTTCTAACGGCTAAAATCTTCTTGGCTATGGCGCTGCGGGAGCTGGTCTTCGGCTTCACCCCAGGTGCAATTCACTTTTTTCCCGCGCTGAACCGCTGGGCGCTGAGCAATCATTTCTGCCCAACGTACGACATGTTTATAGGACTTCACATCCAAGAACTCGGCTGCATTGTAAAGCCCACCCAATACCAATACCCCATACCAAGGCCAGATTGCTATATCGGCAATGCTATAGTCATCGCCACAGATATAGGTATTGTCAGCCAGCTGTTTATCTAATACATCCAGCTGACGTTTCACTTCCATAGTATAGCGGTTGATGGGGTATTCGAATTTTTCTGGGGCATACGCATAAAAGTGGCCAAAGCCACCACCGAGAAAAGGTGCACTGCCCATTTGCCAAAATAACCACGACAAGCATTCGGCTTTTGCTACCCCAGTGGGTAGAAAACAATCAAACTTTTCCGCTAAGTAGAGCAAGATGGCTCCAGATTCAAAAATCCGAATGGGTTTACCCGTGGCATCGGTAACTGAGTTATCTAACATAGCTGGAATTTTAGAGTTGGGATTAATCGCCACAAAGCCCGAGCTAAACTGATCACCTTCCATGATATTAATGGGGTAGGCATCATACTCAGCGTCAGCGATGCCTTTTTCAATCAGCTCTTCTAGCATGATGGTTACTTTTACACCGTTGGGTGTGGCGAGAGAATGCAGCTGCAGTGGGTGCTTACCCACGGGTAATGGTTTGTTATGGGTAGCACCGGCAACAGGACGGTTAATGTTGGCAAATTGACCACCCGATTCTTTTTCTGGCTGCCATACTGTTGCTGGTTGATAATCAGAGGTCTGCCCCATAGTGTTCATCCTTATACTGTTTGATTAATGGCTAATAGATTAGCTTAGAAGGTTAAGCGCTGAACAGTGAGGATTGTGGATTACACTATTTCATCACGGCAACATTAGCCTTTGCCATATTTGGCTAGGTAGCGATCTAAGGCGTTAGCAAAGGTCTGCTTATCTTTAGCATTCATCGCTGCTTGACCACCATGATGTTCCCCAGAGCTGCGCATAGTATCCATGAAATCACGCATATTGAGTTTCTGCTTAATATTTGTTTTATCGTAAATATCACCACGGGCGGTAATAACATGGCCGCCTTTTTCGATGATTTCTGCGGCTAAAGGAATATCAGAGGTAATGACGAGGTCATCTTTATTGATCTGAGCGACGATATAATCGTCGGCCACATCAAAGCCAGATTCAACCTGGGTACTGCTAATCCATTTAGAGGGTGGCACCTTAATATAATGATTGGCGACTAGAATTAACGCCATCTCTACTCGGTTAGCCGCTTTAAATAAGGTTTCTTTAATGGGGTTAGGGCAGGCATCAGCGTCTACCCAAATGGTATTTTTGGTCATAGTTAATTATCTGTTTTGCAATCTTGTTAGCGGGCTCTGTTGTAACGAGCTATCTTTTAGTTGGCTATCTTGTAACGAGCTCTCTTGAGTCAGTAACTGCATGCTTTCTTCAGCGAAACCGGTTCCGGCTTCTACGTAATAGTTAAAAACGTTATCGACCCCTAGGTCGATCAGTTTTTCACGCTCATCTTCGTAGCGAGCAATGGCGGCAATGTGACCTTTATAACCACAGAGTTTTAATTGCTTGGTTATATCACTGATATCGTTAACGGACGGCATGGCTAACATAATGAGTTTAATGTGCCACAGTTCGCGCGTTTCCCAAAAGTCCGCATCTTCGGCATCGCCTAAAATAATATGGCGCCCTGCTTCGCGGTGCTGGCGCACTTTATCGATATCTGATTCTACTCCCCATACTTTATCATCCAGCTGAGAGTGCAGTACGTCATAAGAACTGCGGCCAACACGGCCCATGCCAATAATTAAAACCTCGGCTTTTTTTAACTGCTCTTGGTAGGCCGGAATCGGCTGTTCTCGTTCAAAGTGTTTTACCCAGTTTCTGGTATGCGCATAAGCCGTATGAGCATAGTCGTAGAAAATGCTGGTGAAGACGAATGAGATACTTACACCTAAAGCAATGATGACTAACCAGTCTGTGGCTAACCAACCATTATTAACACATAGCGCGGCGACGATTAAACCAAATTCACTATAGTTGGTTAAGATCATGCTGCCCAAAAACATATTACGACCCGCAACACCAATGGCAGCCAGAATATGAAATAACAAGACCCCTTTTATAATCAGGATAAAACTGATAGCAGCTAATGCAGGAATCATGTCTACCGTAGGTAATGCGGTAAAACCAATGGATAAGAAAAAGCCAATCAAGAAGATGTCTTTAAAGCTGAGTAATGACTTGGCGAGTTCAACCGACTTTGAATGGGAGCTTAATAATAAGCCAATAACCAGAGCCCCTAAGTCACCTTTCATATTCACCAGCTTGAATAATTCATAACCTCCCAAGGCTAGGAAAATACCAATCAAAGGTAATAATTCACCGTGGCCGGACTTATTTAGGATATGGCCTAATAATGGACGTGCTGGCCATAACAAGAATAATAATCCGATGGCATATAAAGAAGGGACCTTGCCGGTAGCAATCACTAAGAAAGCCACCGCGACTATGTCTTGCATAACTAAGATACCGACCGCGAGCTTGCCGTGGCGGGCCTTCATTTCATTTTTATCTTCTAGCAGTTTGACAATACATACGGTACTGCTAAAGCTCAGGGCAAAACTGATGAGGGCTAATGCAGGCCAATCGAGATCGACAAAATAATGGATGCCTAATAACGCCACGGCTTTCAATAATAGGGTGCCTACTATCACCCAGCTAATCATGTGCAAGCTAGCGCTTGCCCATACTGAGGTTTTTAATAGGGTATTGAAATTAACTTTTAGACCAATGGTAAACAGCATCAGGGTGATGCCGATATTAGCCAAGGTTTCTAAGTTTTCGTGCGGCTGTACGCCGTAAGCATGAAGGCCAAATCCCGCGGCTAAATAACCAATTAATGGGGGTAGGTTTACTTGTTTGGCGGCGAAACCGCAGATAAAGGCGATAAGAATCCAGAGGAAATCCATGACGATAATGCTCAAATAAAGATGAAAACTAGATTCACAGTGTAGCATGGCAAGGGTAAGTTCTTGAAAACCATGGCTCAAACTATTGCCGGCCTGGCCTGTAATAAATTGTAGTTTTGAATCTCCTAGTCAGAATCTCGAGTGCAGAGGGCTTTATTGCCCTGTATTATAGGCAGCATTAGTTTTTTATGACCATCAATCATTAGCGCAGAATACTCTATGACAAATCCAGCCAAACCCATTACTAGCCGCCTACTGCAGCAATCTCATCAGCATATGCCAATGGGTGTTGCGGATAGCTATCGTTATTGGGGGGAGGATAATACGGTATTCGTTAAAACCAGTGAGGGTTGTACCATTACCGATGCGGATGATCAGAAGTTTGTCGATTTTCGCTTAGCCTATGGTCCTATTATCTTAGGGTACCGAGATACTCGCATCGATCAAGAAGTGATTAAGGCCATTACTGAGCGTGGCACCATTTCAGGGTTTTCAACCGACCTAGACTCTGAAGTGATCGAGCTCGTGAAGCAAATGTGCCCTAATATCGAAAAGCTACGCTTTGCGAACTCAGGTACTGAAGCGGTTATTGGTGCTGTCCGTACGGCTCGTGGTTTTACAGGGCGCAATAAAATTGTTGTCGTAGAAGGCGGCTTTCACGGCTTATACGACGAGATGATGTGGAAATCGGATGTTGATAACTGGGATAGCAAATCGGGTAAGGCGCCAGCAATTACCTCTTTTGGTAGCGGCATTCCAGAAGCGAGTCGCGAGCATTTAGAAACAGTGCCGTTAAATAG
>CAXIBC010000007.1:0-59020 GCA_964022115.1 uncultured Oleispira sp. | reverse complement strand
AAGCAGGAATGTATTCGTCATTGGAGAAATACAACAAAGATCATCTTGATCGCAAGAAGGCTTAGTAGATATTTAATTATTTGAATATACCTTTGGTTGTCGAATTTTTGCCGTGCTTTTGAACCTAGGTAGGATCCTAAAATAGCACCGCAACACATGGCGATTAGAGTATTAAGGTGGTCAAAAAAATGAAATCCTAAGAGGCCAAATATAAGGATTTTAGCCAAGTGACTAATGCTCATAAAAATGGCACTAGTCGCAATGATTTGATCTTTATGATTCAGGTTTTTTAATAAAATACTTTGGCTAAGGGGGCCTGTGGCACCCACGATTAAACTTAAACCAGTCTGTAGTGCACCAACAATATAAAAACTTTCGAATCGATTCATGGCATTGGCAAAAGGTTTTGACCAAAGATTAAGAAGAATATAACTGCCAATGGCAAGAGGGATATAGTCGCTTGAAAGGTTGAATAACAGGCTCGTAAAAAGTACTAATCCCAGTACTGAGCCGATTAAAAATTGCGGCAACAGATGCCAAGCAACTTGATTGAAAGAAAGCGCAATACGAGAACCGTTACTCGCTAATTGTACTAAGCCATGAATGGGAATAATCACCGCGGCTGGAAGAAAGCTTGGCATGATGGCAATCAATAGCATACCACCACCAAATCCAAGAATGGCGGCAATAGCGGAGGTTAGTATCGCGCAGAACGTTAATGCGATTAGGGTGGTATTCTCCGCTAATAACTGAACAATTAAGGTGAGTAGGTTGGCGACCATGGTATGCAGCTTTGCTAAAACGAAGTGTTAGCTTACTCTGTTTTAGCAAAGCTATAAATAAGCTATCGTCCTTGTGGTCATCAAGCAGGTTAATTTAACTTAAGTGCTGCTCTTCTCCTTGGTAATACGCTTCAACTTTAGGGTTCATTACTTTGAACCAGAGTGGCGGTATGAGTGCTAATACTACCATGGTTGCATAACCGCTTGGCAGTTGTGGGCTGACCTCATGGTGGCGCAATACCTGGTAGCGGCGCTTGGGGTAAGCGTGGTGATCAGAGTGGCGCTGTAGTTGAAAAAGAAATAAATTGGTGAGCAGGTAATTACTATTCCAAGAGTGTTCGACGCTGGTGCGTTCAAAGCGGCCATTAGCAAGCTTTCTTCTATGTAAGCCGTAATGTTCAATATAATTGATGACTTCTAATAATGAGAAAGCAACAAAACTTTGGGCAAAAAAGTACGCCATGCCACTCCAGCCCCATAGAGCTGTGCAAATTCCTGCAAATATAAAGCTGATGCTATACCACCAGATTAATTCATTGCTGAAACTAAATAGACTTTTGCCTTTGCGCTTAAGCTTCTTGGCTTCTAGTTTCCAAGCATTGAGGAAATTATGTAAATACGCGTGGGGTAAAAATGCGTATAAGCTTTGGCCGTAGCGAGAAGATGATGCGTCAGCTGGTGTAGAAACATGCACATGGTGGCCACGAATATGCTCAACTTTGAAGCCGCCGTAGGTGACGCAGGCATACAGTAAGCCCCCTGCCCATTGCTCTATGATGGGGTCTTTATGTATTAATTCATGGCCGACGTTAATTGCGACAATTGCCCCTACAGTCCCCACCGAAAGTACCCAGCCTAATTGTCCAATCCAGTTCATCTCTATCGACATTAATATGTGGCCCCCATAGAAGATCGTAGCAATTTGCAAAGGCAAGCACAGTAGGGTTAAGAGGCGATAAAAGATTTCTTTAGAGAGCTTAGGAACTTGTATTTTCTCATCGGGATTAACTGGGTCTTGGCCAATAAGGTGATCGAGGATAGGGGTTAAGACAAAGACAAAAAACAGCGTGAAAAAGGCAAATAAATTCATCTGGCCATATTCGTTGCCAAGCCAAACTGATGCTAATAGGGTGAGAGAGGGTAATAGCACTAAAAGGTAAGCGTATTTTTTCATCTTGATAATGAAGTCTAGCTCATTGCTTGCAGTGAGCTTGCTGGTTGAGTCCATGCATTTTCTCCGTGCGGGTTAGTATTGTCATTCTTTATTGTTAGATTGTAGGACAATAATGAATCTAGTCGATTAATTTTGCAAGTATTGGTGGTAAAATAATCAGAAAATACTCTCTTAGTGTCTTGCTTGGGGGGAAATCTGAGGGGGTTTTGGAACTAAAGAAAAATAGTGTAAAAGGGCGTGAGATAAGGCTTTCAGCGCTAAGTGGCTGTGGTAGACTTAGGTTTTTGCATATAGATGTAGGGTAACTAATTAATACCATGAGTTTTAACGCGCCCAAAAGCATGGCCGAGCAGATCGCTCAGCACCTTGCACATCAAATAATTTCGGGTCAGCGCGTCGCAAATGAGCGCATACAAGAGTTGAAGATTGTTGAAGAACTCGAAGTCAGTCGGGGGTCGGTGCGTGAAGCTTTATTGTTATTGGAAAGACGCCATTTAGTGGATATGGTGCCAAGGCGAGGTGCGATGGTAGCCGCTATAACTGCCGACTTAGCGGAAAACTTATTTGATGTATTTGGTCTATTAGTTACCCGCTTAGCGGTATTGGTTGCTCAGCGCTGGCAACAGGGTGAGTTAGATGAGCTTATTCAACACCTGATGTGGTTACAAAGCATCGCCGAGCAAGACGATCGTGAAGAATTTATGGAGCAGGTATTTGCCTTGTTAAATATGGCGTACCCACTGGCTCGAAATGAATATTTGCATGAGTTGTTGGTTGATTTGCAGCCTGCAGTACATCGTTGTTATGCCTTGGCGCAGCGCTATAAACCTAATGATGGGCAAGCGGCATTAATTTTTTTCGCTGCCTTGATGACAGGTGTTACAGAACGAAAAGTGGAATTGCTTCCCGCGGCGGTAGAACAATATTTTCGTCACCAGTTAGAACTGGTATTGGCCGCGCTAAATGCAGAATAATAAGCTGAATTAAGAATAATTAATTAGGAACGACAGGTTATGCGCCTAAAGGCCATCAAACTGGCAGGATTTAAATCGTTTGTAGACCCAACTTACATTCCGTTTCCAACGAATATGACGGGAATTTTGGGGCCAAACGGTTGTGGGAAATCAAATACCATCGATGCGGTACGTTGGGTTATGGGTGAAAGCTCGGCGAAGAACCTTCGAGGTGATTCGATGACGGACGTTATTTTTAACGGTTCCGCACAGCGTAAACCGGTCGGTAAAGCCAGTGTTGATCTTATTTTTGACAATAGCGATGGTACTTTACGTGGTGAGTACGCAGCCTTCAGTGAAGTCTCTTTACGTCGCCAAGTAACACGCGAAGGGCAATCGACCTATTACCTCAATGGTACTAAGTGTCGTCGTAAAGACATTACCGACATTTTCTTAGGTACCGGCCTAGGGGCCCGCTCTTATTCAATTATTGAACAGGGTATGATTTCTCGTCTGATCGAATCAAAACCCGAAGAGTTACGCGTTTTTATTGAAGAAGCCGCGGGTATTTCAAAATATAAAGAGCGTCGCCGCGAAACTGAAAACCGCATGCGTCGCACCAATGAAAACTTAGAGCGCTTGCAAGATATCCGTGACGAAATGGAACGCCAACTTGCTCACCTTCATCGTCAAGCCCAAGCTGCAGAAAAGTATAAAGAATATAAAGCGCAAGAGCGTCTTAAAAAAGGCCAGTTACAAGCACTGAAATGGCAAGTGCTGGATGTCGATTATCGTAAGCGTGAAATGGAAATTGCCGAGCTCGATGTTCAGTATGAAGCAAAAATGGCCCTGCAAACGAGCGCCGATGCTGCGATAGAAGAGCGTCGAGAAAGTCATCATGAACGTAATGAAGTATTCAGTAGTGCGCAAGCCAAATATTATGAGGTGGGGGCACAGATTGCCCGTCACGAGCAAAAGCTAGAGCACCAAGCGCAAATGAGTTTGCAGCTATCCCAAGACCTAGCAGAAACAGAAAAAGGTATTTTAGAAACCCAGCGTGCGTTAGAAGAAGATCAGCTTAAGCTAGAAGAAGTTAACGAAGAGTTGATGATGTTAGAGCCGGAGCTGGAAGTCTTGCTTGCAGGGGAGGAGGCCGCAGGGGAAGAGTTAATTCTTGCCGAAGAAGCGATGCAGGCATGGCAGCGTAGTTGGGATGAATTCACTCAAAAAGCCAGTGCGCCGGCAAGGCAGGCTGAAGTTGCACAAAGTAGGATTCAAAATCTAGAGCAACAGCTAACACGATTGCAGCAACGCATTGAACGATTAGATGAAGAAAAACGCCAGCTAACGTCCAATCCAGAAGCGGAAGAAATTTTATTCTTACAAGAACACATTTCAGAACACGAAATGCAGCTTGAAGAACAGCAGTTGGCAAGTGATAGTTTTGGCGAACAGGTTAATGTTCAGCGAGAAAAGATTGAAGTTCTGCGCCGAAAAATAGATGAAGGCCGCAGCGAACTGCAACAAGTGCAGGGGCGAAAAGCTTCGTTAGAAGCGCTGCAGCAAGCGGCAAAAGGCGAAGGTAATGAAGCGGTAAGTCACTGGTTGGAAAGTCACCAACTGTCTCGTAAGGCGCGCCTTGCCGAAAAAATTCAGGTTGAAAGCGGTTGGGAAAAAGCCGTTGAAATGGTGCTCGGCAATTATTTACAAGCGGTTATTGTCGAGGATCTAGACCCAGTTCAACATTGGGTTAATGGCTTAAAAGATGGTGAAGTAATTTTATGGTCAGCTGCAAACGGTTCACCAGCTGAAGCTGCCGCGAGCAATGTATTAGCCGCTAAGGTCAGCGGTGATGAAAATATCAATTCACTGTTATCCTCAGTACAAGTGGCTGATGACTTATCTCAAGCCATGGCGCGCCGCAGTCAGTTAGCGGATGACCAATCAATCATTACGCCGGAAGGACTTTGGTTAGGGAAGTCTTGGTTGCGGGTTGCAAAAGACGGGGAAGGTAATGGCGGTATTCTTGCGCGACAGCAAGAATTAGAAACGCTGGAGATACGCTTTGAAGATCTAGATATTAGTATTGAAGAGTGGGAAGTCGATCTGGATGCCGAGCAATTAAAGTTACGCAATTTAGAGCAGCAACGCGAAGTACAGCAAAAAGAAATGACGGCCTTTGCGCGTCAGTTAGCAGAGTTTCAATCGCAGTTGTCGGGCAAGCAAGCTCGAGCAGAACAGTTGGCCTTGCGTACAGACAAGATTGATAGCGAGCTTGCAGAGGTGAATGAACTGCAAGCTTTAGAGCGTGAACAGATTGCTGAGGCTCGTATTCAATGGCAAGAAGCTATGGAAAACATGGATCAAGATGCCGATGAACGCAGCCGCTTACAAACTGAACGTGAAAATACCGCGACGCGCATTGAAGATGCACGGATGAAGGCGCGACAAGAAAAAGATCAAGCACACCAACTTCAGTTACGTCATCAAGGCTTTAGTAATCAGCAGCAAAGTTTGAATCAAGCGGTTGAGCGCTTACATCAGCAAATGCAGCGCAACCAAGAGCGTAAATCTCAGATTCAGCAAAATCAAAATCGTGATCATGATTCCGATCTTGAGGAATTAAAAATGCAGTTGGAAGAACTGCTAGAAAAACGCCTGGAGGCCGAGCAGGTTATGAGTGATGCCCGCCGTGAATTAGAAGCGGTGGATGCTGAGTTGAGACAGTTTGAAAAAGACCGTGGTATTGCCGAAAAAGCTGGATTAGATTTACGGACTAAGTTAGAGCAAGTTCGAATGGAAACGCAATCGTTAGAAATTCGCCGAAATAGCATAGTCGAACAATTGCTTGAAGATGAATTAACGTTGGAAGAGGTCATTGCAAGTCTACCGCAAGATGCGGATATTCAACAGTGGAGTGAAGAGCTGGAACGCATTGGTGAACGTATTCGTCGTTTAGGGGCGATTAACTTAGCGGCGATTGATGAATATAAGATTCAGTCTGAACGTAAAGTCTATCTTGATGCCCAGCATGAGGACTTAGAAAAAGCGTTAGCCACTCTTGAAAGTGCTATTCAGAAAATTGATCGAGAAACCCGCTCTCGCTTTAAAGAAACCTTTGATAAAGTGAATTCAGGTTTAGCAGAATTATTTCCGAAAGTATTTGGGGGTGGTCACGCCAGTCTAGAACTAACCGGTGATGATTTATTAAATACTGGGGTAGCGATTATGGCGTCGCCACCGGGTAAAAAGAACAGTACGATTCACTTATTATCCGGTGGAGAAAAGGCACTGACGGCGATTGCTTTGGTATTCTCTATTTTCCAATTAAATCCTGCGCCTTTTTGTATGCTGGATGAAGTGGATGCACCTTTGGATGATGCTAACGTAGGACGTTATGCGCGCTTGGTAAAAGCGATGTCAGAAAAAGTGCAATTTATTTATATTACACACAATAAGATTGCAATGGAAAAAGCAGATCAGTTGATGGGTGTAACCATGCACGAACCTGGGGTTTCTCGATTGGTATCGGTTGATATTGAAGAAGCCGCTAAAATGGTTGAAGCCTAGTGATTGTGGTTAAAAAATATTATCAGATTATGGATGAAATGATGAAAAACAAGATGATTACAGAAAGGGTAACGGTGAACCCATGGAATTAAATCTACGTACAGTTTTAGTCATACTCGGTAGTCTTATCATGCTGGGTATTTTGGTGGATGGGTTTAGACGTATGCGCCGAGCGCGACAAGAAGCCTTAACCTTGGATGTGCAAGATAACTTTAGTTTTCCGGAGGAAGGCTTTTCTTCTGAACTGCCCAATGGCGGTGCGCGAGTGATTGGTCTGCGTTCTCAAAATGAGTTGTTGCAAGAAGCGCATGCGTTCAGAGACCAACTGGATGAACTGTCTGGCATGACGGCTTTGGATGAGATTGAAAACAAAGCCAATGACGACCTTAGTAAGGATATTCAACAAAGTCTGGAAGAAGATCGTATCTATGCGGGTGAACCTGACTTTCAGCATGAAAGTTATGCTCATCTAGATGCGGATGAACAGAACCTGGAAAAACAAGTAAATATTAAAGTAGAAGTGGCATCATTAAACTTGGATCAACAAGTTCCTTTATTGATGGATGTCGAAGAGCTTGGGGAAGAGTTTCCTGCTACTGCACAGGCTTCTACTGCTCAGACTCCTACTGCTCAGACTCCTACTGCACAGACGTCTATTGAAGAGCCTATTGAAGAGTCTATTGAGTTAGGGCTAGAAGATATTAGTGGCATAGAAGCGTCGATTAATGATATCTCGTCCAGCGTAGCAGCGGTTCAACCCGTGGCCATGGAAATAGAAAGCACAGATCAAACTATTCAACATAATGATAATCACACTAGAGCTCATGATATAAATGAGGCTATTGTTGAAACCGAATCAAATCATGATGATGGTCGTAAGGAAGCACAAGACATGTTAGCTGAAGCGGCGTATGCGCCGGTTAAAAAACCGGGTAAGAAGGCTGAAATCCTTGCTGATCGGCCAGATCCTAGCTTGGTTTTAGTGACCCATGTTATCCCTCATGATGAAGAGGGGTTTTGTGGCGAAGATATTCTTTATCTAGTGAATAGTTGTGATTTACGCCACGGGGAAAAAGATATTTTTCATCGTTTTGAAGATGAAAATGGTGAGGGTTATATACAATTTTCTATGGCGAATTCATTTCAGCCAGGAACATTTAACCCTGAAACCTTATTGCATGAGCGTATTCATGGTGTCAGTTTATTTTTGAGTTTGCCAGGACCCGATAAGGCAATGGATGCATTTGAAGCCATGACAGAAATGGCGTCTGTGATTGCCCGCAATCTAGGGGGTGATGTGCACGATGAAAGTCATAGTATTATGGCACTACAAACGATAGAACATAACCGCCAACAAGTGCGTGATTTTGTCCGTAAGCAAAAGCTTATGGGAAAGAAATAGCGCGATTAAATCGCATTAATAACAGTATTAAGTACAGTATTTAGATTTATGACGATTACCGCTGAAGTGACACAACGCATTCAACAATTACGCCAGCAGTTGAATGCTTATAGCCATCAATATTATGTATTGGATGATCCTACGGTTCCTGATGCTGAGTATGATCGTTTATATCGTGAGTTAGAGCGATTGGAGCAGGAATACCCTGAAACCTTTGCGGCTGATTCTCCAACGCAAAAAGTCGGGGCTACGCCCTTAGCTAGTTTTACTCAAGTGAAGCACGAAAAACCCATGTTATCGTTAGATAACGCCATGAATGAAAACGAACTGATTGATTTTAGCCGCAAGGTCAAGGATCGTTTAAAAGGCACGTCGTTAGGGCAAGAAGAATTAGAATTTGCCTGCGAGCCGAAACTGGATGGTTTAGCGGTTAGCATTCTTTATGAAGAAGGGCTTTTAGTACAAGCTGCTACTCGAGGAGATGGCAGTACTGGGGAAAATATTACCTTAAATGTCCGCACCATTAAAAATGTACCCTTATCGTTACAGGGTGATGATTACCCTAAGCGCCTAGAAGTACGCGGCGAAATTTACATGCCAAAAGCTGGCTTTGAAAAACTCAACCAAAGTGCCCGTGAAAATGATGAAAAGGTTTTTGCTAACCCACGCAATGCCGCCGCCGGTTCTTTGCGTCAATTAGACTCACGTATTACCGCTAAGCGACCATTAGAATTTTGTGCCTATAGCATAGGTGTCGTATCGGAGGAATTTGTCTTACCAGCTAAGCATGATGAGGTTTTACAGTGCATCAAACGCTGGGGACTTAAAATCAATAGTGATATGGCCGTTGTGCAAGGGATACAGGCCTGTGCCGAGTATTTTTCTGAATTGGGTAAAAAACGCGATGGCCTAGATTACGATATTGATGGCATTGTTTTTAAAATTAATGATCTCGCTATTCAGCAACAGTTGGGCTTTGTTGCCCGCGCACCCCGTTGGGCAATTGCGGCAAAGTTTCCAGCGCAAGAAGAAATGACGTTATTAGAAGACGTAGATTTCCAAGTTGGACGCACGGGTGCATTAACCCCAGTAGCCCGTTTAAAACCGGTTCATGTCGCAGGGGTGATGGTGAGTAATGCAACCTTGCACAATATGGATGAGATTAGTCGCTTAGGGGTTAAAGTAGGGGATACGGTTATTATTCGCCGAGCAGGTGATGTGATTCCACAAGTGGTATCCGTGGTACTCGATAAACGTCCGCCGCAGGCACAAGATATCCTTATGCCGAGCCACTGCCCGATTTGCGATTCTAAAGTTGAGCGCATTGCAAGTGAGGCTGTTGCGCGCTGTTCTGGTGGTTTATATTGCGCAGCCCAACGTAAAGAAGCAATTAAACATTTTGCTTCACGTAAAGCATTAGATATCGATGGGCTAGGAGATAAACTGGTTGAGCAGTTGGTGGATGCTGGTTTAATTGATTCATTTGATGATCTGTTTCATCTGCAACTAGAAGATGTTGCAGGTTTAGAGCGTATGGCAGAAAAATCAGCGAAAAAGCTACTCAATGCGCTCGAAGCCGCTAAAACTACAACACTAGGACGTTTTCTGTACGCCTTAGGCATTCGAGAAGTTGGGGTAACCACAGCGCAAAATCTTGCCCAGTATTTTGGTTTTCTTGATCGTATTCAACAAGCCGATGAAGCCACCTTGTTAGCCGTGCCAGATGTGGGCGAAATCGTTGCTAAACATATATTATCTTTTTTCAGTGAACCCCATAATCAAAGTATTATTGAGCAATTGCAAAAAGCCGGTTTGAACTGGCCTGAAAGTGAGCCGATCTCTGCAAAAGAGAGTGCAGAGCTGCCATTAGCCGGAAAGGTTTATGTAATTACAGGCACTCTATCTGCCATGGGGCGTGATGATGCTAAGCAATATTTACAAGCTTTAGGGGGCAAGGTTAGCTCAAGTATATCGGCTAAAACCGACGCTTTAGTCGCGGGAGAAAAAGCGGGATCAAAATTAACTAAAGCACAAGGATTGGGTATAGAGATTCTCGATGAAGCAGGCTTCATTGAATTGTTACGCCTGCACAAAGTAGCAGGGGTATAAATGAGAGTTGCTAAGCCACTAAAAACTTTAAGTATTTTATGCTCAATTATTTTAATGGGCTGTGCTACGGCACCACCGCAAAATATCAATGATGTGTGTGACATTTTTGATGAATATTACGATTGGTATAACGCTGCTAAACAAGTTGAGAAAAAATACGGGGTGCCTATTGGTGTGACGATGGCGTTTATTCATCAAGAATCAAAATTTGTTGAAGACGCACGCCCCCCAAGGGAGTGGTTTTTATGGATATTCCCAGGGGATTACCCATCAAGCGCTTATGGTTATACCCAAGCACTTAATGGTACCTGGCGTGAGTATCAAAAAAGTACCGGGCAATGGAGCGCCGATCGTGATGACTTTATCGACGCTGTTGATTTTATTGGTTGGTATAATACGAAAACAATAAAACGGACGGGAATAAAGAAGCACGATGCTTATCGTTTATACCTTGCTTACCATGAAGGGGCGGGTGGTTATTTACGGGGTACGTACAAGAAAAAAAGATGGCTAATGGATGTTAGTCGTAAGGTCGAACGACGTGCGCGAATGTATAATCAGCAGTTGCTTCAATGTCGAGATACATTGGAAAGTGGCTGGTTGTGGCGCACGTTATTTGGCAATAGTGAAACTGATGTAATTCACATTCATCATCAAAGGTTTGCAAGCTTAAGCGCAGATGCAGCGTCCGTTAATTAGAAGTAGGAGTCAGTTATGTCAACACTAGAGCGGTTATTAGATAGTAATAAAGCTTGGGCGGAAAAAGTTAATAAAGAAAATCCGGAGTTTTTTGCTAAGTTGAGTAAGCAGCAAACCCCAGAATACCTTTGGATTGGTTGTTCCGATAGTCGAGTGCCAGCCAACCAAATTGTTGGTTTGATGCCAGGGGAAGTTTTTGTGCATCGTAATGTTGCCAATCAGGTGATTCATTCGGATCTGAATTGTTTGTCTGTCGTGCAGTTTGCGGTAGAGGTATTAAAGGTTAAGCACATTATTGTCACTGGCCATTATGGTTGTGGTGGGGTACATGCGGCGTATGATAACTCTCGTTTTGGCCTAGTAGATAACTGGTTAAGTCATGTTAAAGATGTGCACTATAAGCATATGGATGAGTTATCAAAACTAAGTGCTGACGATGCTCGTGATCGCCTATGTGAATTGAATGTTATGGAGCAAGTACGCAATCTTGCTCGGACAACGGTGGTGCGCGATGCTTGGCAAAAAAACCAAGAGCTGGTTCTACATGGCTTTGTTTATGGATTAAATAATGGTTTGATAAATGATCTAGGCATTGATATCGGCAGCTTTGATGATTTACGTTCGCAGTTTAAAGAATACTAAGAAGTTCTACTGCAAGACCAAAACTGCCCCTAGCAATGATTAAATAAAGATGCCGTTTTATGCTTAGGCATAAACGGCAATCAGCTGCCGACTTAGGGCTAATAAAATGCCCTCTGGGGTATAAATTCTAGCTTCAGTATGAGCGTAACCGTGATGGGCTTGTTGAATGTTGGCGTCATAATATAACCAAGTATCAGCGCTTAATTTTTGCTTTAATAGGGATAGCGGTTGCACGATTTCGATATTCCAACTGATACTGGCGCACGCTGCTGGTTTTTTTAGTTTTTGTAAAACGGTGGGTGGCCAAGCGTCGATTAAGGCAATTAGGTGGGCTTCACTAAACTGCTCGCCGCTTTCTTTAAAACGCATCCAACCTGCGAGCTCATTCTTTGGGCTATTGGTAAAAGGAAATTGACCTTTACAATATTCAAATTCAAAATGTTGTACAAATTCTGGTGTCAGGCCCTTGATGTAATTTAATCTTTGCTGGCTGCCTAGTTTAGGTAATTCAATCGCTGGACTAGGGATTTCAATTTCAGATTCTCGCTCGGTGCCATAGCAGGCACATACCTGAGTAACGACTCGATCATTTTGGATTACTTGAGCATTGATCTGGCTAATGGACTTGCCTGCTGACAAAACTTGCGGTGAAATGCTAATCGCTGTTTCCGCTAAGCATTGGCCACTGAAGTTAATATTGACTGAGCGTAGTGGTCGCTCTTCGGTGAGTAATTGTCGAGTTTTCTTTAATCCAAGGGCGCTTGAAAGTCCACCAAATAAGGTTCTACCTTGGCCCCAGCTACTATCAATAATTAAAGTATCTTGTTCTGATTGGGCCAGTAGTGTTTCGAATGATTGCATAAAAAGACCGGTGTAAACTGGTTGATGTAATACTTAATGGGCAAGGATAGGGCTATTGTTTATAAATTAAAAGTTAAATTGACCTCTAAAAGAATAGGCTTGGCCTGATTGCTGAGTATTTATCGTATCACCAGAAATCCAAGGCTGGCTAATATTGGCCATCAGTTTAAAGGACTTGGATATATGCAGGTTGAGCCCTATTAAACTGATGGCGGCTTGGCTACCGACTGAGTTATCACGCAGGTTTAGGTATGATTGCCGAAAAACCAGTTCAAGGGTATTGTTGTTCAACTGAGATGATTTAATTCGTCCTCGCTTGTATTGATACTCTCCTGAAAATAGATAGCTGGATTGAATATAAGCGCCATAGAAGTTCCATAGCTGGTGATCGATCGCGGTTATTCTGTTAACAAACACTTCTCCTTGAATTAATATCTTATTCGATAACCAGGCCATGTCTAATTGATAAAGATTGCTATGGTCAGCATAAAAGCGAGCGCTGCGGATAATCGAGTCAGCGCTATGGATTTCACCCGATTCTTTAAATTGTATTTTTTGACCGTTTAACCAGCGTCGTGAAAATGTTCCGCCAAGATGTAACTTACCAGCAATGTTTTTTGATTTTAGGTAGGTCATGCGTAGGGTACCAGCTTTAATATCTTTATCCTGATGCTTGAGTAAGTCAAAATTACTGAGCGCGAGATCATGCTCAGAATCCCTTTCAATAAAATACCCCGCCGCTAAGGTATAGTGCTTTTTTTTCTGATCAAGCTGAATGCCAAAGCTTCTATCGGGGGCAAAAGCACTGCTGGGTAAAGAGCGCTCTATCGCAATGAGTTGTGATGATGAGCTCTGGTATTCTAAACCGATAGCTTGCTTCATGCGGCCAACTTGAAGACCCGTATCATTGCCTGTATTAAACCTAACCAGAGCATCCCCTAAAGCAAGCTTTCCATCAGCGGGAAAGGACTGGGAGTATTTCAACTGTAGTTTCGCTTTAATCAAAGGGTTGGGCTTAAATGAGACCCCTAGTTTAGCGCGTCGTATTTCATTTTTATGCTGATAGCCGTTAGCGGATTTAGCATAAAAAGGCCCGTAATAATCATGGTCGAGCATTAGGTATCCAGAAAATTCAACTCGATCTTGAACGTTTTTATTTGTACTAGAATCAACCTTTCTTGCTGCTAAGGCACTATTAGGTTGGATTAATAACCCTGCTGCTAGGGTTATGAGCATTAACAAGTTATGAAACATGGTGTTGACGTATTAATGCTTCATTATTTTCATCTGAACTGGCAGCAGGGTTATAGTGGATTTTAAGTCGAGTACTGTCGCGTAAAAAATCAATACTTAAAATCTCTACCTGCTGTACATCAAAACCCGTTCTCATACTGATATCATCAATAAGCTCTTTGCGACGATGAATATTAATGTTTTCTATTTTCTCGTAATCAATTTCGAGTTCATTTAATGATGGCAGTATTAGGCTGGTTTCTAATAAGTAGGTCATTAAACAAATTGCGAGTGTAATTAGCATTAGCTCGTGCAGTTTCATGGCACTTACAGCTGATAATAAGGCGATGGCAATGACCAAAAACAAATAGGTCATCTCTTTTATACTGATTTGCTCTGTACGGTATCGGAGCATTGAAAATACGGCAAATAAGCCAAATGCGAACCCCATGGAAACCTCTGCGGAATGTAATAGCGAGGTAACCAAAAAGACTCCCATACCAAATAGGATAAAAGAGGAAGCATTGGTTCTGTGTTGAGAAAATGTGTAATAGCAAAAGCGGATTAAAATGATAATAGCGAGAGTATTAACCAATAAACGAAAAAAAAAGTCTGTATCCAGTGTGAAGTCCATAATAAATTTCCTATGTAGTATTAATGTGAATGAAAATGTTGTTTTAAAAGTTATTGAAAATTGAGTCTTTCGAGTTGCCGTAGCACAGGTTTAAAGCGATTAAATTTTAATTCCTGTACTTCAGCATTAGTATTTCTAGTGAGTACACTTCCAATGCAGTACTTACTGAAGTTAATGTCGTGATAACAATGGTTTTTTATGAAGCTTCGACAGGTAGAAGGCAAAGGTTTTCTATCTTGTTTAATTTCAACGATAAAGACTTTATCTTGTATCGATTGAATCTGCTCTTTAGCGTTACGAAAACTTAAATTAAGGTCTATGGTAATGCGTTCTAAGTTGGTTTTATTCAATAGGGTGATTCTTTGATAATTTACAAACAAAACCGTTTCTAAAGTAACCTCATAGCCTAGAGTTTTTTTAACAAAATCATTAACCCGAGCTTGGTTAGGAAGAATACAGTCCATAGGAATACGTTGCTTAATCGTACGCTTCTGATTATTTTTTAACTTAACTTCCATATACCCTGTAGCGGATTCCACATAGCGACGGAAGCGCACCTTGTAGCGATTTAACTTACCATTATGATGATCATGAAAGAATTGCCTGCGCTTATTATCAAAGTAGGTAGTTTGATAATTGAAAATTCTTTGGCCATAGGCGGTTAAAATACTGTAATCCGCTGATATAGCTTTCATCAGCGGATTAAATAACGCGATGGGCAAAAGATATTTACTATCGACCCGGTTCATTAATGCGGCGGTATTTTGTTGAGCCAGAGAATGTGGTTTAAATTCTTTAAGTATTGATAAATCTTTATCTTGCGTATTTTTGACCAATGCGAGGTGGGATGCCTCATAGTATTTAGGTTCTAAAGTTAAAGGCTGGCTGACAGTATGGGCCATCATAGAATTCTCCCTAATATTCACTGAGAATATAGTTCGGTGCTTGTATTAAGCCCATTTGTGCATCAATACGACCTTTAATAGGGCTTTCAGTGCTACCGCTGCCGGCCTGAGTGATTGTTATATTGCCGCTATGACCTGCGCTGATCAGTTTAATTTTAGCGGGCACTGCATTTTTATCGATTACCTTAAATAGCATTAGGTTATTCGCTAGCCCTTGCAGTTGAATGCTGCCTTCTTGGTAGTTTGGTTTTTCAATGAATACCTGTAATACGTAGCTATTCGGATAAAGCGGTGGGTTGGCTACCCCAATCAACGTTAAACCAATAACCGAGGGGGCTTTGGACTTATCCTCTCCGTAGGCCAAGCTATCAACGCTGCTAAAGTGGGAGACAATCGTCATGGAGGCCGTTTGCTCAATACCCTCGGCGTCGGTGAAGGTGAACGACCCCTCATCACCATTACTATCACTGTTAAACTCAGCGACTAACTGTGTTTTTTTAGCATTGTTAGAACAATCGACGGTTTCATCTGCGAGTAAATACGAAGTTTGCTGAGTGTCTCCGTTCATTGCTTTGCTTAAAAGCGCTCTTTGGCTTAACTGTTTGTTGTCTTCATTCCCGATAATAAAGTCTTTCATGGGTTGCATCGTTTCTTCAGGGCTAGCGGTTAGCTGTTGAACTTTTGCAAGCACGGTTAGTAGATCGTCTTCTGACCAATGTTCTGTTAATAGGGTATTTATTGCATTGAAATAACGCTGGCGGGTTTGCTCAATATCATAAAAACGTTTCGCTAATGAAAAGTTTTTAAATAGTGGGCCTGAGTTGGGCTTTAAGTGCTTATCGATTGTAAATGCACTGTCGGTTCCCCAGGGAATAAAATGAAATAGGTCATCTTCCGGGTTATGGTAAATATAATAATTGTTGGTATTGCCCGTGGCAGAATCCCAGTGACCAATAAGGGTCTCTACGGCCCAAAAAGTAATGAACTCATCCACATCTATATGCTGAGAGATTTGGTTTAAAAATGCCTCATCTTCAAGTTCTATGGTTTCTGCTAAGCGGTCTAAATCAGAACGGTCATTGATGGTTTTATTGGTTTTTAGTTCAAAGCGCTGATTGAGCTTACTGCCAAAATCCGCAATTTGAGCCTCGTACAAATTACCGGATTTGTTATTGAAATGGCGCTCTAAAAAGGGCTTTTTAATACTTTCTACGTGGCTATAAATTCCCATATCTTCGTTATTGATTACCACATGGGCAAGGTTGCAACGAGGGGCTGCTATGCCAGCAGCCTTAAATAAATCATACGCCATGCATTGGTGAGTATGGCTAGGATCTTGGCGATCATTATTCAAGGTCATACGCTTGAGTGTTTTAAAGGTTCGGCCTTCTTGGTGGCTATCAAAATTTAGCTTTAGTGAAGGTCGTTTGTGGCTTAATGAGCCTAGATAACCTTTTTTACGAATGGCGACATTCTCTATTACTTCCCCATCAATATTTGCTAAGGCTTTAAAGTCGCTATACTCAAACTCAGCTGAGGGACAGCCTGCAAAAGTGCTATCCAGTGGTCTGCCCTCAGAGCGTAACTGGGCAAAATCTTGGTTAGGCATTTTCAGGTATATTTGTAATAAGCGCTCACGATCAAAAACATCATCGCTGACCTGGCCTATCACAGGTGGCACGAAAAAATCATCATCATCTTTTGTTTTAGTATCACCTCCGCAGGCGAGCAGGGTTATATTTAAAATGATTAATAGCGAGTGTTTATACGGCCTCATGACTCGATCCTTGCTTAATGATATGGGTATTCCATTAGACTAAGCACTGAGCAGTTAAGGCGCAGTCCCCAAAAGGACCATGTATGGGTATATTTATGTGAACTGCGTCACATAATCAGCTGCATTTAAGCTTTAAATACAGACCGGTCGTTCAAAATAGCGATAGCCTCTGTGCGACTGTTTATCTGCAATTTTTGATAGATATTTTGCAAATGACGCTTAACGGTAGAAGGTGATATCGACAGGGCCTCGGCAATGTGCTTATTACGATTACCTTGGTTCAGTAAGCCTAAAACCTCTAGTTCTCTAGGGCTTAATATTTCGACCAGACCTTGGTTGATGGCTTGATACTTATCTGCTTCATTGGCTTTTTTCTGAGGCGGTATAGGCTTAACTTGAATACTTTTATCGTCTTGTCGAGCCTGGATGGCGGCTAATAATCGCTGACAATATTCGCTCTCAATGGCCAACTCTAGAGCGCCATGTATTAATGGCAGTATTTGCCTTTCATCCTCAATGATTAAGTTGATATAGTTGTGTGGGGCAGCAATGGTTAATGCGCATTGAAAAAGTGTTATCGCCTTTTTCTGTTCACCCAAAGCGAAGAAAATTTTAGCGGGTATCAAATAGCAGCTTATTTGGCGGTGGATATTGCCATTTAATGCACTGCTTTTAGCAATTTCTGTGAATAGATCCACTTCACATGATGTCATTATCATGTGCCCACTGGCTTGGATCATTTGTTCATATAATAAACGCAAGCGATAGTCAGTTTTTTCATTTTCACCTTCATTATCCATTTCAGCAACCCGTTGCAGGAGCGGGAATCTATTGCCTATTTTGGCTTCTAAAAGCGCATTGAATATTTTGCTATCTAATAACACTGAGTGGTTAGGAGTAAGCCTTTTACCCAGTTGCAGTTCGTAGTACTCGAGCTGCTGTAGGCAGCTCCGTGCTTCATCATAGCGACCTGTACTGGATAGAAGATGAAAGTGAGTATGGAACTTGTTATAAAGTATTTCTCTAGGATCGGTAAAATCATTTAAAGCATTTAATAATTGAGTATAACTTTGCCAGGCAAGTTCAATTTCATTACGTTCGATGTATAAAACGGCCATTACTGCATAGACAGATGATGTATTGGGCAGAGATAAAAAACTGCCTTGTTGTAACCACATTATATTCTCTTCAGCGAGAGAAATAGCCAGTGAGATTTGGCCGTTATAATACAAGCTATGCAAAAGCCAAGATAGCGCGGAGATTGTACATAAACCATCCTCAGCCGCTTTTGCTAGGGTGAGTGCGGATTGGTTATATTTAATAGCTTGAGTGATGTTGTCGTCGAAGAAATAATCAATCCCCTTGCCTAGCAGAAGCCAACAGTTTAGAGGGTTATGCTCTTGATAGTAGCGTGATTCGATGCTTTTAGTGATGGTGTGTGCTTTTGTACTTTGGCCAGTAAAGCGAGCAACTTGTGCGCGTAAAATCATACTGCCCATCATTAGAGACATAGTGTCATCTTCTTTAAGGGCTAAAGGGTTTAGGTTTAAATAGGACTCTACATAAGCGGTATACTCTTCAACTCTATCATATTCATATAGACTGAAACTGATCAGTGCTGTGAGCAGTCCTAAATGGGGAAGTGCTTTAACTACCTCATCGGGAATGCGATTTAAAATGCTAGAGACGTGATCAAAATGGGTGATGTGAATCAATGAGGGGTAGAGCTGAACCATAAGATCTGAACAGGCTTGCCAATCTTTTAAGCTAAGACTGATTTCCAGTGCCTGGTGATAGTTATGGTTATTGCTTAACCAGGTAAGGGCAACTTTTTTATGTTGGCAAATTTGCTCTAGGCTAAGGGGGTTATGGTTGAGTAACCATTGGCGAAATAAACTGTGTAAGCGAAAGCTAGGTATTTTGCTTGTTTGTGATTCTACTTTACTAACGAATAGACCTTGATTCACTAGGGTCTGTAAAATACCTTCGTTATCTCTTGTTGGATTAAAATACTGGCACAGTTCTAAATTAAAATGATCGACTAGGCTTATTTCAATTAACAAGGTTTGAAGGTCGTTTTCAAGTTGAGAAAAAACCTCCTCAAATAAGAAATCTGCTAGTAACGAGTCTTGGGTATCTGTGCAGTCTTCAAAACTTTTACCTGACTTGAGCGCTAAGCCCGTTAGTTGAATAACGGCGGCCCAGCCTTCAGTTTTATCAAATAAGCGTTGTTGTTGCCGTTTCGAAAGTTCTATATCGAGTTTGGTGAGCAAAAAATCGGCTATTTCCTCGGCTTTAAAGGTTAATTCTGATGCTTGAATAATATGAGCGCTTGATTTTGAACAGCGATTAGGAAGCATCAGTGCAGGAGGCTTTCTTGCGGTAATGACTATTTGTAACCAGCTTGGTAAATAATCCAGAAAGCGATTAAAAGATTTAAGGATGTCAGGGTGATTAATACATTGAAAATCATCTAAGACAATAACGGCTCGACTGGGACGGTTCCATTTACGGCTAAGCTTTTCTAAAGAAGCCAATACTAGGTCGCTGATTAAGCAGTAGTCATCAATAAAGTGAGTCTCTAGCATGCGTTCTGCTTCAGAGTCTAAATCACGATCAATTTTTTTTAGACACTGGTGTAAATACAGCCAAAAGGAGCTAGGTAAATTATTTTGTTCGTCAAGGGAGAGCCAATATACTGGATGAGCTGCGTACTGCAACCATGTGCATACTAGACTGGTTTTACCGTATCCAGCCGGAGCAGCAATCACGGTTAAAGGAAATTGACTATAGTGATTCAGCTTTTCTATTAGCTCAGGGCGGTTAAACAATATGCCTGAGCTAGGGATCGAAAGTTTACGCTGTAATACAATCTGATTCATCCATGAGTCCTAAAGTAAAAATTATCGGGTTATTTCTGTGGCGATACCTTTGTAGATATTTATGGGTGGTTTAAACGATAAATAAGGTATGCAATTAATAAACACCAGAAGAGAATACCCATGATGAAAATAATTAAAGCAGTACGTTGATGATCTGCTTCTCTAGGCTTAATACCTTTTAAGCGCATCGTCAGTTGAGCGGTTAAGTTTACAGAAGCGATATTCGCAATGAGTAAAAATGCGGCGCCTTTCGCTTCAGGGTAAGCCCCTATGCCTAGACAAATGCCGAGGGCGACAGTAGGAGGCAATAACGCGACTGCGACCATGACCCCAACGAGAACCGATGATACCCCTGTAGTAATAGACAGCGCCGCCGCCGCCCCAGAGGCTAATGCAAGGGCTAAACCATCTAGTCCTACGGTCGTACGCGTCAGTAATTCAGGCGTCAGCACTAGGTCTGGGTAAAACAGCGATAAAATAATAGAAATGCCTAATGCGAATGTAATCCCGACGACAAGGGTGCGAAGGGCATTTAAGATGCCATTCACTTGTCCTAAGGTAGTCGATAATGACAGCGCTAGGTTTGGCCCTAATAGAGGCGCAATGACCATGGCGCCGATAATAACCGCGACGTTATTTTCGATTAAACCAATAGCGGCTACTATGGTACTTAAAAATACCAGCATTAAGTAATGACCGTCTAAGTTGCCTTGTGCTTTTAACTGATTGAGCAAGGATTCTCGTGATATCGTCGTAGCACTATTACTGGTTTTATCTTTTTCGTAGGGTAGAGCAATTTCTAGAGGGGAGACTAATACTCGAAAATTACTCTTGCCTTTCATTAAGCTTTGTAACTGGTCGAGAATTTTTTGAGACTTAGACTTATCGACTAAAATTTTAATCGCTATTTGTTTATCACTTGCGCTACTCAGCCAATAATCCGATGCGTCGTGTTGTTTTGCGATGCGATTAATCGCATCTTCATTGGTGGGTGGAGCAATAACTTCGATAGTAATCATAAAGATGGCGCTAATGATAATAGGTAAGTATGAATGTTATGGTGATACGCTCGTTAAATCAAATCTTGTGGCGTCCACTGCTCTAAGGTAATTAATTCTTATTAAGCAGTTTTCGTAACCAGCCGCCTTTTTGTTTTTTGTTGAGTCGCTGCAAGGCCATGGCCGCACGTGCATGACTGATGCGTTCATCGGCTAGATCTTGGTAAATTTGATTGGCCGCTTTTCTGCGCTTAATGGCTTGGCCTGGGTCGAGTAGTGATTCAACAAAATCAATGATAAAGAGAGATAAACGGCTCTGTTCTGAAGTTGACTGATGTTGGTCATTGAATGACTGCCGTTCAAGGTTATCAAGGATCAGTTCAAGTTCTGCTTGGAACTGTTCGGTTTGTGCGACCGATTTATGTTTTACCTCTTCGATAGAGTTAAGGATTTTTTGTTGATCAAGTGGCCCTAAATCTTGAATCCGGGCTAGCTCGCTCACCGCGCTCTTTGCGGTCTGTTCATCGCTTGCGTTAAGTTGCTCGCATAACGTATGAGTTCTATCCCAAGACTGCCAGCGGTATACAAAGTCTAAGCCCGTACCTTTAATATTCTGTAAGCCCATTATACGGTTAGTCAGCCCTGCCGGCGTATTATTGGCTATAAGGGTGATTAATTGATCACCACTGGTATAAAAGTCAGAGACAATGACAAACCGTGCTTTAAACCAGCGGGTTAATTGTTGCTGGCAAGCTGGAATAAGCGGCTTTAACGTCAGCTCGCTAGCCTCTTTTAAGCTGTCTAATAGAGCCGATAGAGCGGTTAATTCGGTTTTATCCTGCTGATATTGCTGTTTAATACTGGATTTGTTTGCTGCGACAATTTGGCTATTTTCTAATTCAGTGAGTAGTTGCTGGCAAACTTTCTCTGTAAGCTCGTCACCCTGATTTTGTAATAACTCAGATCCTATTCCCACACCTTGCACCATGGCGACTAAGCGTTGATGCACTTGTTGTTGATTCAATGGCACTCTTAAGCGTTTGGCAATTTGATAGAAGGTCGCTATGACTTTTTGTTTTGAGTCTTCGAATTCACTATGTTGATCAGCAATATGAAACTCGTCGATAAAAGTATCCCACGCGCTATCAATATAGTTTTGTAAACCATCCAGGTTAGAGCCAATCAGATAATGTTTATCGGCGCCGATATCCTCAGCTAATAGTTGAGCAAAGACCTGTGAGCGGGCAATACGATCAGCGCGGTTATTGACAACGGTCGTTATCCAAGTCTCTGGCTGATTATTTAAGTCGATATCATTAAAGCCCACACGCTGCCAATTACTTAGGGTACCAAAGCGTTCATTTGCAGACATGCCATTAATAAAGCTTAAATAGCGGCCGTTAATCAGAGCTTCTGGATAAATCTTAAGAACCCCAAGATCAGGCACAACCCGATCTGCCATTTCTTTTAAACAGTATTCTGCAGGTAAATTTAGTAGCGCACCCATTTTTACTACAAGAGCAATATTATAAGGGTGTTCTTCATAAGGGAATCGAGACAATACGTCGTTAGTGAGTAAGCCAGCATCCAGCCAATCAACCCTATGGTGTTCAGTTTCTTTTTCTCGTGCCGCTTCATCCAGAAAGGGCTGCATATTTTCTTCACTGCTGATTAATACGCTTTTTTGCGGTACAAATTTTTGCATCACTTTAGGGATATCGACGCCCGCAGGGCCTTGTAGGTCCTCATGGTCTGGGTAGCAATTAGTAATGGTGGATATGTCATCTCGCATCCATTGCTGCTGCAAAATGTCGATATAGCGAGGTGTTAGTCCCATGCACTCCCATAAAAATACATCAGCACCTAATTTTTCAGACAAGGATACGACTTGGGCTTGTTCCCAAATGGTTGCTTTATCGTAGGGGCGAAATAAAAACATCTCGTGCAAAGGTTGTAAGGCCGTGCCGTGTAGAAACATGGCTTCACATCCTGACGTTTTAGATACAACGTGATACCCCATGGCATTAAATAAGGCCGCTTTTAGACGTTCAGTCCCTGACTTGCCACGAGTGCCCCAGCCACCAATCACTAAAGGAATTTTGGCGCGAGCTTTACGCAGTTTCCAGTTTTCTTGTAGGTGATTGCCAAAAAATATTACCGCTAAACCACTGCAAAATACCAACAAATGATTGAGGCTGTTTTGATAAACAGAAAAGAAATAATTTTCAAATTGGCGCCAACTATCAAGAAACCATGGTGGTAACACAACAGGGAAAAAGCGCTGTACCTGCTGGTCTAGCGTAAAGGCTTTTTGATTATAATCTGTGTGTGGGGTCAGTTGGATGTTAAAGCCCAAAGAAACAAGGGATTTTAAATAGGCATCAGGGGCTTCAGCATCTCCCTCAGACCAGTTTCGTAGATGTGCATAGGTTTTGAAGTTCCATACTAGAATTGTCCGGGCTTTTAAACGCTGCCATAACGAACTAGGTGGTGTTAGCCAAGTAATGCCTTCACTGGTGATGATCTTGATCGCTTTAGTCGGCCAGTTTTGATCGAGGGCTGAAATAACTTGGTCAACTAAGGGCAGATAAGGGCGCCAGCCTTCTTCACCGTCTTGAAATAAGGGTTCACCAGGGACCTTAGTTGCGCTGCGCTCAGATACAATACTCGAGGGAATATGGCGTTCACCATAATATACGCGGCCCGTCATGTGGGAATAATTTTGACGTTTGTCAGTGGCGCTATTGCGTAGTTCATGAAGAAAGCGCCAAAGTCTGAACTTTACCTTGTGGTCTCTGATGACTTTATTTGAACTAATATCAAAGCCAAAGCCATCTTGAGCTTGAATAGCCAACAAACGCGCTTGCATGTCTGAATCTAAATGCATTCTGATGGATTTAGGCAGCCGACGTGTTTTTCCTAACGGTAGGTCATTCAGAGCCAGCGTGTGCCATTCATTTTGAATCGCATTAAATTCACTTTCATAGCTGAGTTTATAAACCGTTGCCCACAGCTGCTCGCGGGCATTGGCGGCCCAGCGTCTCACCTTTGTTTCAACATGCTGAGTATGCAATTGTGATATCGCTTGAATCAATTGCTGATAAATGGGCTGTGAAGAAAGATATTCTTTTGTTAGCTTGCAATCTGAGTGCTTACTGATAATTCGAAAATATTCGTGACAGGATGTGAGCGCCGTTCTTAATACAAAAGAGGGCTGTGCTAGCGTTAGAAAATCTAACATAAGTTGATTGCAAGTTTTTACTAGAGGGGCTTGAGTCGCTAATGTCGGCAACTGTAAAACTAAACTTGCCCGTACCTGCTCTGTATGATCGTTACTGAGCAAAGGCAGTAATTGCAATATTAATTTAGGAGGTAAGCTCGCAAGTGCATTGGCTACTCCCTGGCGTACGAAATCACTAGGGTCTTTTGCGGCGAGTGGAATGATTTTTAATAATGGGGGATATTCCCGCCCATGTTCGGCAAGGATAGTAATCAATTGACGGCGAAAAAAAATGAGATCGCCGATGTCAGGATTTTCGAAATGTGTTTGTGCAATCGATAATAAGCTCTGAGGTGCAATAACAGCAATAAGCGCCGTTGCTTCGACTTGCGTCCAAATAGGCTGTCGAGAGTCTTGGGCATAGCGATATACAAGCTGAATCGTCGCACTGGTTAAATAGTTCGCATGATTACCTTTTAAATGTCGAGTTATAAAACTTAGACACTTAAATGTTGCATGCTTAAGCCGATCTTCTTGAAAGTTCGTCAGCATAGAAACTAATAGTGGTTCGACTTGAATTTGCTGCCAATATCGTTTTATCTCCTCAGGGGTTAATTGAGAAACCAAAGAAACGGTGATATGTGCTAACCGGTCGAGTATAAAAATAATGTAATGTTCGTTATCTTTGTTTAATCGTGTATAGCGTTCGGCTATCGCATCACTACCAAAATGACGGTTAAACGCTTTTTTATCGCCCTTGATCTGCTTATCCGATGCGCCAAGCTGTCTAGAAAATTGTAGGATATACTTTTTAACTTCGAGTTCTATCGCTGCATTACGGATATTTTTTAGAAAATCTTGGTAGTATTGATGTTGTTGATTCAGAGTGACTAAGTGTTTCTTTAATTCGGTGATCAAAAAATCGACTATGACAGGAAGGCGTTCACTATCTGGACGACCTTGAGCTTGAATAAATAGCCGTAAGTCACTGTTGCAGCGCTCTATATTTTTACCTTCAAGTTGCTGGTTAAGCTCACTTAAACCTAGACTAAGCGTGCTGTTAAGCTCTTTAGTTAATTGTTTTATATTTATTGGCTGCGTCATAAGCTGGACCCATCCGATAGGGTATTAAATTTTATTTGCTGCGTACCTTGTTGCTGGTAGAGGTCACGCATGGGCAACTGGGTTGGTAAGTAGTCTCGTGCCCCTCGGCCATCACTATGATTAAAACCAAACGTCAATGCTAAGGTATTTTCATTTATGCTGATGTCACGAAGCACATTGAGAGAAAAATACCATTCATTGCCTTTGCTATTCCAGTGATGGAAACGTAGGCTGCCTTTTACTTCATTATTATGGCTACTTTTTTGACGATCATAGTCGCTAAAACGTTGTACGCGACGTAGTGATAAACCTGCGGTTAGGCCTTTAAAATACTGTTGATAACCGGCTTTTAATGACAACTGGTCAAGGGAGAAAATGGATTCATTGCTGATCAATTGAGTACCAAGGTTAAAACGACTATCTTGCCATAACTTATATCGCCAGTTGCCGGCTAATCGCAAACCATAAGTATGGTCACGTTTATAATCACTATAGACAAGTGGGTCGATGTAGCGGCTTGCGTTAGGCGATGTATTATCTAAGTAATAAGCAAATCCGGTTAACGATGCATCCAAGGTTTGTTGACGATTAAATTGCCAATCATGTTGATATTGAGCTTCGCTATATAGATTTAGAACATCTTCACTAATATCATTAGCTGCTTGGAAGTATTGTATTTTAGCTTTTAAGCTAAGTTGCCAATCTGATTGTGGATCCGCAACCAGAAAGCGTTGATCCGTACCTAGGGTATCACCACTATCTTGGGTCTGGCGAACAAAGGCATCGCTCTTCCAATACGCATTATTTGTCCAATTGCCAGAAGGGCTGGACCAGTAATTATCATCAAATAGCCTTTTTTGATAAATATGGCCTAATTGCAAGGCGTTCATTGACGCTGCTATACCATTTTGACCTTCATCATCAATTGAGGCGCGGTTAGTATATTTAACATAGCCTCCCCAAGTCCCTTCATTTTCTTCCCCCAGCTCTAGGTTATCTTGTAGCGACCAGCGTTTAACAGCTGGGGGATATTGGTAAGGTATTGGGGCCGATGGCTTTCTAGGCTCCGAGCTTGAGGGTAAATCGATTAACTTAGATTTTAAACGAAGTTTATAAATACGAACTAAGCGTTCTGTTTGGCCCGCTTTCGGGGAAAGAGTTATTACGCCATTTTCTTTTTGATAGTGGTGGCTGCGATGAACCTGACCTTCTATGTAGTCATCAAAGCGTAACCATTGAGACGCTGCGGCAAATACTTTTATCGGGTTATTTTTTAAACCGACGGAATATGCCTGTTTAATCGGCATGTCAATAACCCTCCATTGACTATTAGCCGATTTACGCTGAGCTTTAAAGACTACCTGTTGATCTGATTTAGCATCGACTAAGGCAATACGAACTTGATGAATGCCTGGTTTTAGGCTCATTTTTATATTGTAGAAAGTATTATTAGGCTCTAACCCAACTGTTTTAAAGCGCTGGTCATTTAACCCTACCTCAATAACCGCAGGTTTTGAGTAAGTATTCAGGGATACTAGCTGTTTAAACTGCAGTTTCAGGTCAGTCGCAGTATTAAGATCAAAGGTGAAGTTTAGATCCCCTTGTGGTGATAAACGATGATGCTTATCGTCTTTTTCTCCGTTTACTATGTGGCGTATTTTAGTCTTTGGATTTGAGATTGGCGCTGTTTTAAATTTAATGATTCGTCTGCCAGCACTATCGACTAATTGCTGCTCGAGTTGCCATTCAATATATTGGTTTAGTCGTTTATTTAAGCGATTAAGCAAAGGCGTTTCAGCTTGCTGTTCTATTATAAAATTGCCTTTTGCAATGAGAGGTAAAAGAGTGCTTTCTTTTTTATTAAATAATTCATTATGCTCAATTTCCCATATTAAACGCAGTAGGTGCTTCTCTGGGCTGAGGTGATCCCTTTTCTGGTTATGCGTATCTAAACTAATATCAGCAACAGTGTCAGCAACTATGTCAGCTTTAGTAAGGCTGATGGGCAGTAGTGTATTATTTTGATCTTGATGATTAACAGCAATATTCGCCAGCTGAGATAAACCGATTATCGCAGGGTTATTTTTAGGCCGGATTGATATTTTATGCTGGCCAGCGCCAAGGTGAATTTCAATACGCTGTACGCCACTGATATTGCTATCCGAACCGACGATAGAGACATCCCTAGAGCGACCTGATTGGAAGGTTGGGATATAATGAGTTTGCTGATTATCTTTTAGAATTAACCAGTCATCTTGACTTTGTTCCATATCACCTGCAAGCAGTGATCTATGAGTAATTGCTAAGGTGGTGGGGCCTTCAATCGAAAATTCTAAAGGCTCAGCAGCGCTAGCAATATGTCGATAACTGTAGTTATCCATTGTATGGCCATGCAGCAATCTAGATGACCTAGCGGTGAAGGACTCTGCTTTCACCCTGTGCCATAAATTACTGGTTAGCTTGCTATCTTGTTTTTCATTCGCGTTATGGCTTTTAGTCTCTTTTGCATGAGCAGCCAGCAGCTGATGGATTAAGTTAAGTTTATTTTTCAATAGCAAGTTTGACTGATTGCTTAAACTGTCTGCCATTTTTTCTAGATAATCAGGATTGCCTGATTGGCGAAATTGATAGGCTGATAATTTCTCTAGCGAACTCATTCGCTGTTGAGCGGTATAATATTCAATGAGCGTATTTTCAGCAAAATGATGTAAATTCGAATGGTTATTGGATGCTAATAATTTGAGTAACCATTTTTCATAGATATAAAAATCCCCAGCCTCTCGTAATATACTGGTTTGAAGTTTAGCAGCCTTAGTCCGAATACTTATATTCTCATGTAGGGTAAGCGGTGAAACAATACTAATTGCGCTAGCCCATGCCTGTTGTTGTATTAATCTCTGCACCCTAGGTTGCCAGTTTTTAGGCTCGGGAATTACTGATAACTGGGTATTGCTAGTAGGCAATATTCGTTCAAATTGTTCGGCCCTTATTTTAATTCTATGAACGATATCGGTAAGGGTTAACGCGAGCAGTTGATTGTCGGCTAAGATTTTTTGACTGATTTTTCGATTGCTCTCGAGCTTATACTGATGATGGCCCTGTAGGAAGGTTATGAGAGTCGCTCTATTGTTTGAGTCAAACGAACCCTCTTTGGCGATGAAATGTTTTAATGCTTGTAGGTTTTCTGACTCCGATATACTGGGCTTTTTATACGTTTGGTAAGCGAGCTGTAGTTTGCTGCTGGAGTCGGTTAATGCTTTTACAGTTATCTTTTTTGCATTTTTATGTAATGGGATAATTGCCTCGGCTACCCAGGTTTCATTATTGCTCAAGGTCATTTTAGCTGTTTCTAATAATTTAGAGGCAAATTTGGGGTAGTAGTAAACAGTATGGTGGTTTCCTTGCTGGTCGGTTATAGAAAACCTTGCTGGCTGATCGGCTAATCCAGCCATGCGAATTCTTAATCGTGTTGGGCTTGATAGCTTAGGAATTGAAAAGGACAGTTGTGATCTTTTGCTTAATTCTGCATAAGTATCCGTATCTAAATGGGTATCTGTAGTTAGGGGCTCAGCTGAATCCTTCTCCAAAATATCTGGGTGACCCTGTAGCGAGCTGTATCTGGCAATAGCTGGACTTAGATTAAAAGTTCGAAGAGGGGGCCTAGAAGTACTCGCGGCTAAAGGACGATAAAATAGTGAGCGTTTTAATGCTCTTTCTTTTGAGGCAATAAGAGGGTATTGAGTATCTTTCCAATGACTCAGCAGGTTATGGCTGGCGCTTGGGTTTGAAATCAGAGCTGTGGTTAAATTATTTAATGCTTGCTGGTAATCGAGTTGCTGTTGCTGGTATTGCTTAAGTTGAGGAAATAATAAATCCTCATTACTCGTAAATCCCCAAGATTGATGATCAAATACTCGTAAGGCTAGGGCGCGCAGTGCGCTAAAGCTTAGAGTATGCTCACCTTTTGGAATTTGAAGGTAATGCTTTTCACTATAAGTGCTGCGTCTAAGTTCAGTATCCATATTGTCACTATTAAGGTGCATCTTACTGTATCGACTAAAAGGATAAAGAGCGGCTTGGTGCTGCCATTGCTGCCAGAATTCACCATCCAACTCACTGGTTATTAGATAGCTTGGTTGGGTTTCACCTTGGGCGGCTTGCAGTAATACACTTTCGACTTCAATGAAAGCTGGGCCTTCAACTGTGTAGCTGACTTTCATGTTTTGATTAGAATCGTGTACATGCTGGCCAGCCTTAATATAAGCGAAAGAATCTCTCTGACTCAGGTGAGGTGTCTCTAACCATTCCATCTGATTATCTATAGGAGTCATTAAGGTTCGTGCTGGTGGAAAAGGTTTTTCTCCACGGCTTCTGCTCGTCATTACCGACAAGGTGCTTGGATCGTCACTGGTATTATGAATTAACAGTTGCCAGTCATTAGCTTCAGGCATCAAGAGCAAGTTCTTGTCTATTTTTTCAAAGCTCCCAAAATCAATGAATAGTCCATTGCCATCCCCACGGTAAAAGCTCAGTTGATTAGAAATATCATTATGGTCACTAAAAATACGGCTGAAGACGCTACTCGGGATACGATAAATTACCTTGGCTCCCGGCGCGAGCCGTATGGCATTCCAATCGGAATGCTTGATCCGAGTTTTAGAGACGGAACCTTGGTGATGCTCCCACTGGGGAATGTCATCCCAATGCAGTGCACTGTGCGTGTTAATGGCGTAACTAGGTAGGCTGGTTAATAGCGCAAACAGGCATACTAACGAAGCTATAACTAGCTTGGATATCACAGAGCCTCGATTAATGGGTAAACTGTTTATGGTATTGATAGAGAGCTTCATGGTTGCAAACTACTCCAGAGTTGTTCCCGTTTGCGGCGAGAGGTCTTGAGCTTTATACGCGTATTTGCAGACAATTCGATATGGATAAACTGCTGCGGTAAATTAAATCGAGATAGTAGGGCCAAGCTACTATTTTTAGTACCACCTAGCTCATCAGTATCTACACCATA
This sequence comes from uncultured Oleispira sp., assembly GCA_964022115.1. Classification (GTDB taxonomy): domain Bacteria; phylum Pseudomonadota; class Gammaproteobacteria; order Pseudomonadales; family Oceanobacteraceae; genus Oleispira. Next base: position 29,055 of record CAXIBC010000007.1, on the reverse strand, counting down.
AAGGTAAGTCTTGAAGGGAGAGGTAGTATTTAGAGTATTTTGGCTTTTTTGTAATAAGATTGATGGGGAACGTGAACCATTGCTGAGAATAATGTGGGCTTTTTTTCCGGCCTCTTTTTTTCTGTGCTGATTACTAAAACCATGAAGTTGTACTAAATACGGCCCTGTTTGTTTTGCCGCTGAATCCTCAGAAGTTGTTTCTGCCATAGCTTCAGTAAAGGCAGAAAATAAGTTATCAGCGTAATGGGCCATATCGGATTGGGATGTTTGCTTTCTATGAACCGTATTGATGGAGAGTGCACGCAGGTTGTTCTCAAAGAAAAGCTGTAGCGCTATGTGCCCAGTTGAATAATCAAAATATTGATGAGGAGCCTGAATGACGAAACCAAGAGGCCTATTAAAGGCAAATAAATAAGCACCTTGGCCTTCTGCTGTAGCGGGATTCTCCATAAAAAGTAAGACTCGATATTCTTGTTTTAAATGTGATACCTGAAGCCATTGCCCACATAACCCTGCTTTTTTTGCTAGCTCATCGATTATTGAGCCAGTAGGAGCACTTTTTAGCGAATCAATTTGCTCAGCCCCGTGTATGTTCATTGGCATTTCAAATAATTGCTTAAAAAGATGTTTAGCGTGCTGGTAACGCATAGCTGTAGGTATTTTAAAGGGTACATTTCTTTGAGAGCGTAAAAGCTTTCTAAGGGATTTTAACGTGTGCTGTTTTACTCCATGGTCCTTAGCGCAAAGAGCATCGCTGGCATGAGACTGCATAATCCCCCCCATCATTAGAAAGGTTAAAAAAAAGCCAATTATTAATCGTAAACGACACACCATTAAGCGTTTAATAAGCATGGATTGACTCCTTGAAGTAGTCTATATCGACCCCCGGCTTAGGGACTAAGCGAGAAACGTTTAAATACCCCCCTGAGCCTTCTTTTAAGCTGACCTGTATCTTGTACTCACCCATAGGAAGGTCATCTGCCAAGCTATAAACGAAGTGGCTACCACCATCTGTTTTTCTATTACCTCTATTTAGAATAAATCCTTGCTTGTCAAAGTCCTGCTTTGATTCAAGGTGCCAATGTCTAATGGGTATGGTCATGCTTGTGCTGACTCTAGTCGTATCTACAGCTTGTTGTTTGGCTGTTTTAAGCAATTTAACCTCTATCAATGTTTCGACAGGGGAATGGTTTAATCGCTCTTGGTAAAAAGTAAAATTCAGCAAGGTTTCAGAGCTTGTTTTCTCAATATTATATGTGAGAGGTGTTTTTGGGTTAAAGGAATACCCTTCTTTTAAAAGCAGGTAGTTAGCCCCCTTTACGTAGTCGACTTGGTTCACGTACCAATGTTCACTTTTACTATTATTAGTGTAATTACTATTGATTTTTAATGTTCGTAAACCCTTGGTGATTTTAGGCAGAGTAATTTTCCCTAAGTGGCCGTTGATCCACTGGGAATGAATGGGTTTATTATCCAGTATGAACTCTACTTTACGGGGTGCCAAATGGTCACCTTTATAAACTAAAGAGGGGGAGAGTGAGCGGCTGTGGCGGGTATTTGAAAAATACAGTCTTTCAGCTTCACTGCTACCTTGATTGCTACCTTTATTGGTTAGCTTGCTAGAATTGATAATCGATGAACTAAGGCCTAGGTAGCGACGAGTCGGTGAGCTATTGATGATTTTTTCTTCCTGGCTCTCCGGAATAAGTATTTGGTTATGGTTTGCTTGTGCTTGGTTAGGAACAATCTTTTCGCCCACAAGCTCTTCAATTAAATCTGCATAACGATCAACAAGAGGGCGATGCTGGGTTCGCAGTTTAATGCTATTGCCTTGGTTGATGAGAGTATTGTATTGCAATGGTCGAAGAGTATACCAGGCGGGTAGATAAGACTCATCATCAAACCAACCGCGGTTATGAGAGGGCACTTTACGCAATAAAGGTAGCTCAAGGGGACGACTTGAAACCTTTATTATTACTGGGCTTGTAGACGTTATGGTAAGGTGATTTATCGACTTTGGTGCTAAGAAATAAGACGCACTACTTTCAGAAATATTATTCTCCGCGGCAGCGTCTGGTTCAGCATCCTTGGCACTTGCTAGGTGTTCATAGCGAGAAACTTGATAATCGAGAGGCAATGCATGCTTTGCCTTTACCTGTTGTTCGCTAGGGTTAAAAACTTGCTCATCAAGCTGTCGCCAACTAGCCTCGACACGCGTGTCTTTTTTTGTAATAAGCCCTGGCTGATTTAAGATAGCGCGTAATTCAATTTTTATCGGCGTCCCTTGATCTCGCCAATGCTCAATGGGGTAAGTTAATGGTGTATTCGCATCCACTATAAAGTTACGGGTCAGGTGATGTTTATGGTTTTCACTTAATTCATCCGGCATCGTTTCAATTTCAATATCAAGAATTGGCTCTGCCTTGAGTTCAAGTAGACCCTGAGGCACAAATCCTTGCCAAGTAGCAGTCGTTTGCTGGATAACTTTTTGCATAATAATAGGCGCAGAGGCGTCTACTGGGTGCAAAATAATGGTCAATATTTTTCCTGCTCCACTGGGGTGTAATGGCCGAAAAGTAAACTGAACTTCGCCGGCAATATGGATCGGAAATGTTAGGTGTTTATTTTTATTCACCTGCAGTTGAGAGCTGGGTTGTATGGATGAGGAGTCTGCTGCTATTTCATCTGGCTTATCGTTTTTGATACGATATAAGCCTAAGGTGATGAAATCCTTGCCAACAATACCGACTGGACCAAGTTGCAGCCAATAATTGGATAACAAAGAATTAATCTCGCTATTTTCCCAGATATAATGTGGGTACATATGAACGTTTTGAGTTTGACTGGTACGCTTTTCATCACTTAATTTGCGCCATAATACCGTAGCTTCTTCTTTCGTCCGGTTAAAGTGCTGGCGTACATATATCGATGATCCAACGATTTCTTGCGGTTGATTATGCATGCGCAGTTCTAGTTTTGCAGCTGTCGGCCAGTTACTCATGCGTAAAAAGATACTTTGCCGCTTACCTGCGTAATAGTCTGAATCTGATAAATACAGTTCGGGAATGAGGCTATTATCTTCTAGAGTTGTCCAAGAGCTTGGAATGGCATTAAACCAATAGCTTTCTTGGCTGAGGATCTTATTTTTATCATCTAATAATCTATATTCAATGGCATATTTTGGGGTCTTTTGTTTTTGTCGCATCAAGTCAATGTTTTCTTGGCTGAAGGCATCTGGATCCTCTTCAGGAATTGGAAACATAGGAATAGAAGCAATCTGCAAGCGTTCAATTCTTTGATCGAGCTGGAAGCTTAATACTGCGCTCGAATCTGCTCTTGTCGTGGCCTTTGTCTGAGCATTAGCAAGCAATAATTTCTCACTAGGTTGTGAAAGCGATAGCAAATAGACATCGTTACGAGCAGCGATCGCATTAGGATAAGGAGTAGCAAGATTGAGGTGCTCGGTATGGAAAATATTCAACCAAGCGCAATAAGCTAACCAAGTTAGCAATAAGAGAAGTAGTAATATTAAGCCTCGTCCAAGAATTCTCATTTTTGCTCTCCTACCATGAGCCAACCAGAGCGACGTTTGATAAAGCGACCCAGGGAAGAGCTATCCGCTAATACAATAGCTTCATTGGGTTTTAAAGGATCAATATTTGCCAGTGCCACAAACTGCTGGTGAGTATTGGTGATGGCTATAAAATATTGTTTAGAGGCGGTATCTTGCAGGTACTCAAGATTCAGAGAAGCCACATCATTGAGTTGATCTAAGGCATTGGCTAGCCTGATAATATCGCCAGTTTCAATGAAGGTTTTAAGCTGCTGATACAGGGGCTGGGGTAACGGCTGGTCGCTTCTGGCTATTGTGCTTATCCAATGCTCAATATCACGATCTTGCAGGTCGATGCCCATCGCCATAAAATGTTTGCGATAAGAAGCGATGCCTTGACCTTGGTTTATTTTGCGCCGGAAGTTTTCTGATAACCATAAAGTGGCCATATTAGCCTTGTTCGCAACCGGCATATATTGGCTCAGTAGGCTGTAATGATCTTCATAACCAGCTTCATCAGGCTCTCCATTGACCAGATCATAACTGAGTCCACTGAGCGCTATTTGTTGTAGAAGTTTGTTCATCAAAGGTGTGCTGTATTGATCATTGGAGTTTTGCCAAAGAGCTAAGCGAACATCAACGGAGCCCTCTGAATGCCATTGCTTAAAACCTAACCCTCTCGTTTGGATGACTAAAGGTGATAATGTCTGGTAGTGACGTAATAAGCCTTGATGAATACGGTTGAATAGGGTGACTTCATTATTGCGTGCCAATATATTTGCTTGACCATTAACATTTGCTCGTGCATGACTTGTCGCGACTAATAAAGCTTTGGCGTTTAAGTCTTGAAATAAATTAATCGCATAATCAAAACTGTTGGATTCAAGTAATGGGCGCGGGGATTCAATAAAGTAGGGTTCTGAATTACTACTGGTACGAAAGATATAGCTTCCCCAATAGCGCTGTTGTTCAGAGGCTAGCTCAGTGAGAATTAGAAAGCGTTCAAGTGATTCAGGCTCTTGTAAGCTTAGAATGTGATAACCCATTGCACGGGCCATGCGGTTAATGCTTCGCAATTGCTGTTGTTGATCAAGGGGATTATTATTTTTATTGATATTATCAATAAAGCTCAATAGCGGAGAGAGTATTTGCTCATCAAAATATATGAGCTCGTTTAGTTTAGCGGGTCGATAGAGTTCACTATTTTTATTAGCCCAGTCTTTTTTATGAGTCAGTAACCAGTCTTTTAAATAGGTGTTCTTGATCTCAATGTCTGTTTCTTCGTTTGAGTCTATGGAGGATTCAAAGCTCGCCATTAACTGCCTGATACCCGAGCTGGTTAGCATTAATTCAGCGAAACCTTCTCGGCTATAGTCCCTTTGGCGATTAGAAAAAGCCGGAGGCTTCCAACTTATAGAAAAGTTATCCATGCTGGTTTGTAACTGGGGGGTATTTAAGCCTTGCGGTAAACTCTTCTTAACCCAAAGTTGATTAGGCAAGGCTTGAGTGCTTATGAGGGCTTTACTGAATCTCTGTCCATGGAGTTCGCGTGCGGTAGAGCGAGTATAACCACGTAATTGAACGATATTTCGCTCACTCAAGCGTTCGTGGGCAATTTGGAAGAAACTGCGCGGTACATTCAGCATGTCACTTTGTCGCAGGGGATCTTGGAAGCGATGACTTCCTGCATAGATTAAGGCTTTAGCGTTAAGGTAGGTGTACATTCTCAGGCCAAGGTCTGCTATGCCACTTTCATTCAAAGGGGCGGGTACTTCTATCGTTATACCTGATGAGTCATTTAAATTAATCAGTACTAAACCACCGGCCCTGTCTGGACGCTTGTCTTTAATGATTAATGAGTTTTCAGGGGTATGAATCATCGAGATATCAATACTTGCAAGTAAGCTATAGGCTTCAACTAATTTAGGGTGATTAGCCGATAGAGGTTGAAATCCGGTTTGTAACGCTTGCCTAATTGCGATGAATGCTTGTTCATAGGTTGCCAAGTCTTGCAGTGAGGGGGGAACATATTGCAATGTGCGTGATTGATAAAAGTTAGAATAACTTTCAATCACAAGTTGATCTTGCGCCTTTTCTGATAGTTCAATCCCCGTGGCTGAGGTTGTATTATTATTAATGGCTTTGGGGGTAAGGTCGATTAAGGTGAGGGAAAAACCTACGATACTGGCAAATAACAATGCAAAACCTGAAGTTTGTAATGTCGCTCGAGTAACCAGCATGGGTATATCTTTTTGGAACATTTTTAAGGCTAGCAGTGTGCTCAGCAAATAGCCGAAGGCATAATAATCACTAACTTTGACTTCTGGATACCAATGGATAAGTACTAGGCTTAATAAAAACTTATAGAAAAAACTGATGTTGAAAAAAAACAGAAGTAGGCGTGAACCTTCTATATTTAGGTGGGTAAATATAGGCAGTTTAAGCAGTAGTCGACCTAAGCCTAAAATAAGAAAAGCTTCAGCAAAGGTAACTATGAGTTTACTAGGTTCGTACCATTGTAATGCTAATAATGAAGGGATTAGAATACCGTTAAATTCCCAGCCATAGCGCAGGTTCATTTTTGAAGCGATGTAGGCTGCGGTAAGCAAAATAATATAGGCTTTTGGTGTTGCTAAAATTGAGCTTGCTATATCTTCATAGATAAAACTTAAATTCGATATGCTGAAGTTGGTATAGGGAATTACCAAGAAGTTAACAATTAGATAAGTGATACCTAAATAGAGCAGTAACGATGAAAAGCCTCTTTTGATACCACCATTCCACATCTGGTTGGCAATAAGAGAAATAATAATGAGGCCAAAGCTTTGTAAGTTATTGCGGTAGTCAAAGTCTATACCGGCATCCACAAGAGTTTGGCCCAGAGAAGGTAATAGCCAGCTATCAAAGAATACCCGGACTAAAATACTGACTAAAACTAGAGCAAAGAATCGGTCGCGGCCAAACATTTCGCTAGCACCGAAGCGTCGCATTAATCCACTCGCCAAAAATACAGTGATAAAGTAAGTGATCACGCCCTCTAAAAGAATGACCCCTGCGCTAATGGGTTTGACAATTAACAGAGGGACTAGGTAGCCAGGAACGACTAAGCCGGAAAGGGAAAAGCCAAAGCGTAAGTTCAGCAGTGCAACCACCCATACGCCAATCCATACTGTGACAATAACGGAGCTTGCTAGGCCACCTTCTGGAAAGATTGCCAATGGAGAAAAATTCATTATAAATACCGTTTAATATCTTTTATTAGCTCACCGTATATATTGGACATTAAGGGTTTAACATAAATCTTAACGACGCCAAGTCCATGGAGTTGTTTATGAATGCTTTCATTGGTAACCCCTGTTGTAACGATTATCGGTATTTCAGATTGTTTCTCTCTAAGCTCGGTTATAAGGGTTAAGCCATCAATTTGCGGCATGTTCAAGTCGGTAATAATAAGATTAAATTCCTGGTCATTAAGCAGGAGCAAGGCTTCTTCGCCATCCTGAGCATGAATAACTTCGATATGTTCACGATTTAATAACATAATCGTAAGCTTAGAAAGCGCTTTATCATCTTCTATTAGCAGAATACGGCTTTGGTTAGTTACTTCAGTCATCAAGATTCACTAGTGTTGTAAAAGTTAATAGCTGGCAGTTCGATATTGACCTCAAAACCGCTTCCCACGTTAGAAGTGCTGGTAACAATAACCTGCCAGGGGGACGCACTTATGATAGCTTTTTTGAATAGAGAGAGAGAGTCTGATTCAATATAGCTCGCATCCTTACGCTCGCTATTCAATTCTTTTTGTGGCACACCATAGCCAGTATTGCTCATTATTATTACTATACTGCCGGTATGTTGCAGCTCATTTGTTCGTTTTTGCTCTTTTAGTGAAATATTAATTTGAGTATCAGGTATCGCATCCTCTATGAGTAAGCGAAGGCTTTGGAACAATAGGTTATTAATGGCTTCTTCACCGATAAAAATTAAGCTAGTGAAGGTGGGTAACATAGTATTGAACGACAGCTGGGCTTGGGTCATAGAATTTTTTAATTCAATCAATGTTCGATTAAGTACATCCAGAGGGTGTAATAGCTTGGCAGTATCGGCTACGGTGCTAGAGGAATAACTTAGCAATTTATCTGCATTCGTAACAACTTCTGTACAATGCTGAATCGCTTGGTTCATTTGATCCAGAATTTCACGATCGGTATCCGGCGATAAGCTCAACTGCAATTGGCACAAAGATAATGAACTTAAATCATTTCTCAAAATAGAGTTCAAGTTTTCATAAACTATGATGTCTGTGGTAAATCTCTGCTGTATTGGTGTGACATTGATAAACTCAAAAAGAATGCCTAACAGCTCAAAAGGGAGGTCATGATCATTAATGTTAGCTGCAGTATTAATTTTAGGTTTGATTGAACGTATGCGCAGCAAGTATTGACGGTTTTCAATCAACTCTGATAGTGGTAAGTCTATACTCTCAGAATTCATAGCTACGTGTCTTAAGCGACTGCGTGCTTCATCTTGGCTGATAGCACAAGCTTGTGAAATAAGGTCGAGAGACGTGAGTTCGTAAATGGAGAAGTGAGACTCGCGGGCAAGCTGATCCATTAACTGGTTACTACTAATAATATTACCAAACAAGTCATACAGCATAGCCGCCGAGCTCATGCCATCAAATATTCCTTCCATTATTCTAAGTCTGAGGCCTAAACCATCTACGGCAGACTTTAGGGACTTATGATTGTTCAAACCTAAGTTGAAATTGAGTAACTGAGTGAGAAGGTTTTTGTTGATATTATCTTCATTGTTGAAGGTTTTTCGATTATGAATCAGAAGTCCTATTTGATTCGCGAAAATATTAATGTCTGAGAAGAATTTATTTTGGTCCCAGTTAGTATCTGGAATTACTGTAAAAGCCCAAAAGCCTAAAACTTCATTTTCAAATTTTAGTGGGATAAGAAATTGTTTTTCCCCCTCAAAGTTCTGTTTGAAATAAAGGCGATCCTTTAAATTAAAGGGAATCTGTTGTTGCAGTGCTTGGTTATAGGGATAACGAGTATAATCGCGACGTTGTTCTGCTATGTCCTCAATACTACAGCCTAGGCTTTTTATTTCTTTGACTCTATGATCATTTTCAATACGTTCTAATAAGATAGAACGATTTAAAAATAAATGCTGGTTAATAAAAACGATGATGTGATTCCACGGATCGTCTACTTGGTAAAAGCTATGAGGTGCTTTTTTAGATTTTAATTGCGATAAGATCTCTAGGCGTAAAGAATCAAAGACATATTGCTCTGTGACGCGGTGCAGAGGGATTGCGGTTAATAGAGCGGTAATGATTGAAATTGTGAAGCTGAATACAGGGATGTAAAAGTAGTGAAAACTTAATAAGTACCAGCCTAGTGTCAGTAGGGTGATAGTGGATGTTAGAATTATGAGTGTCCCAAAGCGTAAATTCAGCCATTGAAAAGAAAATAGGTAAAAGATAAATAATAAGAAGCAGATGCTGGCAGATTGCCAAGGTTCTAACATGCTGATATCAGATTGATTCAGCAAGGAGTTGAGTGCCATTGCTTGAACATAATAGGGTAAAACCGGCTCTGAATAATTGTTTTTGGGGGTCACTAGCCCAGGCATAAAGTCATCTGGGGCAGGGATAATCATGATGATTTTGTCTTTAACTAACTCATCAATGATGCCTACTTTTAGCAATTTTTCTGCTTTATAGCGTGGGATTGAGGGGGTGCCTTGATTGAAGTTAATAAAGATAGAGTTTAAAGCTTTTGTATTGGTTTGAGTGAGTTCTGCTTGAAAACTATGCAGTACTTTCTCTGGGGTAAAAATTGCAAACGGTATTGCACGAGTGATGCCATAGCTTGATGAAACAGGTAATGCAAAGCCTAAAGGCGTTATTGTTTGCAGAGCGCGAGAGGACTTATATTGGTAATCAATGTCACCGCCATCTTGAAATGTTCTATACACAGTGGGGATATAGTCAACTTGCTCATGTTTCAACCACTGCTGTAATTGATCTTGCTTGAACTGCTCCAAGGAATGCATCATCAGGATTTGCTTTGGAGAGTGTATTAACAAACGATCAATAATCCCCGTTAGCTGCTTCGGCGATTCATTCAAGGCTTGGGGGGAAACCTCCAGCAATAAAACATGATTCTGCTGGGGTTTTTCATAGCTATAAAAAACCAGTTTGTCATACACCAATAACTCTGGCAGCCGTAGTATTTCCGCTAAGTTAATAACAACGATAAAGCTGGCCATGAAAAGTGAAATCATGACCTTAGTCCAGTCAGCCCTTTGGGCTGCTGCCTTTAAGCTTTTGCTAATATTTATGTGGCGTGCCAAGCGTTTATTCCTAAATGAAAATTTGAAGAAGTTTCCATTATTTTCTTCAGCTGTGCAAAAAAACGTACAGCTAGGCTGAAATGTCTATAATGACAGTATAGGTGCAAATCGAATAATAGCTCATGAATGCCTAAGTTTAAATGTTTGCTGGCAGGAAGTGATAGGCACAAAAAAACCGCTTTCCTTTTCATCGTTAGACTTTCGTCAGCAGAATCAAGGGCAGCGGTTTTTTTTAGCAATCAGTAATCTAAATTTTAGTATTAGTCAGTAGAAGCCGATTAAATCGGAGAGCTACATATACAAGTTAAGTTTAACTGCATAAATCCACTCTTCGTCATCCATCTTTTGTGCGTCTTTCTAATCTTGTTTTCTAGTTACTCATCCTGTGCGTCAGTTAAACAGCTTTAAGAGGAATTGCTGGACGCGCTAGGTCTTCAGACGGTGGCGCGAAGCTTGTTAGGTTAATACCTTCAACCGCTTCTTTATACTCAGCAAGAGTTGGGAAACGACCTAGAATACAAGATAGTACAACCATTGGTGTAGAACCTAATAGAGATTCACCTTTCTTGTCAGCAGAGTCTTCTACAACACGGCCTTGGAAAAGACGAGTAGAAGTGGCAAGAACAGTATCACCGGCTTCTGCTTTCTCTTGGTTACCCATGCATAGGTTACAACCAGGGCGCTCTAGGTACATGATGTTTTCGTACTTAGTACGCGCTGCTTCTTTAGGATTCGCATCAGAGAACTCAAAACCTGAGTATTTCTCTAGAAGCTCCCAATCACCTTCTGCTTTTAGCTCGTCAACGATGTTGTACGTTGGTGGCGCAATCACAAGTGGTGCTTTGAAGCTGATTTCTTTACCTTGTGCTTCCATGTTACGAAGCATAGCCGCGATGATTTGCATATCGCCTTTGTGCACCATACAAGAACCCACAAAGCCTAGGTCAACTTTACGGCCATCGTAGAAAGAAGCAGGGCGGATAACATCGTGAGTATAACGCTTAGACACGTCTTCGTTGTTAACGTCTGGGTCAGCAATCATTGGCTCGTCGATTTGATCGAGATCAACAACGATTTCAGCGAAGTATTTAGCATTGTCGTCAGGAGCAAGTGCTGGCTCTTCACCAGACTTGATGCCAGCAATACGCTTGTCAGCAAGATCGATAAGACCTTGAAGCATGCCTGCTTCGTTTTCCATGCCCTTGTTGATCATGATCTGGATACGAGCTTTCGCAAGTTCTAGAGATTGAACCAAGGTATCGTCAGTAGAAATACAGATAGAAGCCTTAGCTTTCATTTCTGCAGTCCAGTCCGTGAAGGTAAACGCTTGGTCAGCAAGCAAAGTACCGATTTGTACTTCAATTACGCGGCCTTGGAATACGTTTTCGCCAAACTTGTTAAGCATTTGCGCTTGAGTTGAGTGAACCACATCACGGAAATCAACGTGGTCTTTCATCGTGCCTTTAAAGGTCACTTTAACAGACTCAGGGATTGGCATAGCACATTCGCCAGTCGCCAATGCAATTGCTACCGTACCCGAGTCAGCACCGAATGCTACGCCCTTAGACATACGAGTATGCGAGTCACCACCGATGATGATTGCACGATCGTCTACCGTGATATCGTTCAATACCTTGTGGATTACGTCAGTCATAGAGTGGTAAACGCCTTTCGGATCACGTGCCGTGATTACGCCGAATGCGTTCATGAATTCCATTAGCTTAGGTGTGTTGGCCTTAGCTTTGTTATCCCATACCGATGCTGTGTGACAACCAGACTGGAAAGCACCATCAACACTTGGAGAAATAGTAGACGCCGCCATAGACTCAAGTTCTTGGCAAGTCATAGGACCTGTCGTATCTTGAGAACCAACGATGTTCACCTTAACGCGAACGTCAGAACCCGTGTGCAAAGGAGTAGAAGATGCTACGCCTACTGCGTTACGGTTGAAGATTTTTTCAACAGCCGTTAGGCCTTGGCCTTCAATAGAGATTTCTTTAGAAGGAGCAAATACAGCCGGTGCTTGAATACCTAGCGTTTCAGCGGCAAATGTTTGTAGTTTCTTACCGAAAGTCACTGCGTAAGAACCGCCGGCTTTCATGAATTCAACTTTTTGTGGTGTGAACGCATCAGCAACGTCGACTAGCTCTTTGTCACCGTTGTAAAGCTTCTTAGCTTGAGTATCGATGGTAAGAACCGTACCCGTAGCAACTGAGTAAGCTTCTTCTAGTACTGGATCGCCGTTCGCATCTTTAACAACGTTGCCGTTAGCGTCTACTTTCTTAACCCAGTTTTTAAGGTCAAGACCGATACCGCCAGTTACACCAACAGTGGTCAAGAAGATTGGTGCGATACCGTTAGTACCCGCAACAACAGGTTTGTTGTTGATGAAAGGGATGTAAGGAGACGTCTTTTCGCCGGCCCAAAGTGCAACGTTGTTCACACCCGACATACGAGAAGAACCAACACCCATAGTGCCTTTTTCAGCGATCAGCATCACTTTAGCGTTTGGATGCTTTTTACCTAGAGCAACAATTTCTTGCTGAGCTTCAGGTGTGATCATGCATTGGCCGTGTAATTCGCGGTCAGCACGGGAGTGAGACTGGTTGCCCGGAGAAAGAAGGTCGGTAGAGATATCACCTTCAGCAGCGATGTAAGTCACTACGTCGATTTTCGCTGGAATATCAGGAAGCTTAGTGAAGAACTCAGCCGCTGCGTAGCTTTCTAACAGCTCTTTAGCAATGGCATTGCCGGCTTTGAAAGCGTCAGCAAGACGAGCATAATCTGCTTCGTATAGGAATACTTGAGACTTAAGGAATTCACCCGCCGCTTTAGCCGGTGCATCGTCAGAAAGAGCGATGTCTAGAAGCGCTTCAACAGAAGGGCCACCTTTCATGTGAGAAAGCTGTTCAAGTGCAAATTCAGGAGAAATCTCAGCAACCGTTTCTGTACCTAGCGCGATTTCTTTAAGGAATTTAGCTTTAACAACAGCCGCTGGAGTCGTACCAGGAAGGGTATTGTAGATGAAGAAGTTTAGAGATGCTTCACGCTCTGCATTGCCAGTATCTTTGATCTGGGCAATGATTTCAGATAGCAGTTCAGCGCTATCGATTGGCTTAGGGTGCAAACCAAGTTCGTTTTTACGAACCTCAATTTCTTCTAGGTATTCTGTATACAAGCTCATAGGAATCTCTCACTCAAGTTATAATTATGACGTTCAAAAAGCGGCCTAATCGACTGCTTCTTTACCTTGTCATCTACTCTATCAAATCAATCCAGACAGAGGTGGCTGAGCACCGTTAAGCGCAGCAGCCTAAAAAATTATCAGCAGTAGTATAAAACATGTGGCTTGGTCCGTTAAGAAAGCCATGCTCACATTGTCTATAAACTTGCCTTATTTAGCTTATATTCGCTATTCACTGAGTGAATGTGATTAAAAAGCGTTCGTTGTTGGTCTTTGTACTGTGCTGCTTCAACAGAATAGACTAAGTTTTGTCCAACTAAGGTCAATGCGGGTGGAAATCGTAATTTTGGCTCTAGACGCTGACAGCAAGCTGAGTAAGAATGGGTATTAATTATTAAAATTATATTACAGTTGATACTGAGGATAGCCTAGTGCAAATCGTTGCCGACGAGAACATTCCGTTATTGGAACAATTCTTTAGTGAATTTGGTGAGATCCGTAAAGTTCCGGGTCGCACTATGACCAGTGAGGATGTGAAAGATGCAGATATTTTATTGGTGCGTTCGGTAACCCAGGTCAATGAGGCATTAATCGCTAATAGCCCAGTGAAGTTTATTGGCACCTGTACCATAGGTACAGATCATATTGACCTTGAATACTTGGAAAAAAGGCGCTTAGGGCAAGGTGGCACGGATAACAGTGCGGGCAATAAAGGCGCTATTGCTTTCTCCAGTGCTCCTGGCTGCAACGCAGAAGCGGTAGTCGATTATGTGCTCAGCGCTATCAGTGTATTAATTGATAAACGTGGCTTGTACTTTCAGGATATTAGCGTTGGCATTGTCGGCATCGGTAACGTGGGATTACGTTTGCGTCGTCGTTTAGAGGCGATGGGGGTGACGGTTATCGCCGTCGATCCATACAAGAATGCTGAGGACGTCGGTGAATTATCGAGCTTGGATGAGGTATTAAAGGCGGATGTAGTGAGCTTACATACGCCATTAACCCAAGACGGAGAGCACCCAACGGAGCATTTAATTAATGCCCAGCGTTTGCGACAAATGAAGCCAGACGCCTGCTTAATTAATAGCTGTCGCGGCTCAGTGGTTGATAATGAGGCATTAAAAACTCACATGGCGGAATTTCCAGATTTCGAAAGTATTATCGATGTGTGGGAAGGGGAGCCTAATCTTGATTTGCAATTGATGATCCGCTGTTTATTGGCAACGCCTCATATTGCAGGTTACTCGTTAGATGGAAAAATGCGTGGCACCGAGCAGGTGTATCAGGCGTGCTGCGAAACCTTTGGTTTACCCATTCGTAACAAACTCGCCCAGTTGTTGCCCGAACCCTCGGTGAAAAAAATAAAATTTGGCGATAGCGTACCGATACACCAAGCTTTACGCACTGCTATTCGGGCGGTTTATGAGATTCGAGTTGATGATGGCATTATGCGTTCGACCTTATTGCGCACCCAAGGTGAAAGCCAAGCAATGCGAAGCCAATTTGATGCATTGCGTAAAAACTATCCATTGCGTCGTGATATTCCTACTATGCGCATTGAGGTGCCGAGTAAGCGCCAAGATTTGCAGCAGGCTTTAGCTGCCGCTGGCTTTAATGTGCGTTTAGGTAAGCGCTAGGCATCAGCCAGTATCGAGCGACGTAAATAACAAAACGTATTCATTCGAGGATGTAATGAAGCTAATACCACAAGATGGCTTATTCGATGAAACCAGTCGTCACGCCCGCTTTTTAGAATTGTTAATCAATAAAAATACAGATGTCTCATCGCTGACAGTAGCGCTTAAAAGCCTATTAGATTATGCCAATACTATTGATGGCCTCTATATTCAACTAGCCTTTGGTGCTAGCTTGTGGGATCGACTAAATCCGAGTTGGCGGCCACAAGAGCTCATCCCATTTACCGACCTCGTGGCAGGGGATTTATCCATGCTGGGCAGTCAAGGGGACTTGTTAATCTGGCTACACAGTGCAGATGGTGAGTTAATTCCCGAAGCATTAATCACGGTTTATCAAACAATGGAGTCATTGGTTGATATTCAGTTGGATATTGAAGGGATCAAAAATAAACAATCTCGTGACCTGATTGGTTTTGTTGATGGCACGGCCAACCCTAAAGACGATCAGCGCTTAGCGGCGGCCTTAATTCCCGAGGGCGAACTGGGTGCTGGTGGCAGCTATGTGATTTCTCAGCGTTGGCAGCACGACCTAAAATCCTTTAATCAATTAGCGATTTCCAAGCAAGAAAAAATCGTTGGCCGAACTAAGGAAGATGATGTTGAGCTGGAAGGTGATGCGATGCCAGAGAATTCTCATGTCAGTCGTACCGATGCTGAAGTTAAAGGGGTAGCCATGAAGATATTTCGCCGCAGTTACCCCTATATGGCGAGTCAATTAAGCCTAGATGAAACCCCTGATCATGGTTTGTATTTCTTTGCCTTTGCCTGTGAAATGCAGCGCTTTACGGTTCAGCTAGATCGCATGATGGGGTTGGTGCCAGATGGGATAACCGATGCACTAATGCAGTATTCTAAGGCTAAAAATAGCAGTTATTGGTTTATGCCTAATAAGGCTGACTTAAACTCTGTATTACAGCAAAAATAACTTTTCATGTTTTATTCGTGGTCACTGACATCAGTCCACGGTTGACTGGGCTTGGGTTATTGTAAGAATATCGATTAAGATATTTTGATCGATAGGTTTGCTTAAAAAGTCATCCATGCCAGAAATGAGCGCTTTACCCCGTGATTCTTTCATTGAGTGAGCGCTCACCGCTACGATTCGGCTAGGATCGATTTCTTGTTCTTTTTCATATTGTCGAATCTCGCAGGTTGCTTGATAGCCGTCTATGATCGGCATTTCAATGTCCATTAAAATAAGATCGTAACGCTTACTGCGATTGCGAATCATCTCAATGGCTTCAACACCTCCGACGGCAATGTCGGCTTCGACCTTGTACTTATTGAGCATTTTTTTAATGATCATGCGATTCACGCTATTATCATCGACCGCGAGAACGTTGAGTTCTGAGAAGTCGGGCACCTCGGGCATGGCTGCTTGCTGATTCAGTATGTCGCTAGAATATGTGCTTGAGTTGGCAAGTAAAGCGGCTCGCAATTTGCTCGGGGTGATCGGTGAACTGATGCGCTGGCCATGTTCACTGTTAGCATGACTTTTATTGCAAATAACCACTATATTTTTATTTGGAATGCCTAAATCTAATAATTCATTAATATGACTCTCGTTCGTAATTACGGTTACTTCATGGTCATATTTTATTAAATGGCGGTTAACAATCGGTGTCTTCCAGTCTTGTAATTGATTTTTAATTAAAGATTCTTGGTAGCCACTATCGAGTAATACGCAGACGCCAGTTTCGATTAATGTTTCTTCTTCTCCAGGTTTAATAATCTCAATATTGGCGGTAAACCAGAAGGTAGCCCCTTTACCGGGTAAGCTGTAAACACCGATTTCCCCGCCCATTAGTTGGGTGAGTTTTTTACATATTGCAAGCCCTAAGCCGGTGCCGCCTTTTTCTCTAGAGCTGCTGGAATCCACTTGAACAAAGGGTTGGAATAAAATGTTCTGTTGATCATCGGTTAAGCCATTACCACTATCTTCAACTTCAATTAACAGCTGATCACGGCTATTTTCTGCCAGTTGAACGCTAATGACGATTTGACCACGAGCGGTATATTTAAACGCATTACTTAATAAATTGAGTAATATTTGCTTTAACCTGAGTGGATCAGACTTAATTATCTTGGGGGTATTTTTGTGAAGGCGAACGTACAGCTTTATTCTATTTTGGGCAGAAATAACGCTAAAGAAATCAGCGCATTCATTGATGACCTGTTCTAAATCAAACTCGGTTGCATCTAACGTTAGTTTGTCTGCCTCAATTTTTGAATAATCAAGGATGTTATTGAGGATCTCTAAAAGCGTTTTCCCTGATTGATTAATGGTATCTATGTAGGCTTTTTGATTGTCATTAAGCGGAGTATCAAGCAGCAATTGTGTTGACCCAAGCACGCCGTTCATAGGGGTTCGAATTTCATGGCTAATAGTGGCAATAAACTCATCTTTAAGGCGGTTACTATTTTCTAACTGTTTATTCGCTTCTAGTAGGATAATTTTTGACTCAGCTTCAATTTCTGCTTTTTCTTGCTCCATCAAATTAATTCGATCCGCTAGGGCGATAGAAAGCAGTATGACCTCGATAGCTGATCCCACTTGGATAACCGCCTGACTGCCATATTCTAGTGGGATAATATTCATTATGCCAAGCATGCTAATGACACCCGATATAAGAAATATTGACCAGGCGATAAGGAATACTTTTGCCGTTCGATCACCTTTTAATGCCGCTAATATCGCTGTGATTAAAACCAAGTTGAAAAAGATGAAGGTGGTGAAAATCGCTGCATAGATGCCCGTGGTGTAGCTGCCAAATAATACAATTGGGAGGGTTAAGAATAAAGCTCCGGCGTTGATGATTAGGGCCTTATCGAAACTGGGTAATACTCGATTCGTTCGTAAAATATCGCGTACAAATAAGGAGGCAAATAATAACGATAATACCCCTAAAAAAGGGATGTTGATATTTGCCCACCAGGTATTATTGGGCCAGAGAAGCTCAAAGCTATAACCCTGCATGCTAGATTGAAAAATTGTAAAAGTGCTTATATAGCTGATGTAATATAAATAACTGCGCTCTCTAACCGACAAATAAATAAATAAGTTGTAAAGCACCATGACAACCATGATGCCAAAGTAAATACCTTGCAGGCCCGTTGCATATGCCGTGTGTTTTGGGAAGGCGGCTTCATTCCATAGAATAAGAGGGACCTGTAAGCTATCTTGGGTTTTAACGTGTAAATAATACGTATTAACCTGCTGCTTGGGCTGTATATTAAATACAAAGTCAGTGTGATCGAGGTCTCGTTGTGCAAAAGGACTACGATCGCCGGTATGGATAACTGAGTAGTTATTATCCGTGTCAGGGATATAAAGGGCGATGTAATCTAATAACGGGAAGGGGATTTCTAATAACCAATTACTGTTTATCAGTTCGGGAGCAAACTCTAGGTTGAATTTTAGCCAATAGCTGGAGGAAGTATAACCTTGGTTAAAGGTATACTGAGAAGCTGGGTTAAAATGATTATTTGGTAAGGTTCTTACCTGCTCAAACGATAAATCCCCACGGCTATCTTCTATCCATACAATACCAGGGCCAACATTACGCTGCTGATCACTCGGCAAAATATTAATATTTTGCGTAGGAGTTTCAGCATATATAGGCAAGCTGGTTATTAATGTTGTGCAAAGCAAAACAAGTAGTTGTAATAAATGACTGCTATTAATAACCATTCCACCAATAATTGTGTCAGTAATATGTCTATGGATTATAGACTAATCTGGCCCTTTTAGGTTAACCCTGAATTAATTTAGTAGCCAATGTGGCGATTGCGAATACTCAAGGGATAAGCTATCACCAATGGTCAGATCAAAAGGGTGTTCACTTTCAGCTTTCCAAGTTATCGACTTGCTTGCATCATTTTTATCCAACTGGATATTGATATGGTACTGATAACCTCTACCTATATAGGTCGTATCGAGTAAGTGAATGCCGGTATTTTGTCGGCTTCTCATAACCTTTAGGTGCTGGGGTTTGAATAACCAATAGCCCGAGTTATCTAGATCTTTTGGCCATTGATGATCGACCTTATCTAATACTTGCTGGCAGTGGTGAAGGCTCGCGAGGTTGCCAGATTCCATAAAATGGGCAACGGCTAAGTTTTTGGGCTGATTAAATACCTTAGTCGGGGTGTCGAGCTGAGCAATGCTGCCTGCGGTCATGACTGCGGTTTTATCAGCAAAAGCAAAAGCCTCTTCTTTCGCATGGGTAACAAAAATACAACTGATATTATGGCTTTTTAATAAAGTGCGCAAATCGGCCATCATGCGACGTTTGACTTGGCCATCAATGTTAGAGAAAGGCTCATCCATTAAGATTAATTGTGGTTTTGGGGCGAGTGCTCGTGCGACGGCAATGCGTTGCTGCTGCCCCCCTGATAACTCATGGGGGTAGCGTTGTTGAAAGTTCGACAATTCAACCAGTGATAAGGCTTCTTCGATGCGCTGTTGCCTATCGCTATTTGTCAGTTCGCTTAATCCATAGCCTATGTTTTGACCAATGGTCATGTGTGGAAATAGCGCATAGTCTTGAAATATAAAACCAATAGAGCGCTGCTTAGCACTTACATTAATATTATTGTCAGAGAAAACGGTTTTACCAAATACCTCAATCTGGCCTGATTGAGGAGTGATTAAGCCGGCAAGGGCTTTTAATGCGGTTGTTTTACCGCAGCCGCTAGGCCCTAGTAGGCATAATATTTCCCCTGCCGCTAAATTAAAGCTAAGGTCTTGCAATATATCGGTAGTGCCTAATTTAACCTTGAGGTTGGTTAGTTCAACGGCATTCACATGGGCTAGGTTGTTCATGGGTAAAGCCATATTTCAGTCTCTTTATTGCATCTTTTGACTGCGGCTGAGCAGTAATATAGGAATTAGACTTACTAAGATGATAAGCAGGGCTGCAGACGCTGCGTATTCAAGTTGCTCATCTGAAGCGTATTGATAAACATAAGTTGCTAAGGTTTCAAAATCAAAAGGGCGTAATAATAGCGAGGCAGGAAGTTCTTTTACGCATTCAATAAAGACCAATAAAAAGGCTGAGATAATGGCAGGGCGCATTATGGGTAAATGAATGTGGGTAAAGGTTTTTAGTTTTGATGCTTTTAATAAGGTCGAGGCGTCATCTAAATTATTGGGCATCTGCTTATAGGCCGCTTGAATACTGCCGTTGCTGATGGCAGCGAAACGAATGACAAAGGCCAGTATCAACGCAAAGCCAGTGCCGGAGAAAATTAAGCCGACCTTATCAAACCCTAACCATTGTATGAAATGGTTGCTCCAAATATCTAATTGCCCCAGTGGGATGAGAATACCAATGGCCAGAACAGTGCCAGGTATCGCATAACCTAAAGAAGAAAGACTGAGTTTTAGTTGATTGTGAGGCGTTGGTTGAAACCTTTGCTGGCTATTGAATAGTATGGCCAATAAGACGGTTATAAAAGCTGCTGATAACGCGAGTAGAAAGGTACTTTGACTATGAATAAGAATAATACTATTGGAGTTCGCAGCCCAATAATCTAGGCAATAGCTTATCAGTATTGCAACTGGGATGATAAAACCAAGGCTGAAAATAGCGCCGCATATCAACCAGATAAAAGAGACCTTGCTTCTACTGGCTTTAACTTTCACGCATGGTTTACCACCGCGACTATCAAAATGCCGTTGTTTTTTACGGCTATTTTTTTCAAAAATTACTAAGGTAATAACGAATAATAAGGTTAAACACGAAATTTTGGCTGCGCTTGCAAGGCTACCATAGACTAGCCAGCTATCATAAATTGCTGTGGTTAAGGTATTGATGGCAAAAAGTTGCACTGTGCCATAATCTGCAAGAGATTCCATTGCAACTAAGGTGCAGCCGATAGCAAGGGCCGGGCGGGCCAAGGGGATATGGATAGTCCAAAAAATTTTTCGTTCGCTGGCGCCGAGGATTTGAGCGGCTTCAATCAAACTTTGGGAGCGTTGCTCAAAAGCATTACGAAGCAATAAAAAAATATAAGGGTAGAGTGCTAGTCCTAGCATAAGGCTTGCTCCCCAATGACTGCGAATATCGAAGAACCAATAATCTTGAGGGGACTGCCAGTGAAATATTGCTCTTAATGAAGACTGAATCGGGCCGGCATAATCTAGAGTGTCGGTATAAATATAGGCCGAAATATAGGCTGGAATAGCCAGTGGAAAAATCATCATCCATTGAAGGTATTTACGCCCGCTAAATTCGTAATGGGCGCACCACCAAGCCGGGGCGATGGCAAATAAGCAGGCAAAGAATAATGTCTCGCTAACAATGGTTAAGCTATTTTGAATGTATTGGAGTAAAACCGTATCGGCTAAATCATTAAACGTAGTATCCAATTCACTGTCTATTGAGGAAAAGCCCCCAGCAGTGGATTCAATAATGAGCGCTGCTATTGGCAATAGCATGATTAGGCAGATGATTGCTGTACAGGTAGACATGATTAAGCCCGCAAGATGCGGGCTAGTATTGGATTTTACTTTCATTCAGAGGTTACTTTTAGATAGCAATCATAATTAAGCCGATGATTATAAATCAAAATGTACCTTATCGATGAGTTTTAATGCCAACTGACGATTTTTAGCAATTTCTACTAGAGGCAGGCTATCTGATTTGAATGCGCCCCAGCTTTGAACTAAGGTTGATGGCTTAGCGCTTGGTGATACTGGGTATTCCATATTCAATTCAGCGTATAGGTTTTGAGCTTGGTTCGCGGAAAGGAATTCTAATAGCTGCTGAGCGGCTTGTTTATTCGGTGCGTATTTGGCGATGACGGCACCCGATACGTTGATGTGAGAACCACGGTCTTTTTGGTTAGGGAAGTTCAAGTTCACGGCATTAGCCCAAGCAACTTGATTTGGATCTTGTAGCATCTTACCTAAGTAATAGCTGTTACCTAAAGAAATATCACACAAACCTTCTTTAATGGCTTTTACTTGGGCGCGATCATTACCTTGAGGCTTGCGAGCCAAGTTGGTTTTAACGTTTCTTAGCCAGTTCTCAGTTTCTGCTTCACCATGATGCGCGATCATGGAAGCGACTAAGCCTAGATTGTAAGGGTGTTTGCCAGAACGAGTACAAATACGACCACTAAATTCTTTATTGGCTAAATCTTCATAGCGGATATGGCTCAGATCTCCCATTCTTTCTTTTGAAGAATATACGTTGCGAACGCGTTTGGTGAGTGCCAGCCAGTTGTTATCGGTATCACGGTATTGGCTAGGGATGTTGGTATTAAGTACATGGCTCAGTTCAAAGCTTTGGCTAAGACCTTCTTCTTTCAATTGCAATAACTTGCTGAAATCTGAGGTCAATACAATATCGGCTGGGGAGAGCTCACCTTCACGCTTTAGGCGTTGTATTAGTCCTTTTTTAGCAAAGATGACCTTGGTTTTAATGCCCGTGCTTTTACTGAACTCGGCCAAAATCGGTTCGATCAGAAATGGCTGACGAAAAGAATAGATATTAACTTGCTCGGCAAAAGCGTGCGTAGGGGCGAGGCTTGAGCAAACAAGTAAAACGGTCAGAAGTAAAGAACGCATGAGAATGCCTCTATTTAGTAAATGATAACCATTCCTATCTTATCAGGAAGTACTATTAAGAAAAGGGTATTCTGCAAAAAAATACCATTTTTTTGCGAAACTGAGTAAAAAATTGATGCTAGGCCGCTGAGGGAGTTGCTAGGTTAGTGCGTATGATTAAAGGTTAGCGGGTTAAAAAATGCCCACGCATAAGGCGAGCCAGAGACGAAGAGTCACCTTGCAAACGGGCAAATTCAATTTTTTGCGCCAAGCTGGTAGTCGGGTCGGCAGTATCGGCGGTCAAAAGCCGAGTGAAGGCTTTGCCTGCTAAGACGAACTCATCCACGGATTCTTGACGATCTATTTCGCTAAAGCGAATGTAACCTTCTTCTTTTAACCAAATAATAGCCCCCAAGGCCGCTAAGTGCCTTGGGCTATGAAGGCCAAATTCATCGGCATCATCGGGGCCACAAATATCCTCGACGTATAATATCTGCTTGGTTGGAAAGTATTTAAAGCCGTGCAATAAGATAACGGCACAGTCTTTAAAAAAGTCATCAATATGAACGTCGAGCATACTAATTTAAAGCTGCTTATAAGAAGAGAAAAATTGCCCCATCTTATCCAGCGCTAGTGTTAAGTCTTCTGGGCGCGGTAAAAAGACAACGCGAAAATGATCCGGCTGTGACCAATTGAAGGCGGTACCGTGGACAATTAATATTTTTTGCTGCTCCAATAAATCCAATACCATGCGTTCGTCATTATAAATATTGAATTTTTTGATATCGATTTTAGGGAAGCAATAAAGGGCGCCCATCGGCTTAGTACAGCTTATACCAGGGATGCTATTTAGCGCTTGGTAAGCAATATTGCGCTGCTCATAGATTCTGCCACCCGGCGCCACAAGATCGTCGATACTTTGGTAGCCACCCAGGGATGTTTGAATCGCATGTTGCGAAGGTACGTTGGCGCATAAACGCATAGAAGCCAGCATTTCTAAGCCTTCTATGTAGTCTTTCGCTTTATGCTTGGCACCACTAATGATCATCCAGCCTGCGCGGAAACCGGCAAGGCGATAATTCTTAGATAAACCATTAAAGGTAATGAATAACAAATCATCGGCGAGTGACGCAGTAGAAGTATGAGTTGCACCATCAAATAAAATTTTATCGTAAATCTCATCGGAAAATACGATCAAGTTATGTTCGCGCGCAATCTGAATTAATTCTAATAGCACTTCATCTGGATAGACGGCGCCCGTTGGGTTGTTGGGATTAATCAAGACCAAGGCTTTGGTATTGTTATTCACTTTTTTACGAATATCATCCATATCAGGGAACCAGTTGGACTGTTCATCGCAATGATAATGAACTGGGGTGCCACCGCCTAGGCTAACTGCGCCCGTCCAAAGAGGGTAGTCAGGAGATGGGATTAATACTTCGTCGCCGCTATTTAGCAAACCTTGCATCGACATAACAATCAGTTCGCTAACACCATTGCCTAATATAATATCTTCGATGCTGACGTCTTTAATCCCTTTTTGCTGGCTATATTGCATGACCGCTTTACGGGCAGAAAATAAACCTTTTGAATCGCAATAACCTTCTGAATCAGGTAGATTTAGAATGACATCTTGAATTATTTCTTCCGGTGCATCTAGGCCAAAGGGTTTTGGGTTGCCAATATTCAATTTAAGAATACGGTGGCCATCCTCTTCCATTTTCTTGGCGGCATGCGCAACGGGCCCACGGATGTCGTAAAAAACATTAGCCAGTTTGTTGGATTTGAGAATATCCTGCATGGAACACATTCCGCCTTAATAAGGTAAAAAAAGTCAAAAAATAATAAACGGCTAATGATACCCTTGAATGATGAAGATTTACAGAGATAGCAAGTGAGTAATAAATAATGAGTTCAGGTAAAGATAAAATTGTGAAGACCCCAGAAGAATGGGCCGAGATATTGGATGACGAAAGCTATTATGTTACCCAAGAAAAAGGCACTGAACGTCCCTTTAGTGGTAAGTATCATGATTGTACTGCGTCGGGGCAGTATCAATGTATCTGCTGCGGTGAAGTATTATTTGAATCCCAAGCTAAATTTGATGCCGGTTGTGGCTGGCCCAGCTTTAGCCAAACGGCTTCTGAAGAAGCCGTAGAGGAAAAAAAGGACGTGAGTAATTTTATGATTCGAACCGAAGTGGTTTGTCGTCGCTGTGACGCCCATCTCGGGCACGTTTTTCCGGATGGCCCAGCACCTACAGGGCTGAGGTATTGCATTAATTCGGCGGCGATTAAATTGGTTCAGCCGGGTGAGGACGCGCCTGAGGGGGATTGATTTGCTTTCATAGGCTTTCTGAGCTAATGTATTTTGCACAATATAGTTTCGATAAATATGATAAATATAAGGGACACGGGTATGTCGATATTAAATAAACAAATGCCTTTGCTTTCGGGCATTGATCACGATCTATCTCAATATGAAGGTCAGGTTGTATTGATTGTTAATACGGCCAGTCAATGTGGTTTTACCAATCAATATGAAGGCTTAGAAGCCCTGTATAACGAATATAAGGATCAAGGATTGGTCGTATTGGGATTTCCTTGTAATCAATTCGGTGAACAGGAAAAAGGCGCGGACGCAGAGATTGCCAGTTTTTGCCAAAAAAATTATGGCGTTAGTTTTCCGATGTTTTCTAAAATTGAAGTGAATGGCGACAATGCGGCCCCCTTGTATCAGGAATTGAAGGCGAGTGCGCCTGGGGTTTTGGGGACGAAAAAGATTAAATGGAACTTCACTAAATTTTTAGTGAATAAGCAAGGTAAGGTCGTTCGTTATGCGTCTACAACTAAGCCAGAAGCCTTAAAGGCTGATATCGAAAAGGCGCTGCAAGGATAGCTATGGCCGATTTACCAGTGGATTCTTTGCCGCCGATAGAAGCATTGCCAGAACTGCATCTCGATAATCAGCTGTGTTTTAGCTTATATAGCTTGTCGCGTAGGGTGACTCAGAGCTATACCCCTTTGCTCAAGCCGTTGGGTCTCACTTATCCTCAATATCTTGTGATGTTGCTTTTATGGCAGGAGTGGGAGCAGGGGGATCGTCAGGTAACAATCAGCTATCTGACGGAGCGCTTGAAACTGGATACCGGAACGGTTACTCCCTTGCTGAAACGAATGGAGGGTAAAGGGTTATTGATGCGCCAGCGTAGCGAAGAGGATGAGCGTAAGGTTCTAGTGAGCTTAACGACCCAAGGTTGTGAACTAAGGGCGCAGGCAAGCAGCATTCCTAATGCGTTATTGTGTCAGTCTGAGGTGGATGTGCAGCCGCTATTGGAGTTGCGAGATAAATTAAATACCATGCTCGCGCTATTGAGTAAATGATGTTTGTAACCCGTAGTGGTATGAATACCAGTGCTAGGAATTAATCTTCTATTGCTAGCCATTGCAGCAGTGCGTTATGCAGCTGCTCTTGAGTATAGGGTTTGGTGATAAAATCGTTCATGCCGGCCTGCAGGCAGGCTTGGCGCTCATTTTCTGAGTCTAGGCCTGTGAGTGCGATAATCGGTGTAAGTTGATTGATATGAGATCGCCTGATTTGCCGAGTCGCTTGGAAACCATCCATAACAGGCATTTGGCAATCCATAAATATTAAATCAAATTTCTTGCTATTACACAGCACTAAAGCTTCGCGGCCGTCTTCGGCCATATCAATGTTGGTATTTAGGTTCTTTAAAAAGCGCTGACTTAACATGCGGTTAATAGCGTTATCTTCCACAATCAATACATTGCTGACTTGTGTTGGCATTTGCTCGTCTTGGATCTTCAAGCAAGCGGTACAGATAAGACTAAATAAAACCCCTTCATTAAAATCTTCTAGTGCAAGTAAGTTTATATCGTTTAAAAATTCTTTGCCTGCAAAGCTAGAGCCTAAGCCTATAACGAAACCCGTATCCTTTTCAGTCGATGGCTGGTCGGTAATGAGAAGGACGGGGTTGGGGCTACACAAGGCAGAAGTCTGGAAAGGAAGCTGCCAAGTTTCTAGCAGCTTGAGGGTTAAGTTGGCAATCAACGGCTGCTTGATATTGATGCGAATGCCACCACTAGGGAGCAGGTTGCGAATGGTTTTTAATTGCTCGTCACTAGAAAGTAAAGGCAGTTTGAGGGATATTTCATGCTCATTTTGTGAGTTGACGGCTAGCTGTATTTGACCAGCCAATAACTCAGCTAGGTCATTAGCAAACCCTAGACCTAGGGTTGTTAGCTGTGAATGGGGCGGCGGGCTGAAGGGCAGTATCATCAGTTCTAGGCCGGATTGTGGTATGTGAAGGTCGTGGGCCGATAGGTTGATGAGTATGCTTTGATCGGCTTCCGCTAAACTAACTTTTAATGTTTCTTCATTGCTATATTGGAAGGCATTGGCGATTAAATTATAGAGCAGTTGTTCAAGGCAAAGTGTATTGCCTATGTGGCTACTGGAGAATGAGTCAGCGTATTTTATATCTATGATTAACCGAGGCGCTTGCTGGCGAATTTTTTGCTCAAGTGTATTGAGTATAGTAATCAAGGATAGAGGGCTGGCCTGCTGTAAATCAAAACTATTTCTTAAGTTGGCAAAGTATTCAAGTTCTGATAATAAAGAAGCAATGGTTGTATTTTGTTTGATGGCGGTTTGAATGCGCGTCTGTTCTGCGCTGATTTTACATTGCAGCTGGGCGCTAGAAAGTAATTCTATGGTCGAGCTAATTGGAGAATTAAGTTCTTGGCTAAACCCAGTTAACAGTTTCAGTTGGCTCAAATTAAGCTGCTCTGAAAGTTTTTTAGATTGCTCTAGTTCTTGGTTTACTTCTTTTAATTGCCTATTTATGCCGGTTAGCGCTTTTGTTCTTTTATTAACCAAACCTTCTAAGTCAGTAGAATAACTATTAATAGTCTGCTCGGCTGACTTTAAGCGACTTATATGGTCGTGAGTTGTGTGTAGTAGCTTGGCAAAGTGGTTGATCAATAAGCCAATCTCGTCCTTTCTTGGGCTATGGAAATATTTTAACTGGGTAAATTCAATCGAGCTAGGATCAATTTTTTGCAGTTGCTGTACGAGTTTGGAAAGCGGCAAACTTACCAACTGATAAAAGATAATATAAATAAATAAGGCAATGATAATGCTTAGGATGATGCTAGATATCAGATTTTGTTTAACTTCGATGAAAAAGAGATTTGTCAGCTTGCAGTGATCCAGCTCAATGGTTAATTTTCCGAGAGGTGTATTATGATAGTTAAGTGGGAACTCGTATTGATTATTGCTGCCGTGTAAAAAAGTATTCAAATTAGACGAATTGCATACCTGGGTTGTGCTCGCAATCGCAATTTCACTGCCTTTGATGTCAGTTATCGTGGCATTGCTTATTTCAGGGTGGGCTGCAAGTCCAGCAATAAGTTGTTGGTTCAAAAGTGTATTGTAATTATAAGTCGCTAGACTGATGGAAGGCTTTGTTATTGCTACCAAGGTTTCGATGGCTTGATGGGTGCGCTGCTTGCGATCTTGGAAGCTTGACCAGGTCTGATAGCTGCCTATTAATAATCCAAAGAGCGCGGCGGTTAGCACGGTATAGAGTGCTACTTTAAAAGCGAGGTTGGTATTTAGCTTTGACCACATGACCAGCCTCCTGCAGGTAGCTTTCTAGTTAGATTATCCTAGCCAAAAATTGATTTATTATTTTAGTCGTACAGTTGCTTCTTCTGCCAATCTTGTTGTTGGGCTTCAAGTTTATCAAACTCATCGGCTAAGCGTTTACTGTCTTTATTTTCGCTTTGCTTGCTGGGTGCTTGCTCGTCGAGAGCTTTTTGGATTTCATCAATTTGATTATTGCAGGCTATTAATTGTTGTTTTAATTCATTATCAAGATGAGGTGCTCCTTTTAGCAGGGATTTGATTCGATGCAGTAATAGCAGTCCATATTTTAAATCCCCTTGCTGTAAACTTTCATTAGCGAGCTTTTGATTGTGGTAATAGGAGGATTTGATCTTACCCAGCTTGGCCATTTTCACCAGCTGCTGGGCGTCATTGGTGGTAAGTTTGTGCTCTTGTAGGCTTTCACGAATGTGGCCGACAATGGCTTTCAGTAGAGAGAGCTGTTTTGGTCGACTTTCTTCTGGGGTTGCGCTTGCGAGGGTGCGCAGCGCTCCTGGGTCTTTGATCCAGTCTTGTGCTTGAGCAAAGACTTGCACGCTATGAGGGGCGGGTGTCAGCTTGTTTATATTCAGCTGGTGAATGGTGTGAATGATTCGATTGGCCAAAAACAGAATGAGTTGGTCGTCCAGGAAGTGGGCAATGGTGACAGAAATTTCATGTAATTGAGTAATTCTAGAATTGTATAGCGCTGACTTTCGAGCTCTTTCAATGGCGCGTTGACGTTTTACTTGGATAAACCACAAGCAAGATAAGCAAATTAAGCAAATCATGATAATGATTAAAATCAGTGTAATCGTTGACATTAGCCCCTCGAACCCATTTTATGAGCTGAAATTAAGTTAATTGCTATTTAATTAGTTTAGACGAAAAAAAGGGGTTGACTCAAAAGCGTATCCTCCATAGAATGCGCGCCGTTGATTAGCAAGACGTCCCCATCGTCTAGAGGCCTAGGACACCGCCCTTTCACGGCGGTAACAGGGGTTCGAATCCCCTTGGGGATACCATCTTC
>CAXIBC010000006.1:0-63503 GCA_964022115.1 uncultured Oleispira sp. | reverse complement strand
GCTGCATAAACTACCATACTTCCATTCGGCGCAACACTAGGAGATTCATCCAACTGAGTATCTGAGGTTAAAACTTGTAAAATCCCTGTTTTCATATTCTGCGTAGCAATATGAAAGTTCCCATTATCCTTATGTACCATTACCATCTTACGCCCATCCGGGGTAATACGGGCACGCGCATTATAGTCCCCTTCAAAGGTAATTCTTTTGGGTCTACGGTCGGTTAACGACACCTTATATATTTGTGGTTTACCGACGCGACTCGATGTGAAGATAAGATTTTTTCCATCTGGCATCCACTGCGGTTCGGTATCAATACCATAATGCTTAGTTATTCGATCCAGCTTGCGAGACGCTAGGTCCATAACATAGATATCTGGATTGCCATTACGCGAAAGCACCATAGCCATCTTTGTCCCATCTGGAGAAAAAGCTGGGGCGCTATTCGACCCTTTAAAAGACGCTATTTTTTCACGCTTGCCACTGGCTATTTCTTGAATATATATTTCACTACGTTCATTTTCAAAGCTGACATAGGCAATTTTTTTACCATCCGCCGACCAAGAGGGTGAAATAATAGGCTGCTTAGAAGAGAAGATTTTTTGTTCACGAGCCCCATCAGCGTCAGCATAATTCAAGTTAAACTGGGTACGTTCTCGATTGGTAGTGACATAAACCAACTTAGTCGAGAATGCGCCAGGTAGCCCAGTTAACGCAGCAAAAATACGATCGCTCATAAAATGCGCGATATCTCTTAAGGCCGAAGCACCACCAGTTAATTTTTGGTTCATCAAGGCGGTGCGAGTATTCACATCAATCAACTTAAAATTGATAACATAACCCCCTCGACTATCTTCTGTGATTTCACCGACAACCAAATAGTCTTGCTTTAATAGTTCCCAATCGCGATAAAATACTTCTTCTTCACTATTAGGCAAGCTCAACATCTCTGTTTGCGCCAAGGTTTTAAAATAACCACTGCGGCCAAGATCATTAGCAACGATCTGCGCAACGTTTTCGGGTAACGCTGAAGCGCCCTTCCACTTAAAGGGTACCACTGCCATTGGAATCGCGCTTTGTTTACCCTGGGTAATTTCAATAACCAGCTCGGCTCTTGCCTGCAAAGCCAGTAGACTGAAAAATAACACTCGTATCATTAACTTCATTACCACACTGCATCCTTAGGACTGAATTCCATACTGAAATTTCTAAATTGTCGCTCAAATAAACGAATATCTTTGGGCACAGGTAAAGGCTGTGCACGTTTTATTGCAGAAATAACAGAGCGGTCAACTGCTTCATTACCACTGCCTCGAGTAAGCGTTACATTAATGACCTCCCCCGTTGGTACCAGCTGTATCTTCACAATAACCGTCATATCAGGACGAGCACTAGGAGGATAACGCCAGGTACGATAGATTTTCGCCTGTATTTGCGCGACTACATCGTTAGTTATCGCGACATTTTTTTGCGCCTGCAGTTCGTCAGCCAAGGCTTTTTCCATTGAACGCTGCTGCTCTTCTATAGCTAGAGCTTCCAATAGCTTTTCTTCTTGCTCACGCTCAAAAGCCAATTGTTCTTCTTGTTGCGCTAACGCTTTCTTTTTAGCTATTTCTTTTAATTCTCTTTCTTTTAATTCGGCGGCCTTTTTCTTATCAGCTTGCTTCTTATCCGCCAGTTTTTTTGCCTTAGCTTGTGCCGCTTTTTCTTTTCGCGCCTTGTCTTTTGCCGCTTTTTGCTGCGCTAGCTTTTTCTTGCGCTGCGCTTCTTGCCGACGCCTCTGGTCTCGTTTGTTTTTTTCTACACGCTTTTGTTCAGCTAGCTTTCGTTGCTGCACCTGCTTGTTTTCAATTTGAATCACTTTAGCTTGAATATTCTTTGGCGTCGGTTCCGCAACTTGGCGCTTATCTTCCGGCCACTGAATAGCAAAAAGCATAATAATGACAATATGCAAGGCAAGCGCCACAATGATCGCTAGACCATAACCATGGGGGTCGAGCAACTTTTTCCACATGCTTATAAGCCTACTTTGGGATCAGGAGCTTCAGTAATTAACCCCACAGAAGCGGCCCCTGCATTTTGCAACGCCCCCATTAAGGCAACCACAACCCCATAAGGCACGTTTTCATCACCGCGCACCAATACATCGGTTTTCGGTTGAGTTTTCAACAAGGTCGCTAGGTATTTTTGGATATCCACCAGCGCCATCGCTTTGGGATCATCCGTGCCACGCTCTAAATAATATAAACCTTTAGCCGATACCGATACGATAAGCTGATTCTCATCATCTTCTACGGCAACAGGGTTGGCATCAACATTGGGTAGATCAACATCAACCCCTTGATTTAACATAGGTGCCGTTACCATAAAGATAATCAACAATACCAACATCACATCAATGTAAGGCACAACATTGATTTCAGCCATCGGCTTACGCTTTGCCCCACCAGGAGGGGCGAGTGGTGATACCCCAGGCATTATTCGCTACCTTTTTTCTGCTGTTTCATTCTATGGGTTTGACGATACAAGATTGAAGAAAACTCTTCGCCAAAGGTTTGCATCCCCGTCACCATCTGCTCTAAGCGATTGGTAAAGCGGTTATAAAAAATAACCGCCGGGATCGCAGCTAATAGCCCCATAGCGGTAGCGATTAAGGCTTCAGAAATCCCCGGCGCGACCGACGCAATAGTCGCTTGTTTCATCATTGCCAAGCCCTGAAAGGAGTGCATAATCCCCCATACAGTCCCAAACAGACCAATATAAGGACTAGTAGAACCAACGGTCGCTAAGAATGAAAGGTGATTTTCTAATACTTCAGTTTCACGACTAATGGCAATACGCATGGCGCGCTGAGTACCTTCCATAATCGTATCGGGTTCATTAGGAGATTGCTTACTTAATTTACCAAACTCTTTTAAACCACTAGTGAATACATTTTCCACACCGATTGGCTCAGGATTATGCTGACACTCTTTATACAGCTGATTTAAATCGATACCTGACCAAAAACGTTGCTCAAATTCATTAAGCTGTTCACGAGTCGCGGCCAGCAAACGCCAACGCTGTACAATAATCACCCAGGATGCAACAGATGCTAATACCAATAGCAGCATGACTAGCTGTACCACAAAACTGGCATTGGCAATTAACGAGAAAACCGACATGGATTGTTCGATGGATACTTGTTCCACAATATTCCCCTAATGTTTCTTATTTGTTTACTTATTTCTTATTTATATAGCTTTAATTTACCAGCTTAATCTGCTGTAGGCTCTGGCAAATCAAAATGACGATAAGCGAGCTTAGTCGCCATTCGTCCTCGTGGTGTACGTATCATATAACCTTGCTGAATCAAATAAGGCTCTAATACATCTTCAATGGTATCGCGCTCTTCACTAATAGCCGCCGCCAAACTATCAACCCCAACTGGGCCACCATCAAATTTCTCTAACAAGGCCAATAATAAACGTCGATCCATATGATCAAAGCCTTGGCTATCGACATTCAACATATTCAAGGCGGCATCAGCGCTAGCCTTGGTGATAATACCATCCCCTTTTACTTGCGCGTAATCCCGCACCCGGCGTAAAAGTCGATTAGCGATTCGAGGCGTTCCCCGTGAACGACGGGCAATTTCAGCCGCCCCCTCTGACTCAGAATCTAATCCCATCAAACGCGCCGATCTGGCCACTATGTGGGATAAATCGGCGATATTATAAAACTCTAAACGTTGCACGATACCGAATCGGTCACGTAATGGAGAGGTTAACAAACCTGCTCGGGTTGTCGCCCCTACCAAAGTAAATGCCGGCAAGTCCAACTTAATCGAGCGGGCTGCAGGCCCTTCTCCGACCATGATATCCAGCTGATAATCTTCCATCGCCGGATACAATACTTCTTCTACCGCTGGACTTAAGCGATGAATTTCATCAATAAAAAGTACATCCCCTTCTTCAAGATTGGTCAGCATAGCTGCCAAGTCCCCTGCCTTTTCTAATACGGGTCCAGAGGTACTTTTAATATCAGCACCCATTTCGTGGGCTATGATATTGGCCAAGGTCGTTTTACCTAACCCGGGAGGGCCAAATACCAAGGTATGGTCTAACGCTTCTTCACGGGCACGAGCAGCACCAATAAAAATTTCCATCTGCTCTCTTACCGCTGGCTGACCACGATAATCTTCGAGCGTATCTGGACGAATCGCTCGGTCTTGCTTATCTTCACGCTTTGGCGCTAGGCCATGGTCCATGGATGTCGCACTCGGTGTCGCACTTATAAAGCGATCACTTTCGATCATAGGATATTTCCGCGAGTAAATAGTTCAATTTTTTTAATCATCTGTTTTGCTAGGTCTGCTTGTGCAGATGGATGAGTAAGCTAAACGACTACATCATGCCTTTTAAAGCACGGCGAATCATGTCTTCTGAGCTTTCAATGTCAGCCGGCATATTGCTCAGCATCTTGCTGGCTTCTTGCGGTTTATAACCTAAAGAAATCAGTGCGGCTTCCGCTTCGGCTAATAAGTGATTACGATTGTCGGTTTCAGACTGATCAATAGCAGCCCATAACGGTGCTTGTGTTTGCCATTCTTTCAAACGATCTTGCATTTCAACAATCAAACGTTCTGCGGTTTTTTTACCCACACCCGGTAACTTAGTTAATGCCGTTACTTCATGATTTTGAATGCAACGCGCGAAGGTATCGGCATCCATACTGGATAATATACCCAAGGCTAATTTAGGGCCAACACCACTCACCTTGATTAAGGTACGAAACATAGTGCGCTGCATTTTGTCACTAAAACCGTATAATAATTGTGCATCTTCGCGCACCGCCAAATGGGTTAATAAGATAACCTTGCTACCCACTGGGCCCAGTTCTAAGAAACTCGATAAAGGCGCTTGAACTTCGTAACCAACGCCGTTGACATCAATCAGTAGATCTGGAGCTTGTTTTTCTATCAACACACCGCTCAAACGTCCAATCATTCTCTGTACTTCTTACTCTAAGATTTAAAAACGCTAGATTAACAGCTATCTTTAGCGCATGCGACCACGACTAAATTTACGCACTCCCGCATTCGCAACTAAGCTCGCACGGGTATGGGCATGAGTAATCGCAATAGCCAATGCATCGGCCGCATCCTCTTGAGGTTTACCAGGTAACTTTAATAACAGTTGAACCATATATTGAACTTGTGCTTTTTCTGCACTGCCTTTACCGACTACGGCCTGCTTCACTGCTCGTGCAGCATATTCTGCTACCGGTAATTGATGCTGCACGGCGGCAACGATGGCCACCCCTCGCGCTTGACCCAGCTTCAGTGCGGAATCGGCATTCTTACCCATAAAGACTTGCTCAATAGCAAATTGTTGTGGGCAATAGGTTTCAATAATTTCATTAACCCCAGAAAAAACTTGCCCTAAGCGCTCGGGGAGTTCTTTTTCTGTGATCCGGATGCAACCACTGGCTATGTATTCTATTTTTTGCCCAACAGCATTAATCACCCCATAACCAGTAATTCGCGAGCCGGGGTCAATGCCTAAAATAATGGCCATAACTTATCTTTAATTCATCAACTATCTTAATGCCATTCTAAACTGTCCCTAAGAATACAGATAGCGCTAGTTTTATTTATTAAGCGTAAGGATTAATACGGCCAGCGACCCAAGACCTGGTCTTGCTCATTTTTTAAACTGAACGATTTTATCGTTTTCGGGATTTTAACCAGTACGCAGGGTGAACTGATCATCATCGCTTGTAGGCTACCGGGCTCAGGATCATGAGTAATGCGGGTCACCTGCCAATGATGCTGTTCTAATAACCAATTACTGAGTTTTATACCATACCCTGCACTCGGCTTTTGACCCATACTGACAATGAATACATTCTCTGCTAACCAATTAATCGCTGTAGATTTCATTTGCTGCCTAATAGCCGCAGGTAATGCTAGCCATTCATCTTCTTGCTCTAGCCAGATATAACTTTCTCCTTGGGTTAGATAGCACTGCTGGCTATGGAAACTCTTCGGCACCGCATAACCCTCACTCGCGGGTTGCGAGCCACAGCTTGTCATAAAAACAGTCAAAACGATCGTCATAACATTGCTGATTAAAGTGTTAACCTTCATAAAGCTATTGCCCATTCTTTGTCTTCAATATCGTCGTTGTCAGTTTTTTATCAGCCGCTATTATCGGTTGCTTATCAATAGGTTTAATACTTCTGGGGATTGAAGAATAAGTACTCATATTTGATCTTCCTATAGACATATAATTCACACTCATATTAACCTCTACATGAGGCTGATCTTCTGAAATCGTAATAATTTTAGGCTCACCTAAGATAGGGTATTGGCCACAGGATTCACCGGCATCACAAATAATATTATCGAGATCTAAATCCGAGCCGGTAGAAACCGTATAGCGTCCCTTTTTCAAGTTATATACTTGATAATGATATTCACCTTGCTGGGCTATTGTTCCTGAACTGCCTCCCGCAGTCACTAATGCCCCCGCTTGGTTCACTTCAGCATTTTCATCAACTAACAAAACATACTGAACCCCAGCATTAGCTGATAATTCAGCATTACCTATTTGCAACGTCACAGAGATAGATAAATCTTCCACTTCTTGCCTTGAAGAGCTCACCACAATAGCCGCGTTATACCGACCTTCAGTTAAACCAACACGACTAGTACTGGCGGTAAAAGTACCCAAGCCTGACGTTTTATCTAAGGTTAACCAACTATCCCCATTGTCTTTATCCGCGCCGACAACTTGCACGATGATGTCCCCTAATTCTTCTTCAGAGTCAACCCCACCAGCGCTTAAGATAAAGCGCAAATTAGATTGGCTGACATTAAACAACAAATTATTATTGGAACTTAAAATCTGTGGTTCAGAATTCTGCTGTACTTGTAAAAGCGCTTTGTGAGCATCGATTAAGCCGTGGCCAAAGATATCATCTCGCCCTTGCGCACCTAAGTCGTGGGTTAAACTGCCAGCATTTAATAAGGTCAAAAATTCAACATGGGTCAAGCTCGCTTTTGCCGACTTCATCAATGCGGCTACCCCAGCGACATGAGGTGCTGCCATAGAAGTACCTTGCAAAGAACCATAAGTCAGTACCGTAGGGCCACTAAGATCATCCCCCCAACTGCTAAGCACACCACTATCCACGGAAAAATCGCCACCGGGTGCCGCGACATCAATGCTGGCACCAAAGTTAGAATAACTCGCAGCGGCTAGGGTTTGCCCAATAGCCGCAACCGAAATAACTTTATCATAAGCAGCGGGATACTTAGGCTCTGCGCTAGATTCATTGCCTGCGGCCGCGATCACGATAATACCTTGCTCTATAACCGCATCATAAATAGTTTGTTCAATAGCCGAAAATCCTAGGCCACCTAAGCTTAAATTAATAATATCGGCCGCAATACTCGAACTATTATTATTCTTACAGGCGGATTGATTGTTTTTATCAAGTTGCGCGGCAAAGCACACTCCGGCAATGATATCACTACTAAAACCACCCCCTTGGCCTAATACCCGCACCGGCATGATTTTTACCTTGGGTGCGACGCCTGTTCCCCCTATGTCGTTTGCCGCAGCGGCAATCGTGCCAGCAACATGAGTACCGTGAAAACTGCTGCGCTGGCCATTAATCGATTTATCGCCTGGATCGTTAGCATCACTATCTTCTTCCCCAAACCCACTACTGACATAGTCATAACCAGCAATTAAATTAGGTGCTAAATCTGGGTGCGCGGTAAGCACCCCAGTATCGATGACCGCCACAACGACACTGTCACTGCCTAAACTGCCCAAAGCCTGCCAAGCTTGAGGCACATTAATCGTTTCATAATGCCACTGAGAGGGATATAAAGGATCATTAATCACAGGCGCAGCACTGGGGTAACGCTTCCAGTTAGGCTCGGCAAATAAAATATCGTCATGTTGAGATAATATTTCCACAACCTGCAAGGTTTCCCAGCGCTGCTGTTCTAAACTCGATCCTGCATTAACCTGTTGTGGATAAAGGATATTGGCTGTCGCCATTAAACTTCTAGCATTGTTTAAAGATAAGTTTTTAAACCGTCCTAAATCCTTTTTACTGCTCATCCCTTGGGCTTGATATTGGCGATTGGGTTTAAGCAAGATATTGACTTCCCCTAAGGCAAATTCAGCACTTGCACTCTCATTAGCTGGTTCAATGTACAATGAATAAATGCCATGACTCGGTATACTCGCATTGTTCGCTAAGGTTATTTCTCGGGCATTAATCGCACTCAGTTTTATAAAATAGCGGCCATTATCAGGCACTAATACAGTGGCCGGAAAGCTACCCGTAGATTGATCAGTCTCTACTTCGAGCACGGGTTCGATTAAATCCTCAGATAAAAATAGCGCTAACTTAATGATTTCATACTGGCCACTAGGATTAGTGTCTGCGACCTGTAGTTTTAGTTGTTGATATTGTTGTAACTGCACTTGGTAATAATCAAACTCATCATTTTCATCAACGATTCCAGCCAAACGACTATTAGCCCCTAAGGCTTGCGCAGTAGCAAAACTATCATTATTGAGATTAGGTTCTAAAGGATCTCGGGTATCCCTATCGACTAGAGTATCCGCCGCCGCCAATACCTTGCCGGCAATCGTGCCTCCCGCGACCAAGATGTCTCTTTCCGTTGCCCCCTCTACCCCCGAATCAGTTTGATACTCTAAACGCACGCGATACACCCCTGGCCGTTGAAACACATGGGTCACATTGGCTTGCTGATTAGACTCGCTAAGCGCGAAACCTTCATCACTAAAGCGCCATTGATACGCGGTTAAAACCAGTTCGGTTTCAGGTTTGAAGGTCCAACGCGCAGGGGCTAATGCTTGCCGTTCAAGATAACCAATGGTCACTGGGGTAATTGCGGAAGAAGAAATGCCACACGCTGACAGTGACATTAAAATAAGATTGATGATTAAGAATGCGATGTATTTCATCAGATCTACACCCTAAAAAGAAGCATAATGAGACTCATAAAGAAGTCATAATAGAAGTCCTAAGTTTAGCGCTTTTTGCCTGCTACTCCCAGCAGGGTTAATAGCGTTTCCCTCACCTTACTCTTTTTTTAATAACAAAATTAACCAAGGGGGAAATATTAATGAAAAACTAAGCTTCCCCTCTACACTAAAAATATGACTAACGATAAACCTTGCTGTAGCTATCATCACTCAAAGTATGGACCCTGTAAGCGTCCACTAGAAGTAGTCGCTGAAGTGAAGTCTGGGCTCTGTTACTGGCATAACAATGCAGTGAAGCATCAGCCCAGCATAAAATCTGATCTTGAATCCCTAGCCCACTCTGGGCAGCCGATGGTGGGATTGCAATTAAGAAAAACCAATTTATCGGCGATCAACCTAGTTCATATTGGTCATAAAGATGGTTTTGAGTTAATCGATTGTGATTTTTATCGCGCCGACTTACAAGAAGCTCACCTTTTTGGTTGCGATTTCACTGGTTCTTCGTTTATGAAAGCGGATTTGCGTTTCTCCAACTTGCATTGTGCTAACTTAACCGGCTGTAATCTATTAGGCACACGCTTAGACGGCTGCCGTTTGGATAACGCTATTTGGGGCCCGTGTATCATCCAAGAGCAGCTCGCAGACTCTGCTTCATCACTTGAAAGTAAAAGAGA
Organism: uncultured Oleispira sp.; assembly: GCA_964022115.1. Taxonomy (GTDB): domain Bacteria; phylum Pseudomonadota; class Gammaproteobacteria; order Pseudomonadales; family Oceanobacteraceae; genus Oleispira. The sequence continues at coordinate 53,812 of CAXIBC010000006.1, read as the reverse complement.
TTATTGGCAACAAGCGGAAGAAATATACCGCAACCTACGTAAGGCGACAGAGCAAGCAGGACTATTTGATATTTCAGGGCATTTTTTTGAGCGTGAAATGATTATGCGACGTTTTCAAATGCCTTTATTTTCAATTAAGCGACTACTCTCTAAAATTGTCGATATATTCTGCGGCTACGGTGAACGCCCTACTCGCGTCATCCTTTTCTCTTGGATATCCATAGTCCTTTGTGCGGCCTTGTATTTCATCATAGGGATTAACGATAATGGACAACGACTTAATTGGAGCAGCGAACAAACGCTACTAGAAAATTTTAGCCAATTAATGACCTGTTTATACTTCAGTGTTGTAACCTTTACTACCTTAGGTTATGGCGACTTAACCCCCATTGGTTATTCCAGAGTACTGGCCGCAGTTGAAGCTTTTATTGGCAGTTTCACCCTAGCCTTGTTCGTCGTGGTATTTGTTAAAAAAATGACCCGTTAGGCTGATGAATCCAGCGCCTAAACTCATTCTCTAACGGTAGCTGCTAACCAGCTTTAAACGATAAAATTCCTCCTCTAAACTCTCGGCTACTTGTATTTTATCAATGTTAATTAAGAATTTTTTTAAGCTAGTTAATAATAACTCCGCCTGTTTTTTAGCTTCGCAACGAAATGACTTTGACTGCTTTTTATCAATCATCAAAGCAAGCATATGAAAATGAGCGTCAGACAGTACTTTTTCAGATTGCCTTTGCTTCTCATAAACCATCAGTGCATGAGCGAGATTCATACTCGCTAGGCTATAATATTGCATGAATATTCCTTGCCAAAACGGACTCTTTAAACCGAGTTTGGAATAAGTCAGTGCCGCTTCAAAATACTCGATAGCCGTTTTAAAATCATGTTGATTAAAATGCTCACTACCTTTGCAGGTGGCATATTCCCAATCATCTAAAATTTTCTGCGACTGTCTAGTCGTCATGGCCGAGTTAAAAAACCTAGAGAAAAACATACACAACACCTTAAATGATAATCATTATCATTTAATCACTGATTTGATTAATCCGCAACGTATTATTTATCTCTCCTTTTCTCCTAGGCATTCGCTTGGTCTAGACTAAAAAGTGATGAACTAATTAACGCTTATTTTGAGCTCGTTATATAGAAAGCGGCTTGAGAAAGCGGCTTTATTGGGGTGTGCGTGCAAGATAAAGAACTTCAAAATACGTACCGACAACAATTGCCGGGCTTATCAGCAGAGCTAAAAAAAGCCGCCTACGTATGGGAAAAAAAGCCCTGCAAAGAGACTTTTGATTTATTTTTCACTAAGGTGCTTGATATTAGTGGTACTGCAGAAATGTTTGGCCAACATGCCATTGGCCTAATCGCTAAAAGCTTACAAGCAGAAATGTCTCCTTTTTTTCATGCCAAAGACAGTCTAAATACCCATTCAAGCAAACATATTTTAGCCATCAACGATCAACTCGTCAGTATGATGCAGTCCCCTGAAAGGGTGCAAAATAAAGACATACGCGAAGTCTTTTTCAAATCCAAAATATCCTATAAAGAGTCACTACACATCATTCTGCTAGAAGATGATATTCAGCTTGCCGAAGATATTCAGTACAAGCTATCCAGTACCAACTTCAACATTTCTGTCATTGCTAGCACCAGTGAAATAAAGACCTACTTTCAACCTAATACCAGCTGTATCATTGCCGATCTTGATAATTTAAATGCCAGCCAACTTGAAACATTAGGTAAGTTAGAAGAAGTTAAATCTTCACTCCCTCTGATTTTCATGTCTACCGATAGTAGCATCCATAAAAGGCTAGAAGCTGTGCAAGCAGGAGGGCAAGCTTTCATCGTAAAGCCAGTGGATTATAGCCTATTATTACAAGCCATTGATTCACTAACTGAGCGAGTTTTAAGTCAAAACTATCGCGTATTAATTGTCGAAGATCAAAAATCGCTATCGGATTATTATGCCAGTATTTTAGAGAATGCAGAGTTTGAAGTAATGCCGGTTAATCACCCTGAAACAGACCTTATGCCTTCTCTCATCGACTTCATACCCGACCTCATTTTATTGGACCTGTATATGCCGTTTTGTAATGGCCAAGAGCTTGCAGGCATCATCCGCCAAATGGACAACCTATTAAGTGTACCCATTGTTTTCTTATCTGCCGAAGACAGTTCTGATTTACAACTACGCGCTATGTCAACCGGAGCAGATGCTTTTTTAACTAAACCCGTATCCCCAGATGATTTATTATTGACTGTACAGTCTAGAATAAAACGTGGCCGTGCCGTTCGTGACCTAGTCACCAAAGATCCCCTATCAGGATTACTCAACCGGCGCGAAAGCATGCGCCGCCTCGATGAAGAAATATCACGTTATCGGCGTAATAACTCTCCGCTCAGCGTAGCCATATTAGATCTCGATAATTTCAAAAAAATAAACGATTCTCTAGGCCATGCTATAGGAGATTGGGTGATCAAATTTTTTGCCCGTAGCATGCAAAAGATATTTCGTGAAAGTGATATTATTGGTCGTCAAGGGGGCGAAGAATTTGTCGTTATTTTTCCTGATGTTGATACAAGCTCAGCACAACTTGCCTGTGATCGATTAAAAAAACACATTAAAGAAAATGCACCTAGCCTGCCGACTGCTTTTACCTTTAGCGGTGGTTTAGCGCTGGTAGAAGCCAGTGATAATAGTACAAGTATTCTTGAACGCGCCGATCAAGCTTTATATAAAGCCAAAGAAAAAGGCCGTAATAAAGTTATTACGGCCACAAATATTAGCCATTAATAAAGCAAATCTTATTCGCTATTAAGCTAGCTATTAAAACTAAAGTGATCCCCCTCAACATCGCAAACAATATTATCACCTGGCATAAACTGGGCGGATAATATAGCCTGCGCTAAAGGATTTTCAAGCCATTGCTGAATGGCACGCTTAAGAGGGCGTGCACCAAATACTGGATCATAACCGAGCTCAACCAGCTTATCTTTTGCTGTAGAAGTGAGCGATAATGATAAATCTCGATCCGCTAAACGCTTAGACAGTGCTTGCAATTGTATGTCTGCAATTCCTCTAATTTGATCCTTAATTAATGGATGGAATACCACAGATTCATCAATACGGTTAATGAATTCTGGGCGGAAGTGACCGGCAACGATTTCCATCACCGCAGCGCGCATACTTTCATAATTTTGCTCTAGATTTTCGCTATCACTGCCAAGCGCCATCGTCTGAATAACGTCAGATCCTAGGTTAGAGGTCATTACCAATACGGTGTTTTTAAAATCGACTTTACGTCCTTGGCCATCCGTTAACTGACCATCATCTAATACTTGTAATAATATATTAAACACATCGGGATGCGCTTTTTCTACTTCATCTAACAAGATCACAGAATACGGCTTGCGGCGAACCGCTTCGGTTAAATGACCACCCTCTTCATAACCGACATAACCAGGAGGGGCACCGATTAAGCGCGCTACTGAGTGCTTCTCCATGTATTCCGACATATCAATGCGCACCATGGCATCATTACTGTCAAATAAGAAGGTCGCTAAAGCCTTGCATAACTCTGTTTTACCAACCCCTGTTGGTCCTAAAAATAAGAAAGAACCGTTAGGTCGATTGGGATCGCTTAAGCCAGCTCGCGATCGACGTACGGCATTGGAAACCGCCGTAATGGCTTGCTCTTGGCCGACCACCTGACGATGCAATTCGTCTTCCATACGTAACAGTTTTTCGCGCTCGCCTTCGAGCATTTTAGTCACAGGAACCCCCGTCCACTTAGAGACGACCTCGGCAATCTCTTCTTCCGTGACCTTGTTGCGTAATAACTGGAACTCTTGACTGCCTTGAGCTTCTGCTTCATCAGCACTACTCAGTTTTTTCTCCAGCTCTGGAATAATGCCATACTGAAGTTCCGACATCTTTTGCAAATCACCACTGCGTCTTGCCGCTTCCAAATCAGCCTTAGCCGTTTCTAAGTTTTCTTTGATTTCAGACGTGCCTTCTAATAACGCTTTTTCATGTTTCCAAATTTCTTCGAGCTCTAAGTACGCACGCCCTGCTTTATTAATCTCTTCATTAAGATCGGTTAAGCGTTTTTGAGCCGCGTCGTCAGTTTCTTTACGTAATGCTTCGCGCTCTATTTTTAATTGAATTAATCGACGTTCGAGCTTATCCATTTCGTGGGGCTTAGAATCAATTTCCATGCGAATAACAGATGCTGCTTCATCAATTAAATCAATCGCTTTATCCGGTAATTGACGATCGGGAATGTAACGACTGGATAACTTAGCCGCAGAGATAATGGCGCTATCGGTAATTTGTACACCGTGGTGAACCTCGTAGCGTTCTTTTAGACCACGCAAGATCGCAATGGTATCTTCTTCATTGGGTTCGTCGACCAATACCTTCTGGAAACGACGCTCTAAAGCCGCATCCTTTTCAATAAATTCACGGTATTCATCGAGAGTTGTCGCGCCAACACAATGCAATTCCCCACGGGCTAAGGCGGGCTTTAACATATTACCAGCATCCATTGCGCCATCGCCTTTACCTGCGCCGACCATGGTATGCAGTTCGTCGATAAATAAGATTATCTGACCTTCATCTTTAGCCACATCTTTTAATACCGATTTCAAACGCTCTTCAAATTCACCACGATATTTAGCACCGGCAATTAAAGCGCCCATATCAAGAGACAAAATGCGTTTACTCTTTAACCCCTCAGGCACTTCACCATTGATGATGCGCTGAGCCAGGCCTTCTACTACTGCTGTCTTACCCACACCGGGAGCACCGATTAATACCGGATTGTTCTTCGTACGACGCTGCAATACTTGAATAGTACGACGAATTTCATCATCGCGACCGATCACAGGATCCAATTTATTTTGTTCCGCACGTTCCGTCAGATCAATACAATATTTATCCAATGACTGGCGGTTATCTTCCGCATTCGCATCATTCACTTGTTCACCACCACGAATTTCATCAATTGCTTGGTTTAAGGCTTTTTTTGTTAAACCTTGCTGTTGTAATAATTTTCCGACCGCACCTCGATCTTCCAAGGCGACCACGACAAAGAGTTCGCTAGCGACAAACTGATCGCCGCGCTGCTGTGCTTCTTTATCAATTAAATTTAATAAACGGCCTAATTCTGGGGCTATTTGAATATTGCCATCAGGGGAAGACACTTGGGGCTGGTCTTTTAAAATGCTATTTAAACCTTGCTCTAGATTCGATACTTGAATACCCGCTTTACGTAATAACGTACGTACCGAACTATTGGTTTGCTGTAATAACGCCAGCATTAAATGCACACTATCAATTTGATTATGGTCATTACCTAAAGCGATGCTTTGCGCTTCGCTTAACGCGTTTTGTAAGCTGGTAGTTAATCGATCCATTCTCATCTAGATCACTCCTATATGACATGGTTAAAGAATAGGAATAAATTCGTTGTCATGCTTGAGAAATGGCGATGAATTATATTTTTTCAAGCTTTTTCTATTGCTGCTGAATCCATTTCAGCACTCGGCCAGTATTAAATGACCGCTTATTAATTAACATCCGTAATCAACATAATAAATCTTGTATGTTTTCAATGAGTTACCTTAAAGCCTATGTGAGGCGCCAGTTTGGCCCAGAGTGTCATAGTATTTTTCCTAAAATATTCTACAGTACACCTGCAGTATTGATACGTTAGTACCATTAATAATGGTATCCAAAATACCTCCTAGCATCAGTATCAATGCAGCATAAATCAATAATAACGATAACCGAGCAACCACCGTCAAAGGGCTGAGTCATCGTAGAATGACCATCCCTTAAGGAATACATGATGACTAAAAATATACTCATGGCTCTAGTAGCCATACTCACCCTATTTAGCTCCGCTAGCTGGTCCAATACCAGCCATGTCAATTTAACCAGCGATGCTAAGGCTGGGGCGATAAATCCAATCCAAGTCCAGGCCATCAGTGGTGATAGTGAAGGCAGCAAGTTCGTTTCGTTTACCGCCACTATCCTAGATAGCTTAAAAGACAACATCGCTAGCACAGTGAATGATGTCACTACGCCGTTTGAAGAGTGGAGCTACAACCGCGGAATCGGCCGCCTGCCTAATAGCTGTGATACCGGTTACAGTGAAAGTGCCGGGATGTGTGCACAAGACTGCCCAGCCGGTTTTGACTCTGTTGCTGGTGTTTGTTGGCAGCAATGCCCAGAAGGCTACTCAAACGGTGGCACATTCTGTACTAAATGGGATTGGCAGCCCGATACCATCACTAAGCAATCTTGGGTGCAGCCTCTTACCAGCTTGAGCTGTGAGGCCGGCATGACAAACGAAGCAGGCCTTTGTTATACCCCTTGCGCTGAAAGCTTTACTGGAGTGGGCCCATTATGTTTTGGTCAGTTCAATAAAGCCGCTGACCAACAGCGTATTTTAGATCAGTCTGCAGAACAACATGCAGCCGCGTTAGCAAGCTCTGGTCAAGGGGGCATTGTATTAGCCGAAGATCAGCAATTAAAACTTAAAACTGACATGTCTTTTACCCCTATCGTATGTGGTTTAGAAGGTATTGAAGGCGCATTTGGTTTGCCTGTTCCTGACCCTGTTAGCATGGGTGGTAGCATGGTTGATGCAACTGGGGATGCGATCGTCGGTTCGATCTCTGATGCTATTAATGAAAACAGCAATAGCGCTTGGTTTGTTCCTAGCTTTGCGCAAACAGTACTGTTTGATTTTTCCGCTCAGGCCAGCTGTGCTGACGATGGTACGATTGCAACGTCTGCTTTACAATTTAAACCCAGTATTACGGTAAAAGCGAGTACTCAAATGTTTGATACGGCCCTTCATTCTTTGACCGGTATTGATGTGGGCATCATGCAAGTTTCGTTATACGAACTGATTCCATTTCGTATCTACGGCACCGTAGGCACAACACTGGCAACGGATACGACCCTCACATCAACAATAGACCGTTCTCAGGCCCCTGTGATCATCGAAGGTCGTCAGCATGCAAATGTGACTCGCTTAGATGTTACCCCCTCAATGGACCTTTGGCTTTCTTCACAAGCCTATATCCGCATCACGAGCTTCTTAAGCTTTATCCCTGACTTATTGCAAATTGGAGCAGAGTTTAAGTTATGGGTTATGGATTTAGACATGCCTTATGTACTCGAAGAAGGTGTGCGTAATACCGCTGGTATTAATGAAGTTTATAAAGTCGAGTCGTTACAAACCGATATCGAGTCTGGCAGTGGTTATGTCAATACCTTTTTACGCGTATTAGGTTTTGATGTGGATGCTTTTGGTGACGAGGCGGATGTGCAATGGGCTGGGGTGAGCTACCACAAAAACAACTTTGCTACGGAACAAGCTAGCATTGTTGAAGCACTATAATACCCCATTAAATTAGCTAAAAGTTCTCGTTTAATTACGAGAACTTTTTTGTATTTTTATTCACTCCAAGATTCCCTATGAAGATCATAAAAAAAATAAGCCTATTCATTCTTTTAATAGTCACCTTATTGGCATCGGCTTTCTATTTTTATATTCAATCACTGCCAACATCCCCTCCTGATTTTGTTGATAGTCGCGAAATAAACCCACAGCAAAGCAGTACTCCATTTCAATGTAATACTAGCAAAAATTTTGAGCACGCTTATCAAGTTAACGTTAATATTGATTCGGTACTCAATGGCCAAATTATTTATCAATCAAACCTACAATTCAATACCCAGTTTAAGCAATTAAATGGCGCTTTGATTAAAGGCATCAGCTCGAATATCAAAGTTAAGGAAGCGGCAGAGAAGACGCCTAATAGCATTAAAGACGTGTATTTTCTAAGCCGTGCAAAGGCCAGCCCACATATTGTATTCACCGCCTTTAATGACTTAGGGCTGCCTGAAAAACATCCAATGAAGATTATCGCGCAGCTATTTAAAGGTTTATCGGTTGGGCAAGAAAATGAGAACTATCACTTCGCTTATGATTCTATGCAGCGTACTTATCGTTATCAGCACCATGGCAAAAGAATCAATCGAATAAGTCAATCAACCACGGCAAACTTAAGCCAATTTTCCAATACGCTACAAAATTCTGCGGCTAATATTTTGTGGCAAGTAGAATTGGATGATAACTGCCTCCCTCTCAGTTTAATCTCTGAAGAACAGCAAGGACTCTCTATTGCAGGACATTCGGGTCATATTAGGTTTCATATACTGGCGAAAAAAATCCCTCTATTTACCCAGCTAGATCATATCGAACTGAATAATTACAGCAATAGCCAAAATCATTGGTCTACTAAGACAATTGCTACCACACAATTTGAAAGTAATGTCGATAATGGAGAGCAAATGTGGTCCATTTTTAATGGCTTTGAAAAAAGTAAGAATACGGCTCAACTGGTTAAAGCCGCCGACTATCTTATCAATAACATGAGCATTCAAGAGCTCACAGATTACCTATTAGACCCAGAGTTAGAGTCATCACTAAAACGTGATATTAGCTTTGCATTAAGCCTGAGCAATCATGAGTTGGTAGAAAGTTATATTATTGATACCTTAACCGCCCTTAATGACGCGGGTAAAAGCCAAGCAGGATTAACGGCACAACAGCACGGTTTGATCGAGTTACAACAGGTTCGCTTAATGGTCTCTTTATCAACCAGCAGTCAAGTCAGTGAGCAAGGATTTCAAGCATTAGCGACGCTAGCAAACGATAGTGAACAAAATGCTAATATTCGCAATAATGCATTAATAAACCTTGCTTCCAGCTTACGACAAATAAATAAGCAAGATCCAGGCAACGATTATTTGCAGCAGCAACTAACAGAAGAACTGAATCAAGCATTGGAGGGCGAGCAAGCGGCTTCGGCTATTCTAGCCGTAGGCAATAGCGATATAGCAACTCTGAACTTAAAAATTATCGAAAAACTAAACTCTTCTAATAACAAAGAACGCTATGCGGCGGCCACCGTACTAGCACGTGATTCACATTATCATGATGATTTAATACAGCATTTAACGACGGAACAATCAGACCTTGTAAGCTATACCATTCTTACCAATATCGATCAAAACCAATTAACTCAAGAGCAAAAGCAGCAATTACGGGAACTGACTAATACGGCGAGTCCAAATATTCGTCAAGTCATTAATCAAATGTCTCTTTGATTGAGCATCGCGCGTTATAACTATGAGTACTTACTAATCAAGTTTTCATAGCACACAAGTCTTTGCTCTTGTTTCCTACCCATAACCCTTCTATAAATGAAGAGGCTCCGATGTATTTTCAGGAGGGGTTATGAATTCACCTAATCTAACGTCTACCTTACCCACTGTTTTACCCGCGGCAAAAAATTACCGTGATTGGTTCCTTCCATTTGATTATGATCAAATTAGCTTACGCCAAGGTTTAGCAAGTTTGGCGACTTTAGGCGCCCCCCAAGAAGAAATCCCTCTCATTGTACGTTTAATGGAAAATCCGGAAGGCCTTGGTCTATTACCTGGCAGCGTTGATTTACACCAGCACGACTGTATTCATTTAATCCTTGGTAGAGGTCTATTACCTAAGGATGAAGCTTTTATTATCGGCTTCACGATGGGCAGTACAAAACGCATGTCTAGCTGGGAAGAAAAAGTCTTTACTTGGGTTAGCCAGCATTTTTATCCAGACATTTATCGTTTTAGCCCAGAAGATTTAGAAATATTCAAAGATGCTGTACACCTAGCCCAAATAAGTCACTGCAAAGCCTTTGACGAAATAAATTTCGATCAGTTTCTTGATTATTCTTTAAAAGACATTCGTGAGTTTTTAGGCCTAGAAAGTAATTTAATTCGTACTTATTACCAGTTAGAAAAATCACGTTATCCAAACGCTAAGGAAAGCCAACGCTTATTAACTAGAGAAGCACAATGAATACTCCCAGTATTGATACTCATACTAATATTAACCTTAATCGCTTTTTCAATAATCTTTGGCAAGATTACCTTGAGCTCACCCCCCAAGTAAGTGTTATTCAGCAGGCCTTTTCGCAAAATAATACCCCATTAGTTAACGATCATGTCGCTTTTAGAACCTTTGATATTCCTGCCATGGGCATCGCTAGCTTAGAAAAGTATTTATTAGAGTTTGGTTATCAACTATTAGACAACTATCACTTTCCAGATAAACATTTATCGGCTTGTGCCTATATCCATCCAGATGCTGATATTGCTAAGGTATTTCTCAGCCAGCTACACGTTGATCAACTCAGCCAGCAAAGCCAGCAAATCATCAGTCATAAAATGTCGACTCGGGCACCACTACCAGAAGATGCTAGCATCTTTTATTCTGGCCGCTGCTGGGGACTTCCCGATTGGGAAGAGTACAAAATATTAAGAGACGAGAGTGAATATGCAGCCTGGTTATTAACCTTAGGTTTCCATGCCAACCACTTCACCCTCAGTTTAAACGCCCTTGAACAAGAGAAAGATTGGGGCCAAGTATTTGATTTAATGAAACAGCGAGGTATCCGCATGAATACCGAAGGGGGGTTAATTAAAGGTTCACCCAGTGTGTATCTAGAGCAAGCTTCCACCTTAGCCGATGAGATATCATTGTTATTTGATCAAGGGACTAAAACCGTAAAATCTTGCTTTTATGAGTTTGCCAAACGTTACCCCCAAGCCGACGGCAAGTTATACCAAGGGTTTGTTACCGATAATGCCAATCAAATATTCTCGTCAACCAATTCAGCTAAAGCGTGATGGCCATTCTGGCTTTGCCTAGGCAAGAAAATTTTCTGAAGGGGTATCTATGAAAAAGAAAATTATCATCATTGGTGGTGGCAAAATAGGCAGTACGATTTTTAATTTTCTGAGTCTATTCGATACTCTAGACCTCACTCTAGCCGATAGCAATAAGACAACCTTAGCCACTCATAATAAGGCCCCCAGCCACCCTCACCGCCGCACACTCTTACTTTCAGACCCTTGTGATTTCGATAATCTTTTTCAGCAAAATGACTACCTTGCCGTGATTAATGCGGGTCCTTTTTTTCTTAGCATCACCCTTGCCCAAGCAGCCTTTAACCAAGGTTTAAGTTATTTTGACTTGACCGAAGACGTAGAATCCTGCGAGTTTATTCAAACCTTGGCAAGATCATCTAAAAGCCAACACGTCTTTGTTCCTCAATGTGGGCTAGCCCCAGGTTTCATTAGTATTTTAGCAAGACACTTATATGGACAATTTGAACGCATAGAAAGCGTGCAATTAAGAGTTGGGGCTTTGCCACAATTTCCAACCAACCAGATGCTGTATAACCTAACGTGGTCGACAGCGGGTTTAGTTAACGAGTATTGCAATATGTGCTTAGGCATAGAGCAAGGCGAGCTGGTGCATCAAGCGCCGCTGGAAAATAAAGAAATGTTTTCTTTAGAGGGGGTAGATTACGAGGCGTTTAATACTTCAGGGGGCTTAGGCACCTTAACGCAAACCTTAGCAGGGAAGGTTGAGCAATTAAATTATAAAACCGTTCGTTACCCTGGCCACCGAGATTTCATGACCTTTTTATTACGCGATTTAAAGTTTCAAGAGAAAGATAAACGAGCAAGTTTAGTGCAACTTCTCGATGAAAACATTCCTATGACAAGCCAAGATAGAGTATTAATTATCGTCACGGTTTGCGGAGATATCAAACAGCCGACTAACGGCATGAGTCGCTATCAGCAATTAACCGAACTTAGGCATGTGCATTCTCAGACCATAGAGCTCCCCGGCCAAGCAGCGCAAAATTATAGCGCTATTCAAATCTGCACCGCCGCAAGTTTATGCGCGGTAGTAGAGCTATGGCTCAAAAATCAATTACCCAATACTGGTTTTGTGCGCCAAGAAAGCATTTCTTTAGCGCTATTTTATCAAACCCATTTTGGCCAATACTTATTACCATGATGTCAGTTGCAACGCTTTAAAATGAGGAATGATTATGAAAGATCCACTGCTATTAGATGAATTTATTGATCATTCTCTTGCCCAGTACTGTTCTGCACTGCAAGGGCCACAAAGTTATTGGTGCGAAGATAAAAAGTCAAAAAATACGATGAATAGCTATAGCCCCATTGATCACCAACATTTAGCCTCACTAACGTGCTGCAATAAACCATTATTAACCCAGCTCATTGCTCATAGCGCAGACAGCTTTCAACATTGGCGCTCACTGCCAGCGCCATTAAGAGGAAAATTAATCAAACACATAGCGCGCTTAGTGCAGCAATATCAAGAGCCGCTAGCGGATTACATTACCCTAGAAACTGGCAAAACCAAACAGGAGGCTTTAGGGGAAGTACAAGAGTGGATTGATATGTGTGACTTTGCCCTAGGTTTATCACGGCAATTATATGGTCTAACCATCAGCAGTGAACGCCCACAACATCACATGCGTGAAAGTTGGCACCCTATTGGTCCGGTTGCGGTTATTAGTGCGTTTAATTTCCCCATAGCCGTATGGGCATGGAATGCCATGCTCGGGTTTATCTGTGGGAATAGTGTGATTTGGAAACCTTCTGAACAAACGCCATTATGCACATTGGCGTGCGCTAAAATCATCAACCTAGCCATCGAAGCCTGTGACTTCGAAGTCCCGCAGGGCCTTTTAACCGTGGTTTTTGGTGACAAATCGTTAGGCCAAGCCTTAGCTGATGATAAAGCGATTGCCCTAGTATCCGCTACGGGTTCTGTCGCCATGGGCAAGGATGTGAGTACTCGCGTAGCAAGCCGTTTGGGTAAATCATTGCTGGAATTAAGTGGTAATAATGCCATGATCATATCCAAGCATGGGAATACCGAACTCGCCCTAAGAGCCGTTTTATTTTCGGCCATTGGTACCAGCGGCCAGCGCTGCACCAGTTTAAGACGGCTTATTATTCATCAAGATCTCGCCGAGGATTTTATCCCTGCTCTAATCAAAGCCTATCAATCCATTAATATAGGCGACCCCAGGGACGAGTTGATCCACTTAGGTCCATTAATCAATCAACACGCTTACCATGCAATGCAAACAGCCATGGAGCAAGCAATCCGACAAGGTGGCCAACTCATCTATGGTGGTGAGCGTTTAATGGTTTCTATGCCCGATGGTGGTTATTACGTACAGCCCGCCATCATGGAAGTCGATTGGCACGCCGAGATACTGCAACAAGAAACCTTTGCTCCACTTTTATTCATCGTTCGTTATGACGACTTCCAACATGCCATTGCGATTAATAACGACTCTACTTTAGGCTTATCTTCCGCACTTTTTAGCGACAACTTACAAGAGTGTGAATTCTTTCTATCGCACCTTGGTTCGGATTGTGGCATCAGCAATATTAATATAGGCACTTCCGGTGCTGAAATCGGTGGGGCTTTTGGTGGCGAAAAAGAAACGGGAGGGGGTCGCGAGTCTGGCTCAGATGCTTGGAAAAATTATATGCGTAGAGCAACCAATACCATTAACTATGGTCAGCAGTTGCCCCTTGCACAAGGAATAAAGTTTTAGTTGTACGGCCCCTCGTTATTGACGTATTAAAGTTTGCTGATGAGCAATAAAGTATTCGCCATCGGCATTTAGCTGATACGCTGTACCACGAAACTCATTACCTTCAATTTCGATATAAAAGAAACCGAGTACTTCATCCACCTGCCAATAAGATGGATTACGCTCTGGATTACTAAAGCTACGTATTTTAGCCCCTGCCCCTGATACTATATGAAAGGTCTTGCCACAGCTTTCAACAGGCTTTAACCACTGCAGGTCATGATCATGACCTGCAATAATAACGTCTACTTTATGACATACTTCTTGTTCTAAGAAATCTTTATAGGTTTTGCCTAGACCCGCGACATAATCATATAAGCCAGCATTGCCATGACGGCCATTTGATATATAAGGGTGATGAGCAAAGGCTATTTTCCACTGACCTAAAGAAGACTTAATGGTTTCATCAAACCACTGGGCCTGTTGTTTTTTATACGGCAACTGCCAATAGTCTTTATCTAAATCGGATAAGCCCGCTAACGGATTCGAATCTAAAGAAAAGAAATCAACTAAAGGTCTTTTCGCCTTTAACGGCGCACTGAAATGATAATAGCGTGCTGGCATATTCCACTTATTACTCTGGCGATTCTCTTGATAATGATAATCGACCTGGAACTCACCTTTTTTATTCGTTAAACCTCCACCGGAAAAATAAGAGTTATCGTGATTTCCTAAGGTCATATAGAAAGGGAAATCTAAATTTTGGTATGGTCGCTCAAATTTTTCCAGCCACTGCACATCCTCTACAGACTCAACCCCAGCTTCATAAATATTATCCCCAAGGCCTAAAGCAAAATCACAACCACGGCTTGCACACACTTTCTCGATGGCATTGGCAACTTGATATTGTCCGGTTTCACCGGTCCCCGTATCCCCGACAGCAATAAAGCGCACAATTTTATCAGAGGTCTTATCTTTGGGTTGTTCAGACATCCCTAGCACCTGAGCTGACAGGGTTAAAGTAAGACATAATAGCAACAGGGGTAATTGATAGATTTTATGTTTGTTCATCATAGATGTTTGCCTTATAGGTGTACCTTATTAGATGTGCCTTATTAGGTGTGCCTTATTAGATGTGCCTTAAAAACTTGGGTCATTGGATCAGCGCAGCAGTTTATGCGCAAATTATGACATTTTTGTTATTATCTTTATTTAAACCTCCTTTACCCTAAGCGGCAAGGGGGAAAAGCTCAGCTCGTCAGACCAGTTGAGCCAACTTATTTAAGCCCACTAAATTTGAGCCAAGTTATGCAATTTATTAGCACTGATTGTGTACAGCTAAACCAGTTCTACAAAAAGAATAAAGACAAAGCAAGAGCCAAACCAGGAGATTTAATGTTCGCTGCGCTCAATGATCATGGCCAAATATGCGCGGCTTTACGCTTGCTGCCCTATCCTGGCTTCTTCTTTTTACGCAGTGTATTTACCCACCCCCAGCAAAGAGGCAAAGGCATCGCATCGACACTCATCCAGCATGCCATCCATACACAAATCAATAGCGCGCAAGGTTTACCTATTTATACCCTGCCAACCGAATCCGCTTTCCCCCTCTATCAGCGCTTAGGTTTTACCAGTATTAAGCAAGCGCAGATACCCGCTGAATTATTGGCCAGTTACCGACGTTTTAAGCAATCGAGTAAAGGCCCTACAGTCATGGTGCTTCAGCCTTGACTCAGGTAAGATGCCCGCATAATCGGTTCCTTAAAGAATCTTGACAATGACTAGCCCCTATTTAGGGCACTCACATCGAGCAAGCAAAAGGCTTTTCTAAATGGCTAATAATAATCGTCTAACCACAGTAGTTAATACCTTCCAGAAACTACCTGAATCTATCCGTACCTTCGCACTCTCTAAAGCAATGGGACGAGTGATTAAATATGCAGGAACTTCTGGCCTACGTTTTGAAAAGCTAACCCCGAACGAATGTATTATCGTTATTCCAAACCGCAAAAAAGTTCAAAACCATATAGGCAGTGTTCATGCCGCAGCAATGGGGTTATTGGCCGAAACCGCAACTGGCTTTATGACGGGCCTTTCAGTTCCTGATAATCGCATCATTGTAATCAAGTCGATGAATCTTGAGTACCTAAAACAAGCAACCGGTGATATGAAAGCGGTCGCGACCTTTAGTGATGAACAAGTAGACTATATTAAACAAAACGAAAAAGGCGACATTAATGTGCCTGTTGTTATCACAGATGAGAAAGGTATTGAAACGGTAAAAGCGACTATGGTTTGGGCTTGGGCGCCAAAACGTAAAAAATAGTTCAGCAAGCATAAAAAAAGCCGCATTAGCGGCTTTTTTATCGACTTACAGCATACTTAGACTTTCCAAGTACGCACAATCTCAAACCCATACTCGTTAATCCAATCTTCAAGCTGTCGTGGATTACGTTTAATTTTCTCTACTACCTCATGAGTCGCTGGGTTTTTGTAGCGACCTACCGATAATTTAGGCTTAGGTAAACTAGATTTCTTTTCTTTACGCCCATCTTTCTTTAGTTCTTTTTCAAAGTGCTTTTTAAGCGCTTCGTAGATACGTCCTGGCTTTTCAGCTTTAGCAAGATCCTGTATCCAGTTTAAAATTTGATCACCTCGAGAAACATACAATTCTGCTTCCGTTAATGACATAGTATTACATAAACGCTTTATCGTTTGATCAAACTCATTAAAGCCTTCAATTTTTTTCTCTTGATCCAACTTTAATTGCTCTAATTCAGCAATTTTCTTCTTATGTAATTCAATTTCTTTATCGAGTTCTTGCTGAATTGCGCTCAAGTCAATCCCCCTAAACTAAGTTAGATTAATGTAATATGTAACTGATTGATCAGATTATACCGTGAAATCAGTCTAATGAAAGTAGATTGTCGGCCTCCAAACGTCCTAAATGCTGCCCTACTTTTATAAGTGTTGTTTTAGGCTCTAGTAGGTTAAAGTTCAATTTCTCTTTTTTTTTGCCTTCTCAGGCTATTATCTGAGTAGTCTCTAGGGTAGAATTCGCGCGTTTTCATCCGACGGAGGAGTTATGGAACTTCTAGCCGAATATGGGCATATTTTTATTGCCCTAGCATGTATTTTTGGTCTTTTCATGGCATGGGGTATTGGTGCTAATGATGTAGCGAACGCTATGGGGACCTCAGTAGGCTCTAAAGCCATCACCATTAAGCAAGCGGTATTAATTGCTATTGTATTTGAGTTTGCCGGTGCATTTTTAGCCGGTGGTGAAGTAACGGCCACTATCAGAAAGGGGATTATTGATCCATCTACCCTTTCAGACTCTCCTGAATTACTGGTCTTTGGTATGTTAGCCTCTCTTTTAGCCGCTGGTATTTGGTTATTAGTTGCGTCTGTTAAAGGCTGGCCCGTATCAACGACTCACTCTATTGTTGGTGCCATCGTAGGTTTCGCCGCGGTCGGTATTGGTGCTGAGGCCGTTGCTTGGGGCAAGGTAGGAACCATTGCTGCTAGTTGGATAGTCTCTCCTATGCTAGCGGGTAGTATCGCTTTCATCCTCTATAAAACTGTTCAACATTGGATTCACGATAGTGCTAACCCATTTGAGCAATCTAAAAAAATCGTTCCTTTTTATATATTCCTTGTAGGCTTTGTGATCTCTATGGTCACCCTAGTGAAAGGCCTAAAACACATTGGCTTGGATATCGACTTCCAACAATCAATCTGGTTATCCGCCATCGCCGGCATCGTTATTACTTTCATCGGTATTTATTTTGTTAACCGCGTACATGCGGACCCTGAAACCAGCGATGAAATACATTTTGCTAACGTTGAAAAAGTATTCACTGTATTAATGGTATTTACCGCTTGTGCCATGGCCTTTGCCCACGGTTCTAATGATGTTGCCAATGCCATTGGGCCTCTCGCCGCTATTTATAGCGTCGTCAGCCAAGGTGGTGAAATTGCCGCTAAAGCCGCTGTTCCTTCTTGGATCTTATTAATCGGTGGTTTTGGTATAATTATCGGTTTGGTCACTTACGGCCACAAGGTAATTGCAACGGTCGGTACTGGGATTACCCAGCTCACCCCAAGCCGAGGCTTTGCGGCCACATTAGCCGCAGCAACCACTGTCGTGGTTGCCTCAGGTACTGGTTTACCTATTTCAACGACCCATACCCTGGTCGGTGCGATCTTAGGGGTAGGTCTGGCAGTAGGTCGAGAGTCGTTGAATTATCGCCAAGTAGGCGCTATCTTCATGTCTTGGTTAGTTACCTTACCCGCCGGTGCTGCACTATCTATCATCTTCTTCTTCATCTTCAAAGCCATTTGGGGATAGGAGAAAGATTAAAAAAACCGGGCTTTGCCCGGTTTTTTTTGCTTTATTTAAACAGAATCTTCACACTTTATACCGTATCAACCTGAAAAGAAGCACTCGCCCTCATGGCCATTAAAGCAACTGTCATTAAGCTCAATCTCACCATTAGCGACATGGATAGAGATTATTACCAGCAGCACAATTTGACCATGGCTCAGCACCCATCTGAAACTGAACAACGTTTAATACTACGCACCATTGCGTTTACCTTATTTGCCCGTGAAGGCCTGCAATTTACCAAGGGCTTAAGTGAAGACAGCGAGCCAGATTTATGGCAAAAAAACTTAATTGATGATATCGAACTCTGGATAGATCTAGGACAGCCGGACGAAAAACGTATTCGCAAAGCTTGCCATAAGGCCAAGCAAGTGATTATTTTAAGTTATGGGGATAACGCCGCAGGAATGTGGTGGAAAAGTGTGGAAAATAAAGCGAAAACCTTTAAAAACTTATCGGTTTATCATATCAATACTGAGCAATACAGCTCTCTGGGTCAGCTCATGCAGCGCCACCTAGAACTTAACGCTAGCATTCAGGATGCTGAATTATGGTTAAGTGATGCTGAGCATAGCCTTCATATAACCCCTATGAAGTGGCTTTAATTCGCTAAGGCAAGATCAAGCTCGCAATTTCGCATCAAGGTGCGGCTGCACACTTGATTTCGCCCACCAGCCTTAGCTTCATACAGCAGTTTATCTGCCACCGCATACAGACCCTCTAGATCCTTGCCATCGTAGCCATATTCGGCAACACCGATACTCACACTAAGAGGAATCACGACATCCCCTTTTACATAAGGGATATCAGAAATGCTTTTACGTACAATCTCAGCAACACCTACTGCGCTTTTTAGATTCACGCCGGGTAATAAGATAGCAAACTCTTCACCGCCTAAGCGACAGGCTAGATCTGTTTTTCGTAATCGATTACTAATAGTCGTCGCAACGTATTTTAAAACCTCATCACCCACATCGTGGCCAAAGCGATCATTAACCTGTTTAAAATGATCCAAATCCAGCAAGAGCAAGGCTAATTCACTATTATTGCGCGCAGCATGATTGCGTTCTCGTTCAAACACATCCAAAAATCGCGTTCGATTCGCTAATGAAGTTAAGTTATCCGTTGTCGCTAGATACAGTAATTTACGATGTGCCCCAACTCGACTAACCTCATTGATGTGAGAAAATACTAGAATAGACATACCCACAAAGACTTGATTGGAAAATAGCAGCATATCAATCTGCTCACCCTTCATCACAGATTGAACTAAGAAAATTATGCCGGCGAGTAGCATAAAGCTTACTGAAATCCACAAACCATACAGTCGGCCTAATAAAAAATGTGATAGCACAGGAATGACTAAAATCCAAACAACCGCGATTTGTGGCTCTCTTGATAATATTAATCCATAAAGAAATAACGAATATAGGGGTAAAAGGAACATTAAAGAGATTTTAAATTGCAGTTTATTTTGCAGAGTAAGAGGCATTAATAGCATGGCATAGAGCGCCATTGACAACTCTAAAGAAGCCATTAAAAAGTGGCTTTCCCAGTTTATATAGCCAAAAAAAACATTGCAGATAACGGTCATTCCCATTAAAAATCGCAAAGCTTTTATACGATAGTTCTGATTAGGTAACTCATTTTCAGTGGTTTCTTTCTCCATGCGGGCAAAACCCGCATGCTGAGTCGAAGAGTCTTTCTTCATAGTCATTATGCATTCCTGTGCAATGTTTCATACTTTAAACCAGTAGAAATTCTTCTACCTCTTGCGACCAAGCCAACCAAGCTTGCTCAGCTAAAATCCCACGGCGTAAGGTTAAAAAAGGGAATACTAAACTATTACGCTCACCCTGATCCAGCCTCCCATATTGCTGTTCTATGTCCAGCATAATGGCCAAAACCTTTTCGTGCTGCTGCTTGTGCGCTCTAATTTCATCCAAAAGCACAGTTTTGTCTAATAAGTGACCACCATATAACTTCACTAATAGGCTGTCATTGATCTTTTGCGGCTTACACGCCTGATTTAGCCAATTTACCAACTCTTGATGACCGGCTGAGGTCATCTCATAGATTTTTTTATCCGGCCTACCTTGCTGAGTTTCCAGCTGGCAATTAATTAACCCCTCTTGGTGCATGACTTTTAATTGCTGATATATCTGCTGATGACTGGCTTGCCAAAAAAAACCCAGTCTTTGTTTAAAGCGCTTGAGCAGGTCATAACCACTACCCGCCTCTGTTTCTAATAGCACCATAATCGCATGTTTTAACGACACAGAACTTCCCCTCATTAATCTCTTACTAATGAACAAAGTATACAGTGATTATGCAAGTATTTGCATAATCCAATGGGTTTAGGTAATCTAAATAAATACCTATGCAACTTATTGCATATAATACCGTTTGATTTTCAAGGAAACTCCATGGCTAAAGTTAAGGTGAAAACAGGTAAGCGCTTTCGTGCTTCACGGGCAGACAAGCATTACGATACCCTTATTATTGGCTCTGGCATGGGGGGGCTAGCCAATGCGGCATTATTATCTCTATTAGGTAAAAAGGTATGTGTTCTCGAACAACACTATACGGCTGGCGGTTATACCCACGCTTATGAACGTGAAGGCTACGAATGGGATGTGGGAGTACATTATGTGGGGGAAGTCCATAAACCTTCAACCTTACGTCGAGTATTCGACGTTATCAGTGAAGGGCGTTTGCAGTGGGCCGCGATGGAGGATGAATACGACAAGGTTATTCTAGGTAAGGATGAGTATAGCTTTATCGCTGGGCGGGAAAACTTTGCTAATATGCTCAAGCAACGCTTTCCTAAAGAAGAGCAGGTTATTGATGATTACATACAGCTCATTCGAGATATCAGTCGCTATACCCCTAAGTTTTTTGCCGGCCAAGGCATGCCACGCTGGTTAGCTAGGATTTATAATAAAGTACGCCCCTGGTTAGTGCCAAAAGCCTTTTTCCAAACAACTCGCGACGTATTGGAAGGTATGACCAGCAATCAACAATTAATCTCGGTATTAACCGGTCAGTGGGGGAATTATGGCCAAGCTCCGGTCGATGCCGCTTTCTTAATGCACGCATTGATCGCTAAACATTATCTAGCCGGTGGCGCGTACCCAGTGGGTGGGTCTTCTGAGATTGCCCGCAGCATCATTCCTACCATCCAAAAAAACGGTGGTGAAGTATTCACTTATGCCAACGTCGAAGAAATATTGATTAAAAACAATAAAGCGTATGGTGTACGTATGGCCTGCGGGGCTGAAATCAGCGCCGACAACATTGTCAGTAATGCTGGCTTTTATAATACCGTCAAAAAATTATTAGCAAAGGATGTTCAGGCTCGCTTAGGGGTTGATGCTTGGACCCAAGAAGTATCCCCATCCTCTGCTCACTTCTGTATTTATGCGGGTTTTAAAGGTACAGCCCAAGAGCTTGGTTTATCCACGACCAACCTGTGGATTTATCCAGATGGTGACCATGATAATAACTTAAAAAGATATCAAGCCAACCCTAATGAGGAGTTCCCACTCGTTTATATTTCTTTCCCATCGGCGAAAGATCCCGACTGGAATAATCGTTATCCGGGCAAATCAACGGTGGAAGTTGTAACACCTGCAAACATGGAGTGGTTTAAACAGTGGGAAGGTAGCCAGTGGCAAAAACGTGGGGAAGATTATGAAGTATTTAAAGCCCAATTCGCTGATCGTTTATTAGAAAAACTTTTCGAGCGCCACCCTCAGCTAAGAGAAAAACTCGATTATTTTGAGCTATCGACCCCACTTTCAACAAACTGGTATCAAAAGACTAGCGCAGGTGAAATGCTCGCTTTAGATCATTACGTCGAACGTTTTAATAAGCCTTTTTTACACCCTATTACTCCGGTCAAAAACTTGTATATGACGGGCTCTGATATAATGACAGCGGGAGTCGGTGGTGCATTAATGGCGGGATTGATGACCACTTGTGCGATGCAGGGGAGAAAAGCGACTGAGGTGATGAAGTTGCTTAAGCACTATCAAGCACCGACCCAAGCACCGACCCAAGCACCGATGCAGTCACCCGCGAAGGATAAACAGCAAGCCTAAGAGTTATAATCACTTAGAACCCTATTAATGGGTTCTAAGTCCCATAGTGCTCATTTTAGTGCGTGCACCTTCATTAAGTTTCAGCTTTAAACGTAAATTTTTCTCTGACTCCGCATGATGAATTGCAACATCCATATCCACCTTGCCCGCTCTCACTAAATCAAATAACGCTTGATCAAAGGTTTGCATCCCTGTGGTATTCGACTTATCCATAGCCTCTTTTAACTCAATGATCTTACCACTAGCAATTAACTCTTTTGACCTAGGAGTACCGAGTAATACTTCAACCGCAGGAATACGACCACCACTCTTTGTTGGTATTAACCGCTGAGAAGCAATACAGACGAGGTTATTAGATAAATCTTGTAATACTTGATTACGACGAGAATCCGGAAAGAAGCTTATAATACGTTCGATGGCATGGTTTGCATTATTGGCGTTCAAGCATGAGATCACTAGGTGCCCTGTTTCGGCATAATTTAAAATGTGTTCCATGGTTTCCGAGTCACGAATCTCTCCAACCAAAATAACATCCGGTGCTTGGCGTAACGTATTTTTTAAAGCATCGTGATAACTGCGTGTATCCACACCGACTTCACGCTGGCTAATCACTGATTTTTTATGCTTATGGACAAATTCTACTGGATCCTCAATGGTTACAATATGACCTGAAGACGTTTCATTTCTATGATCAATCAAGGAGGCTAATGAGGTAGATTTCCCAGACCCTGTCGCACCCACAAATAATAATAAACCACGCTTAGCCATTACCGCATCTTGTAAAATAGGGGGTAAATTTAAACTTTCGAACGTAGGAATTTCCATTTTAATATTGCGCACAACCATAGAGATTTGATTACGCTGATGGAAAATATTCACTCTAAATCGGCCTATCCCCGTAAGGGATAAAGCAATATTCAATTCCAAATCATGATCGAATAATTTTTGCTGCTCTGCATCCATTAAACGTCTCGCCATAGCCCCCACTTCGCCGGGTTGTAAAGGCTCATCTCGCAGTATTTTCATCTTGCCATTAAATTTAGCACAAGGGCTGGCTCCGGTGGTCAGATAAAGGTCTGAACCATCATGACGAGAAAGTGCATTTAAGTAGGGAGTGAGATCGGTCACAGCGTCACCTGTCTATTAAGGAGTCAATATTAATAGCATAGGCCTCTACAAACTTAAGCTTAAAGAGTAATCAGTAATAAACAGCTACGCTATAAGCACCAAATCATATATAAAGCCTTTATCCTTAGAAAACTACCTTTCAACCATCAATTGGGCATTTTAAATGTCTTAGACAGTAATTGCCTGTCACGTAAGTCAGCTAATCAATAGCCCAAAATGAGTCCCGTTTTAAAGCCAACGCCTTACTGTGCGACTGTATTGGCTAAATTCTTCACCAAATTTCTGCTGCATTACCGCTTCCTCTGGCTTAATTTGGAAGTTACTAATGTAGACAAAGAATATTAGCGCACCACTAAAACCTAATACGTTATCTAAAAAATCTCCCCAACCCAATAGCACCACCAGCATGCCTAGGTACATAGGGTTGCGAGTTAATTGGTATACCCCAGAGACTACCAAGCGCGACGATTGTTGTGGATTCAAAGGATTGATCGTTGTTTGGTGCTTTGCAAACTCTTTAATGCCCGCAACGGCTAAAGCCATACCGGCAATGAGAAAAACCAATGGCCAAAGTAGGTTATCTAATACCATGGCTTGCTGCTGCAAAAAGCTCAACCCTCTTTGGGAAAGCAGCAAGGCTAATAAAGCGGATAATGCCATGACAATCGGCGGAGGACATTTAAGCTGTAAGAAGTTCATATATTTGTTTTCCAATCCATTTTTCTATTTATTGGCTCAATCTATTGGCTTGATTAAAGTTTTCTAATATGGCGAATCATAAGTTGCACACTTTGCACCCCACGAAACTCATTAATATCCAATTGATATGCACATTCAATTTTCTGGCAGCTATCATCGGTCCAATCATCTAGGTCAATATTAAATGCAATCGCATCCACACACTGCTGACTGTCTAATATTCCTAGGGTTAATTTTAAATGATTAGTCCCTACGATACGCTGATTAATAATATTAAAACAGCCATCAAAGATAGGCTCAGGAAACTGCTGACCCCAAGGGCCTGCGTATTTAATCAAACCCGCTAGATCTAAATTAAAATCTTCTTTCTGCAAGATACCATCGGAATATATAACCTGATTTAAATGATCTTTATTCATCAGCTGGCGACAAATTTGATCAAACTCTTGTTGAAATTGTGGATAATGCTGTAAGCGAATACTTAATCCAGCCGCCATAGCATGGCCACCAAACTTGGTTAATATATCAGGGCGACGCTTGGCAAGAATATCTAGGGCGTCACGAATATGCAGACCCGGTATTGAACGAGCAGAGCCTTTAATCTCTTGCATTTCTTGGCTTTGCCCTGGGCCCAAGTCGGCATTTGCAAAGGCAATCACTGGGCGGTGAAGCTTATCTTTAATGCGCGAGGCTAATATCCCAATCACCCCTTGATGCCAACCGGCATCATACAAGCATTGCCCCCAAGGCTGTTCACCCTGATGAATTGATGGCTGAGCAAACTGACTTAAACTCTGTGATTGTAACCAGCTAAGCGCTTGCTGCTGCATATCGCGCTCAATATTCTTACGCTCTTCATTGAGGCTATTTAACTCCTCGGCATATTGATGCGCTAACCCTTGGTCATCGGTCAATAAACACTCAATACCCGTCGACATATCATCTAAACGTCCAGCGGCATTTAGCCTAGGACCAATGGCAAATCCTAAGTCACTCGCTACCAGCTTCTCGGCATTCTTACCACCAACTTGCAATAGCGCTTTAATCCCCACAATGGTTTTACCCGCACGAATTCGCTTTAAACCTTGTTCAACCAATATACGATTATTTTTATCCAGTGGAACGACATCAGCGACCGAAGCCAGCGCTAATAAATCTAAAAACTGCGCCATATTGGGTTCTTGACGCTGCTCAAACCACCCACGTTTTTTGAGCTCAGCCCGCACCGCAGTCATAACATAAAAAATAACCGCACAACCACAAGCGGCTTTTGAGGGAAACTCACATGCGGGCTGATTTGGGTTAACGATGGCATCCGCCATGGGTAACTCATCGGCCGCTAAATGGTGGTCGGTAATAACGACCTTAATTCCCGCCTCTTTTGCTGCTTTCACGCCGGCAATGGATGAAATGCCATTATCAACGGTAATCAATAATTGCGGCTGCATATGAGATGCGACTTCAACAATTTCAGGGGTTAAGCCATAACCATATTCAAATCGATTAGGCACAAGATAACAGGCTTCATGAGCGCCAAATTGGCGCAATGCTCGAATACCTAGCGCCGTACTCGTAGCACCATCCGCATCAAAATCACCCACGATAAGAATGCGCTGTTGGGCTATGATCGCATCAGCAATGATGCTCGCCGCTTTATCGATATCAAATAGCGTGTGATAAGGCAATAAACCGCTTAGCTCATAATTCAGTTCAGCGCTGGATTGGATGCCCCGCGCCTGATAAATCGAGGATAAGACGGGATGAATATTGGCTAAAGGGGATGAGGCTTGAACATGACGTTCAATCTTAACAGACATACATTGCGCCTAGACTTGAATTAGTAGCAGTTTACAAGGCTGACTAAATGGGGTCTAGACGCATTTTATAACAGGCAAGAATTAAAAAAGTTTCTTCAGTTTCTCTTTTGCTTCTTGCTCTAGCTGTTTTCTCTTTTTATCGGCCGCGGCGTCAGCATCTGCTTTTTTCTGATCTTCAAATGATGACAATTCCGTTTTCGCCAGTTTTTTAACTTTATCTTGTTTAGCCGATAATGACCCACTGGTAAGATCCATCGCTTCTAATTGCTGCTGATATCCACCCGCATAAGATAACAACTTGCTATTCAGTTTCTGCTGCAACTGCTGCTCTAATTCTTTTTGTTTATCTTTTAAGCGCTGATTAAATGCCGCATTTAGTTGGCTATCAAGATCTGAACTGATGGTTACTTTCGGCGCCGTTAACGCGCCTTTAGCCAAGGCATTAATATCAAAGCGATCAACTTTCTGTAAGGCCTTAGCCATCTCTTTCGCAACTTGGGTATTATCTTTACTGCTAAACGAAGCTTGTGAAAACTGAGCCTTACTGGTCGCATTGATATCACCGGCTATACGCGTAGCATTCGCCACAATATCAAGCTGGCTGCGCTTTAGCTTTAACCCCATAGCGCCAACATCATAATCATTGAATACCATACCTTTGACGTTAAGCTCAAACTTGTCGACCCCAGGTGATTTCCTATAATCAAGCACCCCAGTAAAATCTAACGCTTGCATTTGCTTTAGATTTTGACCTTTAGCAATAATACGAATGGGCTTATTAATCACAGCTTGCTGGTGCGTAATATCATAAACTTGGACCGCAACATCCCCCATAGCTTTCCCTTTTAGCGCGGGCAGGGTGAGTGCTAACTGCATGTGACGAATAAGAAAATCAGGCAAAGGTCGATCGCTCTTAAAGTGAACAAAACGCCCCTCGCTGCGAACATTGTTAGCCGTCTCTGGCTCTTCACTCTCATCTTCAGAAACTAAAAAAGGGCGTATTTTTTCATACCAATATAAGCCTTGCTCAGACCACTGCCCTACCTTATCACCAAATAATAAACGGCTAAGATTCGTAATACCGGCACCATCCAGCTGATACTTGCTTTTCAGATTGTCTAGGTCTTGACCAGGAGCCGCTTGTAAATCTGACCATTGCCCTTGCAGGTCTTTTTTGCCCTCAGACAAGACTTTCTGAGCATTCGCAATGGCCCTTTGATCTTTTTTAATCCGTTTTTTAAGCGCATCAAATTCTTTTTTACGCTGCTGGAAATCTTCTACCGACTCATAACGTCCAGAGGTAATGCGATTTAACTCATCTTCATAAGCCGCGAATGCTTTATTATCCGGTAGCGCCGCGATCACGTTATCAGTATCCGCTTTAATGGTGGCAAAGCTGCTTTTAAACGCTTCACCTCGCTGTTGAGTTAATAGCGGTTCTCTGGCTAATAGTTCATCAGCTGATGGTAATTGTTTACTTATGGGGGTAGCTTTAGCCGCATCATCTGCAGTTTTTGAAGCCTCACTATCACCCCCTGATTTTTCATCATTATCTTGAACTAGGGCACCGGAAGTTTCTCGCGGGGTTGCAAAAGCCATTCCCGTCAAGGCCACTTCATTTATGATGCCCTTGCCTAGAAATAAGGGTAATAATTCAATATCTGCAACCGCACGCTCGAATTGCAGCAGGTTTTCCATCGGTTTATCAGCGTTGGCGACTTGTACCCCTTGAATTTCTATACCAAAAGGATCAAAGGTTAAATCAACACTTTCCACTTCAACCTTGGCTTTTGCCGCTTGGCTAGCAAAAGTTTCAATACTGTATTTTATCAGTGGCCCTGCAGCAAATAGCCAAACTAATAGCAAAAGAGTACTTATAACTAAAAAGCTAATTAACCCTGACCAGCGAATCCATTGTTTCATTCTATTTTCCTTATTCCGCTAGTGCTTGATAAACTTTATAAAACTTACTGGCTTTTAACAGCTTGGTGATTTTTAACTTATCAACCCAAATCATAAACTTGTGGCGATAGGCCGATATCAACCACCGACTCAGTAATAAAACTGGGATAAATGCAATAATTGCTACGATAAAACTACCGAGTATTAAAGTATTGTTAAAGCCCGTCGCCCGCCAAAAATCACTTTGATATAAGCCTGTCCAAAAATCCTGATAACTCGCATCCGTTAATAACAATTCACCGATACTGATCGCCGCGGGATCAATTAAATACGCCAGACCACTGAAAAATAATGTCGCTAAAATAAAAGCGCCAAAATTTATCCGTACAATGCAAGCGATAAGCAAAATCAGCACATTATGCAAACAGAATAAGGGGGTTAAGCCAGGAACTAACGCGAGGGCAAAGGCTAAAGCAACTTGACCCGGCGCAGAGTCCGAATTCAGCGCTTTTAGCAATTTGGCTAACATAGCGATCATAAAAAGTCCTTGTACAGGGGTTGTATTAAGTTAAGGCTATCTTAGTAACTGCGGGCGCAGAAAGAAAGCGATTTGGGGACTTTCCTTTAAATTTCATTACATTAACCTTGGCTCTATATTTAAATATTCAGGCTGTCATTAAGTCATAAAATGTCCATTACTGCGGTTTTCAATTTCCATTAGCCAAAAATTCTCAATTAATTAACTATCATTGTTCCATATGCGTTAACAACCCTTCCCGAAATGGAGACTAGTGATTCATAGTAATTAACGTTCTAATACCCTTATAAAATACTTTAACCATTAGGCTTTATCATGAATACGACACTTTCACGCGTTAAGCGGTCAATTTCACCTTTAACGCTTTCCAGCTTATTGCTATCCCTCACCCTAGCCCTACAATCTCATGCCCAAGGTTTACCCGCAGAAGTTGTATATGCGAGCAAACTAAATGTACCGACTTATATTGAAGCGGTAGGCACTCTTAAAGCGAATGAATCATTAATTCTACGCCCTGAAATTACCGGCCGAATTGAAAAAATTGCTTTTACTGAAGGTAGCCTAGTTAACAAAGATACGACCCTAATACAGTTTGATGCCGCTATGTACCGTGCACAGGTTAACGAAGCTAAAGCTCGTGTTGCCTTAAGTGAAGCAGAATATCAGCGAGTCAATAAACTGTTTAAAAATGCTGCTATTTCTGAAACCCAGCGTGACTCTGCGTTAGCCCACATGCAAATCAATGAGGCGCAGCTAGAGCAAGCTCAGGTCACTCTAAAAAAGATGACCTTGCGTGCGCCGTTTACTGGCATTGTCGGCTTACGCCAATTCAGCCCTGGTGATTACGTCACCGCGGGGGCTGATATGCTAGAAATTGTTGATATCGATAGCATGAAGTTGGATTTTAGAATTCCTGAAATATACTTACCACAAGTCGTTACTGGACAAACGTTAACCATTACTTTGTCTGCCTTCCCTGAGGAAGTGTTTAATGGCAAGGTCATTGCGATTAGCCCACAAATCAGTGAGCAAGGCCGTAATATTTTAGTACGAGCGATTCTCGCTAATAAAGATAAAAAATTACGCCCAGGTTTATTTGCTAAAGTTCAACTTCTGGTTAAACAGCAAAAACAGATTGTTATTCCTGAGGAAGCTTTAATCCCTCAAGGTAACGGTTATCTTGTCTACCTTTATAAAGACGAAAAAGTAACCCCGACGCCAGTGCAACTAGGTCAGCGCATGCAAGGCACTATTGCAATTAGCGGTATAGAAGAAGGCGATATGGTGATTACTGCGGGGCAGTTAAAACTTCAGCCCGGTGCTGCGATCACACCTATCTTTATTGATAAGGAGTAATGGTCGATGAAGATTTCTGAATTAAGCATTTCTCGCCCGGTCTTAGCGACCGTAATGAACATACTCATCGTGCTAATCGGCCTGATCGCCTACCTAGCATTGCCTGTGCGTGAATACCCAAATATTGATGTCCCTGTAATCACAGTTGAAACCGCTTACCCAGGCGCCAACGCCAAGATTATGGAGAGTCAAGTTACGCAAATTTTAGAAGATTCTTTATCCGGTATTGAAGGCATTGATTTTATGTCGTCTAAAAGCCGCTCTGAAAGATCGCAAATCACCCTGACCTTTAAGCTAGACCGCGATCCAGATTCCGCGGCTAGTGATGTCCGTGATCGCGTTGGTCGTGTCCGTGGCAAGTTGCCTGAAGATATTTCAGAGCCGATCGTCGCGAAAGTAGAAGCGGATGCGCAACCAATCATATGGTTAGCCTTCTCTTCTGATCGCCATAGTCCACTACAAGTAACCGATATTGCTGAACGCCAAGCCCGCGACCCTTTGCAAACCATCCCAGGGGTTGCCAGTGTTGCCATTATGGGTGAGCGCCGTTATTCAATGCGTATTTGGTTAGACCGTACTAGCATGGCGGCCTTCAGTATCACCAGCCAAAGTGTTGAAGCGGCTTTACGTAGCCAAAACATTGAGGTTCCCGCCGGTCGTATTGAAAGTACCGAGCGTGAATTTACGGTCTTGACGCAAACGGATTTAAATAGCGCTGAGCAGTTTGAGAATATCGTTCTGCGTAACGAAAATGGCTACCTAGTTCGCCTTAAAGACGTCGCTAAGGTGGCCATAGCCCCAGAAAACGAACGTGTTATATCTCGCTTTAATGGCCGCAGCGCCGTTGCTCTAGGTGTGGTAAAACAATCCACGGCGAACCCACTCGATGTGTCGAGTGGTGTTCGTGAAATGCTCGAAGATATCAATAAGAAGTTACCCGAAGGCGTGGCCGTTAACATAGCTTATGATTCTTCTGTATTTATTGATAAGTCGATTCAGTCAGTACAAACGACCATCTTTGAAGCCGTGCTACTGGTTATCTTAGTGATATTTTTATTCTTACGTAATGCACGTGCAACTCTGATCCCCTTAATTACGATTCCTGTCTCCTTGATTGGCGCCTTTGCTATCATGAACCTGTTTGGTTTTAGTATTAATACCCTGACCTTATTAGCCTTAGTGCTTGCTATTGGTTTGGTTGTGGATGATGCGATTGTGGTATTAGAAAACATCTATCGTCACATCGAAGATGGCATGGATCCGATTCAAGCGTCCTTTAAGGGCATGAAAGAAATTGGCTTTGCAGTTATCGCTATGACCATCACCCTAGCCGCTGTATTTGCCCCCATAGCGTTCTCAGAAGGCCGTACCGGTAAACTGATTTCAGAATTTGCGCTAACGCTAGCCGGTGCGGTAATTGTTTCGGGCTTTGTCGCTCTGACGCTTTCACCAATGATGGCTTCTCGCATGCTTAAACATAATAACAACCCAGGTAAGTTCTACCTTTGGGGCGAGAAAGTGCTCAATGGCATGGCTAATGGTTATGAAAAAATCCTGCGCAAAATATTGGCATTTCCTCGTCTAGTTGCCTTTATGGGGCTAGTCACTATTGCTTTAAGCGCCCTAGTCTATAACCAGCTACCACAAGAACTTTCCCCTTCCGAAGACCGTGGTTTCGTCATTGGTTTTGCCATGGCACCTGAAGGGGCTACTCTGGATTTCGTCGACAAATATACCCGTCAAATCGAAGGTGTGTTAGATACAGTAACAGAAGCTAATAATACTTTTACTATTATCGGTTTCCCCACCAGTACGAATAGCATGCAGTTTTTACAGCTTGCACCTTGGGAAGAAAGGCAGCGTTCACAGCAGGAAATTGCTGGCGGCTTAATGGGCCCTATGTTTGGTGGTATTACCGGCGTCATGGCTTTCCCTATGAACCCTCCTTCTTTGGGACAGAGTATTGTTTCTCGTCCCGTTGAATATGTTATTCAAACCACAGGATCTTATGCAGAGCTGCAAGCACTGACCAACCAGGTGATGGCCAAAGTTTGGACCAACCCCATGTTTGCTCAGCCTGATATCGACTTAAAACTGAACAAGCCAGAGCTGGCGATTAACGTGAACCGTGAAAAGGCCGCCGCTATGGGCGTAGGGGTAGAGACGATTGGTCGTACCCTTGAAACCATGATTGCGGGTCGTGAAGTCACTCGCTTTAAGCTCGATGGCGAGCAATATAACGTCGTCGTTCAAGTAGCCGATATCGACCGCGCTAACCCCAGTGATTTGACTAATGTATATGTGCGTTCAAGCAGTGGTGAAATGGTGCAACTAGCGAACCTAGTTGAGGTAACAGAAACGATTGCCCCAAAAGAGCTGAACCACTTTAACAAGCTTAAATCTGCCACTATTCAAACGGCGCTCAACCCAGGCTATAGCCAGCAAGAAGCGAAGGAGTTTTTAGATGCCACCGTAGCCGAACTCACCGCAGACAAAGCCGGCTTCCAAGTGGATTACGGCGGCCAGCTACGTGAGTTCATCAGTACCGGTAGCAGCTTAACCACAGCTTTTGCCTTAGCCTTGATCTTTATTTATCTAGTATTAGCGGCTCAGTTTGAAAGCTTCCGTAGCCCATTGATCATTATGTTCTCTGTACCTACGGCCATGTTAGGTGCCTTGCTTGCGCTATGGGTAAGCGGTGGTTCTATTAACGTTTATAGCCAGATTGGTTTAATTACGTTAGTCGGCTTAATTACCAAACACGGCATCTTGATTGTTGAGTTTGCCAACCAACTGCAAGAATCCGGATCTTCTAAACTGGAAGCGGTTATTGAATCCGCCAAGCTGCGTCTACGTCCAATCTTGATGACGACTTCGGCTATGGTATTAGGTGCGGTTCCACTCGCCCTTGCCAGCGGTGCTGGGGCTGAAAGCCGTGAACAAATAGGTTGGACTATTGTTGGTGGTATGACACTCGGTACAGCGTTAACCATCATCATTGTGCCCGCGTGTTATTTATTAATTTCCGGTAAAGTGAAAGCGCTCGTGAAAGCTGAAGTCACAACTTAAGCTTAAGCGCTATTAACTCTCGTCAATCTTAGCTAATATCACTGACCCTGTTATTAGTTAAGATTGTTTTCATAATGCTGACCCAGAGCGACCTACTATCATCACTATTTAGCTCATTGAATCTGCGCCTACTTATCTTCTGTTTGATAGTACTTAAATCGCCGTTAGCACTGAGTGAGTTCTGGTTAAGCGATCGCCTATATTTACAGAATCAACAATTCACCTCCCTAGAACAGCCTATTACTACAGATGATAATGACCTTTCTTGGCAAGGTATTTCACAACTTAACTTAAATCAAGGACTAGAATTTGGAAAGCTGCAGTTGGGGAGCAAGCTAGAATTGTCTAATCAAACAACAGATGCTGTCATAAACCAAGCCAACCTAGTATTTGCAATCCCCCAATTAACGCAGTGGACTTTCACCTTAGGGCGACAAACCATCAGCTATAGTCAGCAAGATTTATTCAATAAAAGTTTAAGCAAGAATCACTCAAGCCTAACGAGACTGCATCCACAAAATAGCAGGAATTATAGCCAAGGCTTTTTGATTAATCATCGGCTGGGTTTTATTCAACAGCAGTTGTTATTAAATCAAGATAATAATCAACCCAGTTATCACTACCAATTAACTGTTGGTATTCCGGGCTATATCGTCGGGCCAATAACCTTAGTCGTAGAGTATTTACCCTCATTCCAGCAGGCTGATTCTGAGGTTCAACAATACCAATACCAATACCAACAACAACCACTTCTGACCATGCTAGGCAGCGCCATCCAATTTCCTATGCCTAACCTGTTTGCCATGAATTTGAAAGGTGATTGGCAATGGGCTTTTCAATTCGGCCGCCTCGATCATTTAAGTAGCCAAAAAAATGGCTCACTAACAACTCAGCAAGCTTGGCAATCGAGCTTATCCTGGTTAGGGTTTATTCCTCGACATAAGCTAGGGTTATTGGTCAGTCATACTGATAAAGGCTGGGTATATTCCGATGATTTCTCCAATCAGCAAGACAGCCTTGAGCTTCGCTATCAGGTGACATTGGCTAAAGGACAGGTGATTGAGCTGGCACTGAATAGAAGCGAACAACCGCAACTGAATAATAACCCGAGATTAGGATTAAGGTTAGGATTAAACTTTTCTTTTTAAGGGGGCTTACTAGGGCTTACGTACTCGCCAATAGCGGGCAAACCTAGGAATTCCAGTTGACGTTAAGCCGGAATACTTAAAGGTGATCTGGCTGCCTATTTTAGGTGGGTATGTGCGATCATGATCGCTAAAACCGGAACCAATTTTAAATCTCTTAACGACCTTTCCCCCTTGGCCATCATCTATGACCGCTTCAACCCAGAGTGCTCCCATTTTTCCTTGATACTTACCCCTACCAGCTAGGTAAGAAAGTACTAAGGCCTCAGCATCTAGACTTGGCTTCAATTTAATTAAATCATTACTGCGCTTGCCCCGATAAAACGAACGGCCATCGTGCAGCATTAAGCCCTCCCCTTGCTGGCTGACAATATGGGCGAGTTGCTGCAATAATACTTTTTCACTTTCAACCCGCCACTGCTTAATCACCTCACATCTCGCGGGTAAGTTTGATAACCCTCTAAGCGTTTGCAATCGATGGTCAAAACTTTTATTCGAATTGGGTAAATCAAATATCATATAACGAACGTCTTGCCACTGTTCATCAATGGGTTTCTTCTTACGTACAGTGCCACTTAAGCGATCAAACTGACCACGCCCTAACCAAAGCTCGCCGTCCAGCGGAAAACTGGGTAAGCCTTGTCGAAACCAAGCAGGGGCATGATAGCGTACACCTTGTCGCGAGATGAAGTTTTGTCCATCCCAATAAGCTCTAACACCATCGTATTTTTCGCTTACCCAATAATGCTGTAACTCGATTGAGCTATCTTGCTT
The DNA here is from genome assembly GCA_964022115.1 of uncultured Oleispira sp. GTDB lineage: Bacteria > Pseudomonadota > Gammaproteobacteria > Pseudomonadales > Oceanobacteraceae > Oleispira. The sequence goes on along the minus strand of CAXIBC010000006.1, from coordinate 19,376 downwards.
AGAATAGACATTAGCAAGCATTAACTCAGGTTTATTATCCGCCCACGCTGTGAGTGAAAATAACAAACTTAGCCAAAGCTGTAAGAATAGTTTCATCATAGACATCCTTGTCTTAATTTTTAGGCCGACTTTAACTCAGTTTTGAGTGACGGTAATTGAGCAGGAAACGTCATCACAATAGAAACTCCTTGTTTAGGCTGTTCAATGCGAATGTGCCCTTCTAATAGCTGAGTTAATAAGTTAAACGTTAAATACATACCGAGACCTACCTTTCCTTGATTGCCTCGCATCGTAGTATAAAATGGATTGAACAACTCTTGCTGTCCTTTTTCTGTTAGCCCTTTACCGTTATCGCGATAAATTATTTCAATCAGGTTATCTTTATTACTAACATTCAATTCAATAGACTTATTGACTTGGCTATCAAATGCATGATCTAAGCTATTACTAATGAGCTGAACGATAATTTCACCAATGGCTTCTCCATAACTATAAACATTAATATTTGGGTCACAGTTAACCTTTATATCAACCCCCATACGCCTCATCCTACTGTCAAATAGGGCTATTTCGGCTGAAACAATGGCTAATAGATTGCCCTCTTCTACCTCATAACCTAGCTGGTTAACTGAGATATGCTTAAACTGCTTAATTAATTCATTCACTCTGGTTAAATTATTATCCGTTAACTCAAGGGCTTGTAATTCCTGATCAATAAGAAGCTGGAAGAGTTCATCATCTAAACTCGCAGTTAATTTATTCTGCTGCATTTCATTCACCAACTGCTTTAAGTGACTGACTCCTGTGATGGATGTTCCTAATGGTGAATTTAATTCGTGGCTGATACCTACTACCAGTTGCTCAAGCGTTGCCATCTTCTCCTTAATGGTTTGCTCACGTAAGGTTTCATTTTCTTTTCGCTCACTAATATCCAGCATAGAGCCTTCATAATACTCTGTATTTCCGTCATTATTTTTTATCGAACGCACTGAAAGTGATACCCAAATTAATTTACCATCCTTACGCCTCAGCAGTTGTTCATAGTCAACCACATGCCCTACCTTTTTAAGAACTGTTAGAAAGCGCTTAGTAGACTGTTCATCAACCACAAAACGATGAACATTATGTGGATGACCGTCGGCTAATAGTTCTTGCTGGTGCAGATACCCTAATATATTTAATACCGCATTATTGACCGAGATCAGATCCCCCGCTAATGATACTTGAAAGTTACCCGACAAAGATTCGCTATAAAGATCTTGATAACGTTTTAAATTTTGTATGCTTTCTTTCTGTGCTTGCATGCGCTCAATGCGTGCTATTTCAATTTTCTGGGCCAGTGCTAACGACAAGACAACCATATCGATAAAGAAACCAAGCTGATAAGCATGCTGGGTAAAAAAGTTTGTTGGTAATAGCCCTAACCCTTTTAAATTACTGCCAATTAACCCTGTCATAAATAAAGACATGGCGACGGTAAAATACATCGCAGTTTTATTACCCTTAAGTGATAGATGCAGCCCCAACATCCAAGAAGAGAGATATACAATTAATGAGAAAGTCACTTCCACAGGAACGATCGTTGAATAAGGTAATACAAGCGCTAAAATTGGAAAGGTAGAGACAACCGCTAACAAGATAAGAAAATATTTTTTATACCAGGTATCACGCTTCATTACTTGTAATAGCGCCAGCATAAATACAATACTGGTTACCTGGTTGAGGCCATTAAAGATTGGAAATACATAAGCATTCAGCTCGGGAAGATTAGGCCATAATAATTGAAAGGCGCCACCATCATATGCATTAGATGTAACTAAAAAAGCAAAAATATTGAGTACATAAAAGCCGTAAACAGCATCCCGAATTGAAATATATATAAACAAGTTATAAAACAACATGAGCCACAATACGCCCATGACAAATCCACGAAATAATAAACTATCTTTATTTTCCGATAGAAAAATTTCATTGGATAAAAATCGAATAGGCACATCTACCGTGCCTTGGGAGTCAACTCTTAAATAGACGGTTAGTATCTGATTTTGTTTAAGACTATAAGGAAAAACAAAATCAATATGATCCGTAGCCCGAGATGAATAAACTCGTGCATCGCCTGTTTTATAAACAGGTAAAGCCTTGCCATCAATAAAACTGTAATTATCCAAATAATCTAATATTGGGTAGGGAATGTGTAAAATATAGTCATTATCATGAACGACCTGTACCGAAAACTTAAGCCATACCGCCTCTGGTATGAAGCCAAAGTTAATCGTACTACGATTAATCTTTTGCCAAGATTTAGCCTGCTGCACCTCTTCTATTGTCATATCTTTGTTAGCATCTAACAAGTATTCGACTTGTTGATTAAGACTATAGTGCTTGGAATCATCAATTTTTATAATCGGACTTGCATAAATCAATATCGGTGCTATTAACATTAATAATAGACTGGCAATAAATCGAGTCATTTATCCATTGGCTCCAAGCTATTCATATAATCAATTCATATAAACTATTCAAAGCCTAGCATATAGAAAGGTATTGAATAGCTTGCCTGAAGGTTTTAATTACTCAATTATAAGAAAGATAAAGAGGGAGCTTAATGTTAAATATGTAGATAATTAGCAGAGCAAAAAAACCGCCGATCATTAAAAATGATCAGCGGTCTTGTATTTAAAGCAGCTAGTTAAAGCATTAACCAAAGGTTTTATCAGCAATAAACTTATGTACAGTCGCAAGATCTGCTGGCAGAACATCCAAGCGCTCTTCACGATCCATCAAGTCGGTTAAATGATGCGGAAGCTTAGGCATTTCATAACCTGCACGTAAAACCGCTTCTTCAAATTTAACCGGATGCGCCGTACCCAAGGTAATCATTGGGATAGTATTATTACGGCGTACTTCACGGGCGGCTTTAACACCAATCGCTGTATGAGGGTCTAACAAGTAGCCTGTTTCATCAAAAACTTCTTGCATGATCTTGATAGTCGCATCTTCATCAACCGCATAGCTGTCGAACAACTCGCGTGCTTTTGCTAGCTTGTCTTCGTCTAACTCAACAATATCAGTCTTAGCATTCATACGACCCATTAGCTCAGACAATGCTTTACCATCACGGCCGTACAAATCAAATAACAAACGCTCGAAGTTACTTGATACCGCAATATCCATAGAGGGTGTAATGGTATGCATCAATGGATGAACTTCGTACTTATTTTTACTCATCAAACGGTGTAATACATCGTTTTTATTGGTTGCAATAATTAACTGATCAATCGGCAAGCCCATTTTTTTCGCCATGTAACCGGCAAAAATATCACCAAAATTACCGGTAGGCACTGAGTAAGCCATTGGCCGAACAGGGCCTCCCAAGTTCAAGGCAGAATAGAAGTAATAAACAATCTGCGACATGATACGAGCCCAGTTGATGCTATTAACAGCAACCAACTTACGCTCACCTTTAAGGAAAGACTGATCACCAAAGCTGGCTTTAACCATGTCTTGTGCTTGGTCGAAGTTACCTTCGATAGCGATATTAAAGATATTATCACCTTTTACAGTCGTCATCTGGCGGCGCTGAACTTCCGACACTTTACCGTGTGGGTGCAAGATGAAGATATCGACGTTTTTACACGCTTTAGTCCCTTCGATTGCTGCACTACCGGTATCACCCGAGGTTGCACCCATGATCACAACTTTTTCGTGACGGCGTTCTAAAACGTAATCCAAAAGGCGACCTAAAGTTTGCAATGCAAAATCTTTAAACGCTAATGTAGGCCCATGGAACAACTCTAAAACGTATTCGTTATGGTCAATCTGCTGCAAAGGCGCAACGGCTTTATGGCCAAAACCGCCATAAACTTCCGATAGAATAGTTTTTAACGCATCAGACTCGACACAGCCTTCAACAAAAGGATAAATAACTTTATGGGCAAGCTCGGCATACGGAAGATCACGCCAAGATTCGATTTCTTCTTTAGAGAAAGTAGGTACATCTTTAGGAACGTACAAACCACCATCTTCAGCTAGGCCAGTTAACAAAACTTCTTCGAAGGTTAACTCAGGGGCGTTACCGCGAGTTGAAATATATTTCATCATAATAAGTGCTCTCTAATTCCTCCTTAAATAATACATTTTCAAGGAAGCTTTAAACAATTTAATTTCAATATTCTACGCTGCTAGAAGCCTGATTGAGTGCTTCTAAATGCAATATGGGAAGCATGGATGCTGAGCTTAAGGCTACAGAAAAGTATTTACGCCGTTTGCTGGCAGAAGTACTCACTCATGCTTCGATTATAAAACCAAAAATCTGTCTTTTATTTAAACCAAATACTCAACACGGATGCGGGTAACATCCCCTGCCGTTTCTTGCAGTGTTTCAATGGCAGCGATAGCATCGTTCATGACTTTTTCTTGAATCATGTGAGTCAGCAAGATTACCTGCACCACTTCTTCCTCTTCTGCTGGCTCTTTCTGAATCAGCGCTTCGATATTAATACCACGCTCGCTCAAAATAGAGGCGATCTTAGCCAAAACACCGGCCTTATCTAAAGCAGGAATACGCAAATAATACGCAGTTTCAATCTCTTCAATCGGTAATACTTGAGTATCATCAACCTGCTTGTAGCCTAAATGATGAACACGGCTGGATGCCAGCGCATCGATTGAGCGTGCTAGATCAATAATATCGGCCACTACGGCAGAAGCCGTTGGACCGGCACCAGCACCTGGGCCAGAGAATAAAGTATCGCCAACGGCATCGCCGTTAACCATAACCGCGTTTAAGACGCCATCAATTTTAGCAATCGTACGCTTTTCAGGGATCAAGGTTGGGTGAACACGTAAATCGATGCCCTTTGCACTGCGGCTACTAACCCCTAGGTGCTTAATGCGGTAGCCAAGCTCTTCGGCATACTGAACATCTTCTGGCGTGATGCCACCAATGCCTTCGCAGAAACAGTTTTCAAACTGCAGCGGAATGCCATAAGCAATAGAAGATAAGATGGTCAGCTTATGCGCCGCATCAATGCCTTCAACGTCGAACGTTGGATCTGCTTCCGCATAACCAAGCTCTTGGGCTTCTTTCAATACGTCAGCAAAATCACGACCCTTGTCGCGCATTTCCGTCAGAATGAAATTACCCGTACCGTTGATAATACCCGCTAACCAATTAATCTTGTTACCCGCCAAACCTTCACGCAACGCTTTAACAATGGGGATACCACCAGCAATACCCGCTTCATACATCACGGAAACGCCTTTGGCTTCAGCTGCAGCAAAGATCTCGCTACCGTGCTCCGCGATTAAGGCTTTATTGGCCGTTACAACGTGCTTGCCGTTTTCAATCGCTAACAATACTAACTTTTTAGCAACCTCGTAGCCGCCAATCAGTTCAACCACAATGTCAATCTCTGGGTTGGTTGCTACGTCGAAAATATCGCGAGTAATGTCAGTATTAGAAGTATCAGCGGCGGGGTTATCACGACGCGCGCCTACTTGCTGAATAATAATTTCACGACCTGCACGGCGAGTAATGTCTTGTGCATTCTGGGTTAGCACATTAAAAGTGCCGCTGCCTACTGTACCTAATCCACAGATACCTACTTTTACCGCTTTCAAGGTCGTCTCTCCAACATAGCTTATAGATAGTTCAAAATTGCCGCATATTCTACACGAGAACAAGACTAATGTAAGTTTAAACACCCACAGGTGAGATGAAATAACGGCTTAAATCATTGAGTTATCAAGGGATTAAAGGTGAGATACAAGACAGCCAAGCGTTAATTTGCTAGCGTTAGGAGTATAAATAGACAAAGTAAGGAAAAGAGATGTCGAAGTTTTTGGTATTAACCATTATTGCCGATGATAAACCCGGTATTGTAGAAACCTTGGCGGCGACAGTTGCTGATCAAGGTGGTAACTGGCTAGAAAGCCGCATGTCACACATGGCAGGGAAGTTCGCTGGGATTTTACGCATCAGTATCGAAGCCGATAAAACCGAAGCGCTTCAAGCCAGTTTAGCCGCCCTCGCAGCTGACGGAATTAATGTTGCGATGGAAGTCAGTATCGAAGCCGGTGATTCAGTAGCGACTAAAGATTTAACCCTCAATCTCGTTGGTAACGACCGCCCTGGTATCGTCAAGGAAGTTTCACAAGCACTCGCCTTGTTCGGTGTCAACGTATTAGAACTCACCACAAACTGTGAAAGTGCCCCTATGTCGGCGGACTTATTATTTAAAACCGAAGCTCACCTGCGTGTCCCACAAGGGTTTGATGCCGATGCGTTAACCGATGCACTAGAAGCCATCTCGAATGACTTAATGGTTGAAATCCGTTTAGATTAGCCCCCAAAAGCACCTGTCCCGTTAGTGCTATTAGAACGAGTAGCGCTAACGGAATGCCTCAATCATCAAGTTCAATAAAATAACTGTAACGCTGCGGGCTCAGGCTCTGGTTCTGGTTCTGGCTGAACAAAAACCAATGAGAAGGTTAAATCTCTGCTTTGAATAGCAATAACCTTGCCTCCCTTAAATCTATCATCGACCCCAGAAGAAGCACTACGCCCAAGCTCAAAGGTGGCTTCACAAGATACTAGATTGTCGTCAATAAGTAGGGCTGAATCATCGATAATGGCGCTGCCATCAATATCTTCAAAACGGCTTTCTTGCTGATATAAAAACTCAGTCTCTTCATTATCTAGACACTCATAGAGGCGCACAATATTAAAACTCGTATCAGCAGCACCCTCTCCTTCCCAAGTCACGGTAATAGGATCAGTATAATATATGGTACCGGCCGTTTGCTCAGAGGCAGCGGTAAATGCCTTAGGCAGAAAGATATTTGAATTTGGCGCACCAATTTTTTCCCCTCGCTCTAAAGCAAAGCGAAAATTCTTATCCGCGTAACGGCTGCTAATATTCATAATACTCGAATACAAGCCTGGTACTTCTTGCTCAGTTAAAGTAATGATCCTTTCATCACTGACATACACCTTTGCAGCATCACCAGCATCTAGGCTGATGGGTATATCTGAGCGATAAAATTGGGCTTCGAAAATAATGCCATCACTGCTTGAAATTACTCTAAATTGAGCCGTTAGATTATTCGTTTTGGCATCGTCAGAGCTGCCCCCCGAGCACGCACTTAATAATAATGTACTCGCCCATACAAAAAGCACTTTCAACTTCATGTTTAGTCCCTTAACTTCATATTGAGTCCTTTAACTTCAGATGAGTCCCTTAAAAAAGGGAATCAATTAATTTTAACGCAGAATATTATACAATTAATACTAAACTACATCATATAGATTGGCAGTGCCAAGCCTTGAGAGTACACTGCCTGCTTTAACCCAACATATTTTAATAGAGCCTTCTGGAGCCCCTATGAGCCACGATTACCAAGATGTTAATCTAACCATCGATAATAAGATCGCGATTATCGAAATTAACCGTCCAGAAGTTCTAAACGCTATTCGCGTACAAACCTATCAAGACCTGATCGCTGCCTTTAAAGAAGCCGACGCCTCCGATGACGTCAATGTCATTATTTTAACCGGCGCCGATGGCAAGTTTACAGCCGGTAACGATTTATCAGACCTAGTCGCCGGGGATGAAACTCGTCAAGATGTTATGAATGGCGTTTCCGGTATTTTCACGGGTTTAAGCCTAGTTAAAAAGCCAGTTATTGCGGCGGTTGAAAAAGTAGCTGTGGGCATTGGTACTACCATATTATTGCATTGCGACATGGCTTTCGCGGGTGCTAATACCCGTTTCCGCTTGCCTTTCGCTAACTTAGGCGTGAGCCCAGAAGGCGCATCATCTATGTTATTAACAGAATCTGTTGGCCCTAAAATCGCTAACGAACTGCTATTAACGGGCCGTTTCTTTGATGGCGCAGAAGCCGAAAAATGGAACCTGATCAACCAAGCAACGGAAGATGGACAAGCGCTAGCCGCCGCCATGGCTGTTGCCCAAGAGCTGGTTAAGCAACCCCTTGCGTCTTTGATTACGACTAAGCAGCTATTGAATGTGGGTAATGCAGATGTCATCGAAGAAGTCGTTACCGACGAACTTGAAGCTTTCGCATTATTATTGCAAAGCGAAGAAACTCAAGCTCGCATCAACTACCTAGTAAAAAACAGCAAATAAGCTCAGTTTAATTACGCTTCTTTTGATGTTTTATTGAGCGCCTCTTTCTGAGGCGCTTTTAGCTTTATCTGCTAGTAGCCCGACTCATTGCAAATCTGCTAAAGTAGATTAAAAGCACAAGGACGGCCGTATGAGCAGCTCTCGTATAAAAAACCAAAACCAAATCAGCAGCAGTGAAAAATCCAGCCACTGGATTTTAGTGATTATCGGTCTCTTATTTTGCCTAATATCTACCCCCGTCATTTTAGCGATCCCAGAAGAAGTCAAACTCGGTAATTACGGGATCTTAGTCGCACTTATTTTTCCTCTTGCCGGTTTAGCCATGTTATTTAGCGCGTGGAGAATGCGTCAAAACTACCTGTTTTTTGGCCCTACCCCTCTCTTCCCTTCTCCTGCTATTGGTCAGGCAGGTGGGCAAGTGGGTGGCCATATAGATATTGCACAAGCATGGCAAAAACGTGAATTAAGCATCACCCTTAGCTGCATACAGACTTATTCAACAGGCAGTGGCAAAAATACCACAGCCCATAAAAACATCCTTTGGCAAGAGCAGGATAAACCCTTAGATCGTCCCCATGGCAGTGGCAGTCGGTTAGAGTTTTGTTTCGATGTGCCAGCCGGCACGCCGACACAAGAGACCCATAATGGTCGAGGCAGTATTAGCTGGAAGGTATCAGTAGCAGGAGAAATAAACCGAGTAGAATTTAAACGTAGTTGGTTCGTTCCGGTTAAAGCCGGCACTCAATCCTCTACAATAACCATACCAAGCGCCCATAAAGAAGCGCTGCACTCGGCAAAACTCAAACAAGCTGAAGCCAGTATCGAACAACAAATACACACCAAAGAAACGACTAAAGGGCTTGATATCATCTCCGAGCAAGGGCGTAATCCCGCCATGAGTATTGCCATGGCTCTATTTGGCTCAATATTCAGCGCGGTCGGTATTTTCTTATTCTACCTAGCCAACCAAGGTGAATCTAAGCTGTGGTTTATGGCTCCTATTTTCTTTTGTATCGGCGCTGGCATATTAGGTTTTGGTATCTTTTTAATTGGCCGTAAACTTGAATGCAAGATAATGGATAAGCAAGTTTATACTCGCCGCAGTGTATTTGGCCGTATTATCTATACCCGCCAAGGCAAACTCACCTCAGCCCATCAACTGCAATTAAAAACCACCATGAGCAGTACCGTCAATGGTATAAAAACTGACTATATGGCGATCTATGCCAAGGTCGATATTAATGGCCCTAATGGCGCGGTTAAAAAAGAAATAAAGCTGGTCGAAGGAATTGAGGGTAAAGCCGCGGCAGAGGCGATGGCAAGAAAACTCAGTGAGTATTTATTAGTCCATAATAATGATCTAACAGGGGAGCTAGAAGCACTTTAGTGCTTCTAGCTCAGTACTGGCTGCTAAACCTCTACGTCTTCCGGCATTTTTCCAAGCAGTTTATAAAGCACAGGCACCACAATCAAGGTCAGTAGAGTCGAGACTAATAGCCCACCAATAATCGCCCACCCCATGGGCGACCACATACTAGAACCCGATAAAGTTAGTGGTAATAAACCACCCACTGTGGTCAAGGTCGTTAAAATAATCGGCACAAAACGAGTTTTCGCTGCGGCCATAATCGCATCCATTTTTGCCATACCATCTCGGCGCATTTGGTTCGCGTAATCCACTAAAATAATCGAATTATTCACAACGATTCCTACCAGCGACGTTAAGCCAATAAACGCAGTAAAGCTAAACGTATAACCACTAATAAACAAGGCGATAAAAGCACCGATTAATGCAAAAGGTATTGCCGCAAAAACGATTAAAGGCTGCACAAAAGAGCGGAATTGCAAAACCAATACCGCAAAAATTCCAAATACCGCTAATAATACCGTTTTCGCCATACCTCCAAAGGCTTCTTTGCGGTTTTCCTGCTCCCCGCCAATGGCATAATGAACCCCCTCTGGGAAATCATAAGCATCCAATTGGGCGATAATAGTATTGGTAACCTGTTCGGTAGTGAAACCCGCTTTAACATCGGAAGTAATACGTGCCATTCGCTCTAAATTATAATGCTGAAAGCGCGCAATACTGGTTTCTAAATTCAATTCAGCAATTTGTAATAACGAAATTAATTGGCCGGAATTTGAAAGAACCTTAATATCTTCAAAAGTTTCTACTTGTGGTTCGGCATACTGAGATAACCTTAACACTAAAGGAAACTCCTCCCCTTCATCATTACGAAAACTGCCCATATCCGTGCCGACTAAAGCGGTACGAATAGAGCGGTCAATCTGCTGTAAAGGCACCCCTAACATTGCGGCTTTATCACGATTAATGTCGACTTTTAAATCAACTTTAAAGTTACCTACCGGATTATCGATACCAACAGTACCTGGGGTAATCGCCATTAAGTTTTCAATATCGATAGCGACTCGTTGAATGGCAGCCAACTCTTCACCAACAATACGAATACTAATGGGCGCTACTAAGGGTGGGCCTTGCATAAATTCTTTGACCGTAATTTTAGCCCCAGGGATATCACTGACTTGATGACGAATAGTTTCGACCAGAGGTTCTACCGACGATAATTGAAAATCATCTAGGGTAACGAATAACTGTGCGAAATTAACCGTCTGTCGGGTCGGCATAATATTATAATAAATACGTGGATTACCACGCCCCACATTTTGCGCAACATCCGTTACTAAATCATGCTGGCGAACTCGCTTACTGACCTCATCCGCTATGTATTGAGTACGCGCAAAGGTAGAACCTTCGGGCATATCAATGTTCACCAAGATCATTGGCTTTTCTGCTTTGGGAAATAAACTCACCCCAATAAAAGGAAATAATGCAAAACTGCCGACCAGCATAAAGACAGAAATAGTGATCACCTTACTCGGTCGGTTAAGAGCCCAAATTAAGACCTTGCTATAATCGCTCTCTGCAATCGCTTCTAACTTCTTTTGTGCACGGGTTGTTTTCTTCGCAGAATTACCTAATCGACTGGCCAATAATGGGGTTAACGTGAGGGCAATTAATAACGAAGCAAATAACGTCACGACGACCGTTACCGGCATAGCGCGCATAAAGGTGCCAGAGCCATTTTGCATAATTAACATAGGTAAAAATGACAATACTGTGGTCAGTGTGCCACTAGCGACAGCCCAAGCTACTTGCGAACTGCCTTTCACCGCAGCGTCGGTAGGGGTTTCACCTGCGCGTAAATGGCGCGATACATTTTCTACCACAACAATGGCGTTATCGACTAATAATCCTAACGCGATCACTAGGCCAACAATCGACATTTGCTGCAAACCAAAACCGCTTAAATCAACCCAACCAATGGCGATAAAAATGGACAGAGGCACCGCGGATACAACCACTAGGCTAGGTTTAAATCCTAATACAATAATGGTTAAAATGGCGACCAGAATGAGCCCCATATTTAAACTTTCAAAAAATCCGCTGATCTGGCGCTCAACACTTAATGATTGATCCATTACTGTTAGTAATCTTATCTCACTTGGGATTCTTTCACGGTACTGATCAATCTGGGCCTGTAGACCTTCCATCACATTGAATATCTGGCTGCCTTTACGCTGTACTATCGAAACAAAAACCGCTTTCTCACCATTTAATTTCGCGCGATAAGTTGGTAATGCTTCACCCAAACTGATGTCAGCTATATCGCGTAAATAAATAAACTTACCGTGAGAGCCACGAATCACAGTATCTTCAATTTGCTGTAATGACTGATAATCACCCGAGGTTCTTACGGTAAAACGCCGATCCCCTCCATTAGCATGACCACCGGGTAAATTTTGCGCGGCATTTTGCACGGCAATAAATACCTCATCCAAACTAATACCTAAGGCATTCACTTGGCGCTGGTCGACTTTTATTTGTACTTCTAATTGCGGTAAGGCCTCCACATCAACACGTTTAATACCCGAGGCACGCTCTAAGCGTTGCTCAAGAGCCTCGGCATGACGTTTTAACTCAGCATAACTCGCGCGCTCTGAAACTAATGCCAACTGTAAAATACTCACGTCAGCAGGAGATATTTTATCGATTTTTAAGGCTACGATACTGGTGGGCAAATCACTGCGAATACGCGCAATACTCGAGACAACCTCATCGTATTTATCATCTGGGTCAGTACCATATAAAAATTCAATACGAATAACCGTTAAGCCATCTTCAACATTAGTTTTAATGTTTTTAATATCTTCTAATTCATTCAGTGCTTCTTCAATAGGATCAACTATCAGCTTTTCCATATCCATCGGAATAGTGCCAGGGCTCACCACTTTAATAACCGCAGCAGAGAAATCAAATTGCGGATCTTCGCTACGAGGCATAGTAAAAAAAGACACTATGCCTAGCATAACTAAGAGTAAAAATAAGACCGTAGTAAATTGGTGATTACGAATTGCTAACGCAGGTAATTGCATATTAATGACCTTAAATATCAGTAGACTTGAGCTTATTGAACAGCGACCGAACGGCCTTCTGATAAATAGGGTGCACCTTGGGTCACAATGCGCTCACCTTCTTGTATACCGGCACGAATCGCCATGCGACTGCCTTCGATAAATGCCACATCGATTAAGCGTAAATAAGCTTGATCATTTTCATCCAATACATAGACCTCAGCTTGCTTACCATCGGCGCGTAATAATGCGGTTAACGGCAATAAGGCTAAGTTTTCTTTTTGGCTAGGATAAATTCGACCATGGCCGACAAAACCCGCTAATAAATTTTTACTGCCTTGCTCTTTAAAAGAATCGGATAATCTCAATTCAATCTCAAAGGTTTGTGTTTTCTTATCGGCACGGCCTGCCACTTCAGAAACAAGCGCTTGAAATTGCTGATTAGGATAAGCATCAAAATACAATTCGGCTTTATCACCTAGTTGAGTACGTACGATATCTTTATCCGTAATACCGGTACTTAATACCCAGCCTGTTTTTTTAGCAGCAAATACAAATACTGGCTGCCCGGCTTTAACTAATTCATTAGGTTCAAGTGCGCGATTCAAAATACGACCTGCAGCCGGAGCCTTAATAACCGCATGACGACGATTAAACTTCGCTACCGTCAAGTCCGACTGCGCCACATCGACTCGAGTTTGAGCCGATTGCAACTGATCTAAAGATAAGGCATTTTGTCCTTGCAGCGATTGAAAGCGCTCAAGATTTCGCTGCGCATTTGCCAACACAGATTTCGCTTTAGCCACTTCAGCATCGATTTCTTCTAAGTCCAAGCTGGCTAATAGCTGACCCTCTTTCACAAACTGACCTTCGTCGACATACACCTTACGGACTAAGCCTGGCACCTTGAAACCTAAAGATTGTTCCGATTTATTTTCTAATAAACCGCTAATACGAATGGCTTTAGCGTATTCAATATAATGAGTCTTTACGACCTCTACGGGTACTGTGGTTTCTTGCTCGGCAAATGCTTTAACAATAAAGATTGGCATAAGCAATGCGATAACGAACAGCTTTATTAACATAACAAAGGCAGAATTTTCAGGTTTCATAATAAAAAGGCCTGTTTTAATCAAGTAATGTTTACAGTGAAAACATGGTGGGTCGTATTTTAGTCGCCCAGCGTATTCAGCGTCAATACTTATTAACTGACCATTTATTAACTGACCACTTGTCAATTGACAATAGACAGCGAAAATAACAAACTTTCGCTTATTTCACCCCTTCGATTACTATCGACTAGCAGAGTCAATAATACTAATGTCTTCAGATACATCCGGCAGCCATAACAATGACCAAAGTAATGAGCAAGGAAATTACCATCACGGTAATTTGCGCTTAGCGCTATTAAATGCCGCGATTGAACAGATTAAAGAAGTAGGGGTCGATAAATTGAGTCTGCGCAGCATTGCTCGCACAGTCGGTGTATCCCAAACCGCGCCCTATCGCCATTTTAAGGATAAAAACGAACTGCTGGCCGAAGTTGCCGCTCAAGCCTTTAATGAATTGTATCAAGTGAACAGCTCTGTCATTACCCCTCAGGCGAGCGCTTTAGAAAATATACAAAAGTCGGGCATGACGTACCTTCAATTCGCCATCGAAAACCCAGAAAAATATCGTTTATTATTTGGTAGTACTATCCAAAACCGTCGTAGCTATAGCAGGATGGTAGAAGCGGGTGAACAATCTTTTCAGCTACTTATCGATCAAGTTGAACTCGGGATTGACGCTGGAGAATTTATTCCCGGTTGCCCACTTCTGCTAGCCAATACATTATGGACTCAGGTTCACGGGGCGGCGTCGTTAATCTTAGATGGTTTCTATCAAGATAGAGAACTCCCTATGCCTTTTGATGACTTTTTAAAAGCACAAATCAAAATAGGAAGTCGTGCTTTACTGCGCAATCCTGGCCCAATCACTCTAGCTAAAAACTGACCAAGAAGTCAGGAGTGATCAGCAATGCAGAGCTTTTCTCAATATCAATTTGAGTGAAGCTAGAATTAACTCTGCTTTTGAAGTACCATCGTACCAAAATGGCGTTTTTTCGCTATCATAACTAATCTGCCAGATGCCAAGCTCACACTTTATCGGTATACTTGCGGGCCTTTTTTTAGCGCGCTCCTGCTCTTTATATGTAAAGAAGCAAGCTTTTCTTAAAAGTAGCGATTTATTACGGATCATAGAAATATGGGTAAGCAAACACCACTGTACCAGCAACACCTTGATGCCAACGGCAAGATTGTCGATTTTGGGGGCTGGGATATGCCAATCCATTATGGCTCTCAATTACAAGAGCATAATGTCGTACGTGAAGACGCGGGGATGTTCGATGTATCACACATGACCATCGTTGATATTGCAGGCCCAGAAGCTCTGGCTTACCTACAAAAAATTCTTGCTAACGACGTCGCTAAACTGGGTTTCACTGGTAAAGCACTTTATACCGGCATGCTGAACGAAGAAGGCGGCGTCATCGACGACCTTATCGTTTACAAGATGGATGGCTGGTATCGTACCGTTGTTAACTGTGGCACCCGCGAAAAAGATTTGGCTTGGATGAACAAGCAAATTGCAAACTTCGACGCAACATTAACTGAACGTCCTGAGCTGGCGATGGTGGCCGTTCAAGGTCCTAACGCTATCGAAAAAGTGAAACAAGTGCGCGCTCAAGACGCTGATTTGATTAGCGAATTAAAAGTATTCCAAGGCTTACCTGTCGGTGAATGGTTCTATGCCCGCACAGGTTATACCGGTGAAGATGGTTTAGAAATCATGATTCCTGCCGCTGAAGTTGCTGCCTTCTGGCAAGCACTGGTAGCCGCTGGCGTAGCACCAGCTGGTCTAGGCGCCCGTGATACACTGCGTTTAGAAGCCGGTATGAATTTGTATGGTAACGACATGGATGATTCCATCACCCCATTACAAGCTGGCATGGGCTGGACCATTGCTTGGGAACCTGCTGATCGTGACTTCATTGGCCGTAAAGCCCTTGAAGCACAAAAAGCCGCTGGCAAACCGAGTAAGCTAGTCGGTATCGTATTAGAGACTCGCGGCGTGATGCGCTCACACCAGAAAGTAGTGGTAGAAGGCATTGGGGAAGGAGAGATTACTTCAGGGACTTTCTCACCCACTCTGCAGCATTCCATCGCCATGGCCCGTGTTCCTTATGATACCGGCAGCGAATGTAATATCGAAATGCGTGGCAAGCTAGTACCAGCCCGCATCGTAAAAATGCCATTCGTACGTAATGGCAAAAAAGTTTTCGAATAACCGATTTCTAGAATTAGAACAGTTTTAAATTTAGCTGAGAGAATATTAAAATGAGCAATATACCAAACGAACTAAAGTACGTTGAATCCCACGAATGGTTACGTAAAGAAGCTGACGGTAGCATCACTGTTGGTATTACCGACTTCGCCCAAGCGGCACTAGGTGATGTAGTTTTCATCGAATTGCCAGAAGTCGGTACTGAAGTCGTTGCGGATGACGACATTGCCGTTGTCGAATCAGTTAAAGCGGCATCAGACGTATACGCGCCTATCGCTGGGACTATTGTTGCAATCAACGAAGAGTTAATCGACGCGCCAGAGAAAGCGAACGAAGACCCATACGGTGATGCTTGGTTCTTCCGCATTGAACCAACCGATCCAGACGTATTAGATACTTTATTATCGGCTGAAGACTACGCTGCAAAGTGTGAGTAATTAGTAACCATAAAAGCCCTGCTGTCTTCTATCGCTAAACAAGAAACATCAGGGCTTTTTTATACGTGAATATTTCGTTCATTCCCTAACTTTCGTAAGCTATTTAGCACATTATTTTACCTGCTACCTAGCACAATATGAGCAAGCCCATGAGCATAGAAACACTGGTACAACTGGAACAGCGCGACAACTTTATTGGTCGCCACATTGGTCCTGATGACGCAGAAGAAAACGCACTATTAGCCGCAGTCGGCGCTAGCAGCCTAGAAGATCTTTCTAAGCAGATCGTGCCTGCTGACATTTTACGCGAAGAATTTTTAGACATCGCTGATAGCCGCACAGAATTCGAAGCCATCAACTATTTACGTTCTCTTGCTAACCAGAATAAGGTTTTCAAAAGCTACATAGGTTTGGGTTACAACGATACCATCATCCCTCCGGTGATTTTACGTAACGTATTAGAAAACCCAGGCTGGTACACAGCGTATACACCTTACCAGCCAGAAATTGCTCAAGGTCGCTTGGAAGCGCTATTAAACTTCCAACAACTTGTTTGCGACATGACAGGAATGGAATTAGCGAACGCATCTTTACTTGATGAAGGTACTGCGGCCGCCGAAGCCATGGCCATGACCAAGCGTACTGTGCGTAAGAATAAATCAAATACCTACTTTGTTGATGAAAACTGCTTACCACAAACCATCGACCTAATTAAAACTCGCGCCGAAGCCTTCGGTTGGGAAGTATTAGTAGGCCCAGCGGCTGACGCGGCAGAAGCCGACGTATTTGGTGCGATTTTCCAGTACCCAGGCAAGGCCGGTAATGTTGAAGATTTCACTGCTGTCATCACAGCCTTACATGCAAAAGACGCCCTAGCCACTGTTGCAACTGACCTTATGGCCTTAGTGGCACTTAAAACCCCAGCTGAAATGGGCGCAGACATTGTATTAGGTAACGCCCAGCACTTTGGTGTACCTATGGGTTTTGGTGGTCCACACGCGGCCTTCTTTGGTACTAAAGACAAATACAAGCGCTCGATTCCTGGTCGTATCATCGGCGTTTCTATCGATGCTCAAGGCAATCAAGCACTGCGTATGGCGCTACAGACCCGTGAGCAACATATCCGCCGTGAAAAAGCCAACTCTAACATCTGTACTGCACAGGTTTTATTGGCCAACCTATCTTCGTTCTACGCGGTTTATCACGGCCCACAAGGTCTAAAAACCATCGCTGGGCGCATTCACCGCTTAACCGACATCTTGGCCCTTGGCCTACAGAAGTCAGGGGTGAAACTGGCCAACGATACTTGGTTTGATACGCTTACTGTGATTACTGACGACCGTGATGCCGTCATTCAACGCGCCTTAGCGGCTGAAGTAAACCTGCGCTTAGATAGCGCGGTTAACCTAGGTATAACACTGCACGAGAAAACTTCTGCGGCTGATGTTCAAGAGTTATTTGATATTTTCTTAGGGGAAAATACACTAGACGTTTACGCTCTCGATGCAGAAATCGTTGCGGCCGGTTCTAACTCAATCCCAGCGGAATTAAACCGCAGCACAGAATTCTTAACCCACCCAACCTTCAACTCGTACCACAGCGAACACGAAATGCTGCGTTACATGAAGAGCTTGGAAGCAAAAGATCTAGCGATGAATCATTCGATGATCACCCTAGGTTCTTGCACCATGAAACTAAACGCCACCACAGAAATGATTCCTCTGTCTTGGCCTGAGTTCTCGAACATCCACCCATTTGCACCAAAAGACCAGACCGTTGGCTACGAGCAAATGATCAGTGAGCTAGACGAGTACTTAAAATCGATTACCGGTTTTGACGCTATCTGCATGCAGCCAAACTCGGGCGCCCAAGGTGAATATGCTGGCCTAATCGCCATTAAGAAATACCACGAAAGCCGTGGTGAAGGTCACCGTAATGTTTGTCTGATTCCACGATCTGCACACGGTACTAACCCTGCTTCTGCTCAAATGGCATCAATGAAAGTTGTGGTTACTAACTGTGATGAAGAAGGTAACGTTGACTTTGCCGACTTGAAAGCCAAGGCCGAAGAAATTGGCGATAACCTTTCTTGCCTAATGTTGACCTATCCATCGACTCACGGCGTATACGAAGAAGGCGTTAAAGAAATTTGTGACCTAGTACATAGCTTAGGTGGCCAAGTATACATGGATGGTGCCAACCTAAACGCTCAGGTGGGTATTACTCAACCTGCGTTCTTAGGCGCTGATGTATCGCACATGAACCTACACAAGACCTTCGCTATTCCACACGGTGGCGGCGGCCCAGGTATGGGACCAATCGGCGTAGGCGCACACCTTGCACCTTTTGTAGCGAACCACGCTGTACGCCCAATCGAAAACGAAAGCAAAGGCCAAGGTGCGGTTTCTTCTGCTCCTTATGGCTCTGCTAGCATCTTAACAATCTCGTGGATGTACATTACCTTAATGGGTGGTAAAGGTTTGCGCAAAGCTACCCAGCACGCCTTATTAAAAGCCAATTACTTGGCAAAGCGTTTAAGCGAACACTACCCAATTTTATACTCGGGTAAAAATGACTTAGTAGCCCACGAATGTATTATTGATTTGCGTCCATTAAAAGAGCAAACCGGCATTACTGAAGTGGATATCGCTAAGCGCTTAATGGACTATGGTTTCCACGCACCGACTATGTCATTCCCGGTTGCAGGCACCTTTATGATCGAGCCAACGGAATCAGAAAGCAAAGCCGAAATCGATCGTTTCGCTGATGCTATGATCGCCATCAAAGGTGAAATTATGGCCATTCACAACGGTGAACTAGACGCGGAAAACAACCCGCTGAAAAATGCTCCGCACACAGCAGCGGTTGTGACAGGTGATTGGGATCGTCCTTATTCGCGCGAATTAGCGGCTTACCCAACCAAGAACCTAGGGGCTCACAAATTCTGGCCTACGGTAGGCCGTATTGATGATGTGTACGGTGACCGCAACTTGATTTGTTCTTGTCCTGCGATTGAGAATTATGAAGA
>CAXIBC010000005.1:0-65966 GCA_964022115.1 uncultured Oleispira sp. | reverse complement strand
TATAACATTTTAATCGTAGGCGTGCGCATTTGCACGGAGGTGTCTCTTGTTGAATAGGTTTCAACGACTCGTGGTAGCTATTTGATTTCATTCGGTAACTTTCAAAATCCATTTCCAAGGTCCACTTCTCCACTGCAGGCATTCACGCGTGCGTGTTTACCTAAATAACAAGGGTCTCGTTATGTCAGTAGTCCATCTTGATAATTTACTGATTTTGCACGAGTTTTTTAAATACTGCCAGTATAAACAAGCCTAGTTACAATTTTTATCGTGCAGACACGCATAAAATGCCCTACGCTCTAAATATAGACTGTATATACATACAGTTTATTAGAATGCAGTTAGAACACACTCTAAATAACCATGGAGTCCAATCATGCTTCTACGCAGCCCCTTCATGCAGCAACTCCAACAAAACATGCGTATGCGCGGTTATAGTATGCGCACAGAGAAAACCTATCTTTATTGGATCAGAGACTACATCCGCTTCCATAATCGCCAGCACCCTACCAATCTAAGTTCAGAACATGTCGTGCAATTCTTATCTTATTTATCCAATAGCCGAGATGTTGCGATTAATACTCAGAAAACAGCTTTAAATGCTCTCGCCTTTTTATACAATCAATTCCTAAATCAACCCTTAGGCGATATAGGATTTAATTATGCAAAGAGACAGCGCAAAATTCCTATCGTAATATCCAGCCATGAAGTTCAAGCCATACTCAACCAAATGTCTCAGCGAGACCGCATTATCTTTTCATTGCTTTACGGCTCTGGCTTACGCATAACAGAGTGTCTTCGCCTGCGTATAAAAGATATCGAGTTTGATCATTCTTGTATTATTGTGCATGACGGCAAGGGAGGGAAAGACAGAAAAACAATTCTAAGCCCTTTATTACACCCTTCTTTGCAAGAGCTGATTCAAGGTGCTACCCAATTACAAGCTCAAGATAATCAAAGGGGCATTGGCCCTTCTTTACCTCACATGCTCGGCAAGAAATTTCCAAATGCTTATCGTCAACCTGCCTGGATGTTTATTTTTCCTTCAACAACTATTTGCCAGCACCCAATCACAGGTAAGGCATGCCGACACCACCTGCACGACTCTGTGCCTAGAAAAGCACTAAAGAAAGCTGTAACAGCAGCCGATTTAAATACAAAGAAAATTAGCTGCCACACTTTTCGGCACAGTTTTGCGACTGAATTATTACGTGCGGGTCGTGATATACGTACAGTGCAAGAACTTCTTGGGCACGGTGATGTATCCACAACACAAATTTACACCCATGTATTAGGTCAGCACTTCGCTGGCACCAGCAGCCCTCTAGATCGCTTAGTATTATAATTAATAAGCTAACAAAAAGGTTGCGGTTCTGGCTGCAGTTCAATACCAAATTTATGCTTCACATCCGCTTGCACGGCTTGCTGAATATTGATTAAGTCTTGCTGACTCGCACCAGGTTTTAAGGTTAAAACGAGCGCTTGCTGATCATGCATTGTCGCCAAGCCTAACCCCTTCCCTTTCCAACCACACTGATCAATCAGCCAACCAGCGGCAACTTTTAAAACCCTATCATCATTTGCCACCGGGTACGCTGGCAAATTAGGAAACTGCTCTAATAAAGCCTGCGCTTGCGCTTTAGCAATGATCGGGTTGGTAAAAAATGAGCCGGCATTGGGAATTTTATTGGGGTCGGGTAATTTACTATTACGCACTTCAATAACCCAGCCTGCAACTTGTTGAGCGGTTAAAGAATCTTGCTCGGCCGTCGCTAAAAACGCTTCGGCCATGGTATTAAGCGGCGCATAAGAAACGTGCGGTTTAAATACTTTCGATAATTTAAAAATAACCTGTGTAATTAAAAAATCGTTTTTAAATTGTTTTTTGAAGATAGAGTCGCGATACGAAAAATCACACTGTGTCGCAGAAAAAGACATCCACTGACCGGTGGATAATTGCAGGCCTCTCACCTCTTCAATGTACTGCCCAACCTCTACCCCGTAAGCTCCGATATTTTGAATCGGGCAAGCCCCAACCGTTCCAGGAATCAGTGCTAAGTTTTCTAAACCAAAAGCGCCTAGCTCGATGGATTTTAAAACCCATTGATGCCAGTTCAAACCGGCATCCACCGCATAAGTTATCGAAGCATCATCTTGCGATAATGCTTCTATCCCTTGCATGGCGCTTTGTACGACTAAGCCACTAACGTGTGGCTGTACAATCATATTACTACCGCCACCCAAGACTTTTATTTTAAGCTGATTCGTTTTGGCAAATTCTAATAGCGACAATAATTCTGACATTGAATTAAAGCGCGCAAAAGATTCAGCTGTTCCTGGCAGAGATAAGGTATTTAATGAGGATAAATCGAATTGAGGTTGAATTTGAGAATAAATAGACATTAGAGTTTAGATTTAATATCCAAAATTAATTGATCGCAGGCTTCTTCAACCATGTCTAATACCTCTTCAAAACCATCCTTTTCTCCATAATAAGGATCAGGCACCTCACTCAATCCCTTGGCCTGTAAATTAGGCGTAGAGAAGGCTTGAAGAAATAACTGCGGCTTTGTTTTCACATCGCCCCCAGGATGCATTGCTTGTAAGTTGTGTAGGTTAGAATTATCCATTGCTAGCACATAGTCGTATTCCAGAAAGTCTTCTGCAACTGCCTGTCGGGCACGCAAGTGAGACAAGTCATAATCACGTTTTCTTGCCGCCACTTGAGAACGCAGGTCTGGCGCTTTACCAATATGCCAAGCCGCAGTCCCTGCACTATCAACCTCTACCAAATCTAACAAGCCTGCCACGGCCAATTTCCGCTCAAGCACACCATGAGCCGTTGGCGAACGACAAATATTACCCAAGCAAACAAACAAAACCTTAATCATTAGCTATTGGCTTTATTCAATTTTTCTTCTTCACTCATTTTACGCGCTTCCTGCTCCAACATCACAGGCACACCATCACGTACAGGAAAAGCCAAACCATCAAAGGTACACAATAACTCTTGTGCTTCATTATCCATCTTTAATTGCCCTTTACAGCTTGGGCAAACTAACATAGCCGCTAATTGCTTATCCATTTTACATCCTCTAAGTTTGTCGTTAATGACTCTTCACCAAAGCCGTTAATTCATTCATTAATTTTGTTTGCAGCATCGCATTTAAGTGGGCATTGATTTCTAGGTACCACATATTTTCATCCGCAAACGCTGCACATTTAACCCAGTCTTTTTCAGTCATCACCAGCTGCGTTGAAAAATCATCCGCAAGCTCAAGATCGGTAGCGATAAACCCATGGTGATCAGCGAAAACATGATCAACATGCTCCACCGCCAGTTCATCCAAGGTCGAAAAAAATCGTTCAGGGTTGCCAATACCGGCCAGAGCGTGCATCTTTTGGCCACGAAAAAAATCTAAACGTTTACGCTCACCCGTCTTCGCATTAACCCAGGCCGAGGGAACAATTTTCATACCCTCGTCCACCTCATCAGAGCCGTTCAATATCACCGCATCAACCGTATCTAAGCGCCAGCGACCCTCTCGCAACGGCCCGGCCGGCAGTAACCAATTATTCCCTAGCTTGCGCGTCGCATCCAAGACCACAACTTCATAGTCTCGGGCCATTTTATAATGCTGCAGACCATCATCCGAGAGAATCAGATCGACCCCCTGCTGAGACAAGAGTTCAATCGCCGCATTACGATCCGAACCAATCACCACAGGGCAAGCTAAGCGGTCGCGCAACAATTTAGGCTCATCACCAACGATACAGGCACTTTCACCTTGGCTAATTGCATAAGGATAATAGGGGGCATTACTGCCATAACCTCGACTTATAATGCCTACCGAAATTCCACGCTTGCTAAGCATTTCAACCAAGGTACAAGTTAAAGGGGTTTTTCCCGTGCCACCGACATTAATATTGCCGATCACCACAAGCGGAATGGCATTCACTTTTTTTGCTTTAACAACTCTGGTTAACCACAAACGCCGCCCATGGCTTAATAAAAAGAAAAGCCCACTCAGCGGCAGCAACCAAGCATTCCACCACTTATCGCCATACCAACTTTTTTCTATTCGTGATGCCAGCAAGCTCATAATATTAACTTTCGTGGAACTGCATAGCGTGCAAGTTAGCATAAGCACCTTGTGCACTTAAGAGCTCGGCATGGGTTCCACGCTCAATAATTTCACCCTTGTCCATCACCCAAATCTGATCAGCGTTTTCAATGGTACTCAAACGGTGGGCAATCACAAAGGTGGTACGCCCCTTCATTACTTCTTCCATTGCACTTTGAATATGACGCTCAGATTCAGTATCTAACGCCGAGGTAGCCTCATCGAGAATAAGCACAGGCGAGTCTTTTAAAATAGCTCGGGCAATCGCAATTCGCTGACGCTGGCCACCGGATAACAAAACACCATTATCCCCAATCAGAGTATCGTAGCCATCACTCATCTGACAGATAAACTCATCCGCATGGGCGGCTTTTGCGGCGGCAATCACCTGCTCTCGCGACTTACTCTGTAACTCGCCATAAGCAATATTATCCAATACCGAACAGTTAAATAGCACCACCTGCTGGCTGACGATAGAGACATTGCGGCGTAAGCTAGCGAGAGTAAGGTCTTCAATCTTATGACCATCCAGCAGAATATTGCCTTGCTGCGCTTGGTAAAATCGTGGCAAAAGGCTCATCAAGGTCGTTTTACCACTGCCAGAGCGCCCTACCAAAGCATACGTTTTACCCGCTTGGGCATGGGCGTTTAAGGATTTCAATACCCAGTCTTCCGAGCTAGGATATTTAAAACTTAATTCTTCGATATCCACATGACCTTTAGCACGTTCGAGCTCGACCTTACCTAGGTCTTCTTCACCTTGACTATCCAATACGGTAAAAATAGATTCCGCCCCAACAATCCCACGCTGAATAACAGAGTTAATGTCGGTTAATGCTCGCAGTGGCTTAGCAATCAAAGACGCTGCGGTGATGAAGGTCATAAACTCACCTGCGCTCATGGTTTGATTCAATACGCGTTCAAACATCAAATAAACCATCACCCCTAAACCCAAAGCGATAATCTGCTGATTTAAAGGGACATTGATCGAGTTCGTTAATTCAAACTTTAACGCCTGCTTACGATTATCTTCGCTGGCGACATTAAAGCGCTGATTTTCAAATGCTTGGCCACCAAAAGTGCGCACTTCACGGTACGCATTAATGGATTCACTGGTCACCTGAGTAACATTACCCACAGACTGTTGAATACGCTTGCTGTATTTACGAAAGAACTTACTCGCAAAAGATACTAGGCCACCAATAATGGGGGCCAAAGCTAAGAATATAAGCGTTAATGTCCAATCCAAATAGATCAGATAGCTCATCAAGAAGATAACGGTTAAACCGTCTTGAACTAAGGTGGTTAATGCCCGAGTAGACGCCCCTGTCACCTGGTCAACATCGAAAATAACCCGAGAAATCAAACGCCCCGTGGATTCACCATCATAATAATTACTTGGTAAACTCAGCATGTGCTTAAACAAAACCGTGCGTAGACTATGCACAACCCCACGTCCGACACGAGCAATAAAGTATTTCCCCAAAAAAGTCCCTAAGCCTCGATAAGCAAATATCGCGATTAACGCAAATACGACAAAATTAGCATCGGCGGGTTTTGGGTCTGCTAATACATCAACAATCTCGCCCATCATCTTTGATAATAAAGGCGCGGCAGAGGCGAAGATGATAAATCCAAGGATGGCTATTAGAAATGAGCCGATAAAAGGTTTTACATAAGTCAGTAAACGCCCATACAGGCGTCTCACTGATATTTTTTCAGACATGCTTTCATTCCGCTAAAAAGATTTGAGTATCAATACAGGCTATTCGGCGCTAGCTTGACGGGTAGTAATGCTGAGATTCACAAAGCCAGTTTGGCCCGCCGCATCCATGGCTCGAACCACAGCTTGATGAGGCGTATTCGCATCGGCCGTAATGGTAACAGGCAAATCTTTTTCACCATTAGCCGCTTTCAGCAAACCTCGCTTAAGGGTATCTAATTGATTATTGATTAAGCTTTTATCATTAATTGAATAACTGCCCGCCGCGGTAATAATAATTTCTAATCGATTGCTCGCTACTGGCTGTTGTTCTGCACTAGCTTCTGGCAGATCAATGCTCAAATGATTTTCTTTGGTAAAGGTCGTTGAGACCATAAAGAAAATCAATAGCAAGAATACGACGTCAATCAAGGGTGTCAGGTTCACTTCCACCGATTCTTTATTTTGACGTTTAAAATTCACAATTAAACTCCAACCGCCGGCTTATTTTCTGGGCTTTCTACAACTTCACGCTCACCGTGCAAAACATCCACTAATTTTAAAGATTCTTGCTCCATAAAGACCACGAGTTCATCAACACGACGCTGCAGCATACGGTGACAAATTAACGCTGGAATGGCGATCGCCAACCCTGCGGCAGTCGTTACCAACGCTTCAGAGATCCCGCCAGCCAGCATACCCGCTTGACCCGTTCCCGCTAACATAATTTCCGAGAATACCTTGATCATGCCAATCACTGTACCCAGCAACCCCATCAAGGGTGCGACGGCAGCAACGGTACCAAGAGCGTTTAAATAGCGTTCCATTTCATGAATTTCATGACTCGCGACTTCTTGAATACTTTCTTTCATGATATCGCGGCCGTGTTTGGAATTCATAAGCCCAGCCGCCAGCACACGCCCTAACGGAGAGTTGTCGCGCAATTGCTTAATGCGTTCACTATTGAGCTGGCTATTTTTCATCCAACCCCAAACTTTCCCCAAAAGATCTGTCGGTGCCACCTGACTTGAACGCAAGGTCCAAAAGCGTTCACCCGCAATTGCTGCCGCTAAAACTGAACAAATGATGATCGGAATCATCATCCAACCGCCACTCTGGATGATCTCAAACACAGGATAATCTCCTAACAATTGAACTTATTATGATTTATGGCCGCTACTTTAGCACAAGCTTTGACGCCAGCTCCATACTCAGATGCAATTGCAGCAATAAATCACATTTGCCGCCACCGTGGTGGCTTCTGTTTTCGCCATTCTATAATAGAAAGACCCTCTTCAAAGTCGATTTCTATCGCGCCAGACAAGGCTGTTATATACACAGGAATGGCTAACGACTTATAGCGCGCTAGTACAACCTCATGAGGGTGTTTAAAGCTATTATTAAAACCACTCGAGATAATCGCGACTTGCGGCGCTACTTGCTGAATAAACTCCAAGCTAGAACTGGTTTTACTGCCATGATGAGGCACCAATAATACTTCCGACTTCAAGTCTTGCGCAAAATACTGCACCAGTTTCTTTTCAATCCCCTTCTCGATATCCCCAGGCATTAAAATACGCCTACCTTTAATTTCAAATTGCACGACACAAGATTGATCATTGTCGCTGATCCGCTTTACTTCTTTCGGCAAATTGAAAACCCGCCAACGGTAGTCCAACGGGCCGTGCCATTCACTGCCTAAGGTATGACAATCATTATCTGTAGCCGTTCTTGGCTGACCTAGGTAGCGAGTATGCAGTTTAATTTTACGCCTCAAACCTGCTTCGCCTCCTGCATGGTCGTTATCAGAATGACTAATAAATACTAGATCCAACTCCGGCGCCGACATAGCTAACAAATTTTTCGCGACTACCGCTTCCCCGAGACTAAAGCCTGAACGAAATTGCGCCCCGGTATCATAAAGCCAACTGTTTATAACGTGATCGTCCTGCATTCCTTTCTGTGCATCCTTCTGCACTTCCTTCTGCACTGCCTTCTTCTGCAAGCTGCCACGCACACCACTAACCGCTAACCCTTGTCCAACATCAAAGACAATGAATCGGTTCTCGGCCCCAATCATGGGTAGACAATAAATAACCCCAACCAATAACACGCTTACATTTCGAAAAGGAAACCCTTTAAAGCTTAATATGGATAATACAAGCACCAGCAAAGCCAATAACCAAGGCCCCGTAGGCTTATAAACTAGCCATGATGATGCGCTGCCTAACAAGTTTAACGTCTCAAACCCTAGCGCTAAAATTCCATTAAGAGCCGAACTAAAAATGCTTTCTTGAAACAATAAAGCCAAGATTGATAAGGGTAAAATAGCCAATGCTAATAAAGGTATGGCCAAGGTATTGAGCAATAAAGACAAAACAGATTGCGACTGCTGAAACATCCACAATAATGGCATCAATGCGAGAAAAACAACCCACTGCGGGTATGTGAGTTTTGCCAGCCACAGATACATAGTCATTATCTTTTGCCTCCCTTGCTGGGGCGGGTTATGCAGACAACCCACATGGGTTAATAATAAACAGCCAACCGCAACAAAAGAGAACCAGAAACCAATAAACAAACTCGCTAGTGGGTTTATGAGCAATACCATCCACATCACCCATAACCAGGTATCCAGCAGTGACCATTGGGATTTATAATAACTCACTAAAATCGCCACT
The DNA here is from genome assembly GCA_964022115.1 of uncultured Oleispira sp. Lineage (GTDB taxonomy): Bacteria > Pseudomonadota > Gammaproteobacteria > Pseudomonadales > Oceanobacteraceae > Oleispira. The sequence continues at coordinate 57,459 of CAXIBC010000005.1, read as the reverse complement.
AAGACCATCAGACTCGAACGCTGCACCGCCAAGCCCAAGCCAGCCATATAGGCATATATCAGGCACGCGAGTAGTAATATAATCGGCGTTATGCGCAATAAATAAGAATAGGATGGGGTAAAGAGCAGCATTTCTAACTGAATCAATCCGCGCCATAAAAAGACTACGATCAGCAGCAGAAAACTGACATGTAAACCACTCACAACCAACAAATGAATGGTGCCTGTGGTCTGCAAATCTGCCCAGTGCGCCTTACTTAAATACCCCGAGATGCCAAATAATAACGCCGGTACAACCTGCCCCGATAACCCAGGTAAGCGAGCGGCCCGTTCAATTCCTTGCTGGCGAAATCTGACTAACCCCTGAGAGAATCCGGCCCCTTGCCCGATGACTTCATCATAAATAAAATACCCGGTTGCATCGATCCCCCGACTCAATAACCAGGCTTCGTAGTCAAATCCATGTGGGTTAATAAAACTGTAAGGGGCTCGCAACTTGGCACTAAACTTCAGCCTAAAACCACACTCTGTTCGCCTTTCAGTATTCGCCGCCAGATATTTAACCAGTGATATTCGGCGCAGCTTAGCTAATTGGGCTAACTCTTGATCAATGGCAACTTCTTGATCGATGGCAACTAGATCGAGCTGCAATTTCTCGACCCCTGGTCTTGAGTAATCACAAGCAATCACGTCCCCAACCCCAGAAACTATGACCCCCGTTTGCGCTGCAGGCAATCGGCGTGCTAAACGCTCATCCAGCCAAGAATGACAATAGATACTGGTTAAACCTATGCTGGTTAACATAACCAATAGGCTTAATGCATTGCTTTTAATAAGGGTAGTCGCAGCATAGAAGTCAACCTTAAAGCGTCTGTTTTGAGCCAATACGCTGCCGACCAGCAAGGCCAGAATGGCCAATAACAGCATACTTTCTGACCTAGAATCAGCCTGTATTGTCACTAATAACGCTAAAATCGAACTAACTAAGCACAGTCGCATTGCCACCTCAGCTCTTAGTGGGCATAATTCAGCCCATTAATCAGCATGGCAGATACAGCTGAAACCACAAAAGAATTGATCAAATGCCAAAGAAAAAGTTACAAAAGCTATTTCCAACCCCAGAACAAGTGCGCCAAAACAAGTCGCTTTCATTTTTAGCGCCTCTAATGGGTAAGCCAAAACTTTGGCATTTAAATCGCCGCTCAGTAGCCCAGGCTTTCTTTATTGGAATTTTCTGTGCCTTTATTCCTATGCCCTTCCAAATGGCGTTAGCGGGTATATTGGCCTTTTATTTTAATTCAAACCTACCGATATCCGTTGGCCTAGTATGGCTCAGCAATCCGATTACTATGCCACCTCTGTTTTATGCTACCTATAGTTTAGGGGCTTATATACTGGACATACCGGCGCGTAAATTTAATAGTGAAATGAGTTTAGACTCGCTTTTAGGGCAGCTAAACGATATATGGCGACCGCTGTATTTAGGGTCTTTTTTGGCTGGGTTGGTCTTTGCTACTTTAGGCTACATTAGCATCCGCATTTTATGGCGCAGGCACATTATTTCGCACTGGAATAAGCGTAAAAGAGAACGACTTGCTAGAGAACTTGCTAAGGCGAGTATTAGCAAAGAAGAAATATTGAAAGATATACAACAAGAAGATCAGGATGAGTCACAAAAATAAATACAGCCATAAATAGCTGTATTTATTATTTACTGTTTAAAACTCAATCAACGCACAATTAAAGCTCAATCAGAGTTTTGTCTAATAACTTATAACGGCGATTGGCTCGTCCTGCCAACGCCTCGTCATGAGTTACAATAACAAACGCCATACCAACCGAACTGGCTAGGTCTAATAATACATCTTCGACCTGCTGCGCGGTTTGCTGATCAAGGTTACCCGTAGGCTCATCAAGCAAAACAACCTTAGGCTTACCGACTAAGGCGCGCGCTATGGCTACTCGTTGACGTTCGCCACCCGACAGCTCCGCAGGTTTATGCTCGGCTCGTTGTGATAACCCAACCTGCCCCAAACAGGCTAAGGCACTGGCTTTTGCTAGCTTGGTTTTTTCACCACGAATTAACAAGGGCATCATGACATTTTCAAGGGCACTGAATTCAGGCAGTAAATGATGAAATTGGTAAACAAAACCCAAATCCCGATTACGCAACTGAGTGCGCTCAACTTCAGCCAGTGAATGAATATTATTCCCCGCCAAATCAACTCGGCCACTATCAATGGAATCCAATCCACCCAAAGCATTCAATAACGTACTTTTTCCTGACCCCGAAGCACCGATAATCGATATCGTTTCGCCTTGCGCTACTTGAAAATTAACATCCCGCCATACAACGATTTCATCTGGCCCAGTACGATAGGTTTTACTCAAGCTCTGAGCATTTAAAATAATATCACTCATAGCGTAAGGCCTCCGCTGGCTGAATTTTAGACGCGCGCACAGCAGGGTATATTGTGGCTAGAAAGCTTAATAAAAGAGCGCTGGAAGTTATCATAGCCACATCCGTCCACAGAAGCTGTGAGGGTAAGTAACTAATAAAGTACACATCACCACTCAAGAACTGCATATCCGATATTCTCTCAATCCACGCAATAATATTGGAAATGGTTAACGCAGAAATAATCCCCAATACCGTGCCCAAAGCCACGCCCACGACACCAATGGCAAGCCCTTGCACCATAAATATCTGTAAGATTGTTCTTGGCGTCGCCCCCATAGTTCGCAATATGGCAATGTCGGCTTGTTTATCGGTGACAACCATCACTAAGGTAGAAATGATATTAAAGGCGGCTACCGCAACAATAATTAATAACAACAAACCAATCATGGTTTTTTCCATTTTAATCGCTTGGAATAAATTGCCATGGGTTCGAGTCCAATCACTGCCAGAATAGATACCATCTACTTGGCTAACTAATTTCCAAACCAAGTTAGGGGCGGTAAACAAATCCTCGGTTTTAATCCGCAATGCTTGTGCTTCCCCCGCTAAACGGGCGAGCTTGCGTGCATCTTCAATATGAATGATAGCCAGATTAGCATCCAGCTCAGCACCCACAGAGAAAATCCCCGTAACGGTTAAGCGCTTTATCCGAGGTAAGATACCTGCTGGTGACAAGGTCGCTTCAGGTAACATTAAGGTGACCTTATCGCCGATAACCAAATTCAGTCGACTAGCAAGAATTTCGCCCATCACAACGTTAAACCCGCCGGAGGTCAAAGAAAGCAATTCACCATCAACAATATGATTGGGTAATATCGATACTCGCGCTTCCGCAGTGGGTTCAATCCCCGTCACCATAGCGCCTTGCACGCGGCCTTGATAAGCCATCATGCCTTGCAGTCGAGTCAATGGCGCCGCCGCCACAACTCCAGGAAACTGCTCAACCTCTTTGGCTAAGGTTCGCCAGTCTTGCACGCCACCACGCTCATAAATAATGCCATGGGGAATCATGCCTAGGATTCGCTCACGCAATTCGCGATCAAAGCCGTTCATAACAGATAATACTAATATCAGTACCGCTACCCCTAAAGTCATACCGACCATAGACGATGCAGAGATAAAAGAGATAAAGTGGTTTCGACGCTTAGCCGCTAGATAGCGAAAGCCGATTAAGAGAGGTAATGATTTTTTCATGGGCGGATTAAACCACAGCTGCTTTAGAAGCGCTATCATCCTAAGCAACGGATTTTATTGATTTTTACGATGAAAGAAATGATTCTGCAGCTAACCACAAATGATCACGTTATTATAGATGTCAACTTGGCGTAAACGCACTTGATTCTTATATAGCCTAAGCTAAGATATTTACACACCAATGCTATTTACGCATGGAATTAATATGAAAAAACGCATGAAAAACAAATCTCTTTTATTCGCAAAATACCTATTACTGCCATTTTCATTATTAGGTAGTGAGGCCGCATTCGCTGAAATTAGCACCCTCACCCAAGAAGAGTTAACCGATACTTATATTAAAGATACAACGGTTATCGTGCGTCCAAAAAAGTTGCGCGAAGTAACGACGACGATACCGGTTACGTTAAAAGTAACTCCGCTAGAGCAAACCACACAGTCTGTGCCAGAAGATCAAACCAGTACGACAAGCACAATTAGTCATGAGCTATCGACCTATGACGATCTTAACAACCAGTGGGCATTAGAAAATAGTATAGCGCCGCAATTACCGCCTACGACAACAGAATTTATAACCCTGCCCGCATCAGAAGAAGCCCTTGAACTGATACGCTCTAATTATGGCAGCCAGCAAGGTGTAATAGATGGCAAGCCGATCGACCTTACGACCTTGCCTTTCTTACCCAATCTGCAACCTGCCAACCAAGGAAATATTCCCGCCGGATCTAGCTATCAAACAACGGATAGCTCTTTTACCATTAATATTCCAAATGCTGGAAATATAAGGTCGCAGCAAGTTGCTAGCCCGAATGGCGAAATCGGGGTTAATATCACACCTTCTAATATTGAATATACGATCAACCTTCCTAGGTAGAAAATCATTAAATAATTAACCTCAATTCGGGCCAAACCCTTGGTCCGAATAATGAATTCCCCATAAAAAATATAAAATATCCATATATTTCAAGGACTTACACAGCTCCATTTTCAATTCTGTTATTTTAGTAAAGTTATGCTACACCAGTAGATATATGTCTATAAATGAAGCATACTATTTGCACAATAAGAATAATGAAGTTGAGATTGCCCATGCAGTTTTCTACATTCGAATCAAACAGTCTAAAGCAAGCCCCCTGCATCCAAATGATTGGACGTTATAAGCTTGAATTCCAATTATTTTCTCAACCAGAAAATTTGGACAAGACTCCCGTCGTCTTTTTAGGCGGTGCTTTCCAGAGTTTCACTTCTTTTAAGACAGAAGTTGAACTGGTCTATGAAACACACCCTGTTATTTTATTAGACCTGCCCTCTCAAGGAAGTAATGACCAGCTGGTTCCAGAGCTTGAATTAAAAGATTTTTCGCCTCTATTAAAGGGCTTCTTTGAAACCCAAGGCATTGAACAGGTTATTATGGTTGGCATAAGCTATGGTTCCGCCATGGCAACCTTATTTGCCGCCGAATACCCTAATTTTGTGCAACGATTATTAGTTTCAGGCATTACCTGTTTTCGCCGTGAAACCCTAGTGACCTTATTGGAAGATTCATTAGACCTGCTTGCCCAAGGGGAATTAAAAGCCTTTGCGACCACCGCCGTCTCTAACTTGATCAATCATAATCGCATGCAAGAAACTGAGGTGGGTAAAACCTATCGCCGTTTATTATATCGTCAAGTTGTGCGTTTAAACGATAACGAGCAGTTGCGTTACGCACAAAATACTCAGCGCTTATTACGCTTTGATGGCTTCACTAAATTTCCAACCTGTCCAACGCTTGTGGCGACAGGGGAATACGACAACTTTACTTTACCGGAAGAAAACGCCGCATTTGCTGCCAACTGTAGCGATGCACAGTTTGCCGTTATTGAAGATGCCGATCACTTATCTCAATTTGAACGACGCGATGTCACGTCTGAGTTGTTTTACCGCTTTATCAAGGCAGAAAGCATTACCGGCATTGATGGTACGCACCTACCTATAGCGTCGAACTACTATGCCCAAGAGCGTCGCTTGCAACCTCGCTTAAACCTTGATGATGACCAAGCTATTTTAGTTGACGAAACCACAGGCATAGAACATAACATTCGTATTGTCGATATCAACTTCTCTGGCTGCCAGATTAATTTGAACCATAGCGATTTAACCTTGTCTGAAAGCTCCAAAGGTTTACAACTGAAAATTGCCGGCTTGAGTAACCATTTCCATGTTCGTATTATGGAACGCAATCAGAAAAATTTACGCTGTATCTTGATACAACGTGATGTTAAAGCCGCCGATGAACTGATTGATCTTCTTGAAACGGTTAATGAATTTAATCCCCATAGCACAGAGTCAATAAGCGCAAATTTACGCCTAGCGTAATCTCAGCCATTGACTGCTTGTTAAAAAAATACCCGCTAATGCGGGTATTTTTTTGCAACCTAAATACATTTAACCTTCTCAATACAGCTGTCGCTTAAAAGGCGGTAAAGCATCCAATAATAAGCCGCCATATCGACTCGCAACAATGCGCTTATCTAGAATACTGATCACACCGACATCTTCTTCTTTGCGAATTAAACGCCCTGCGGCCTGAACTAAGCGAACGGATGCGGCTGGTAAGGTTAACTCCATAAAAGGATTACGCCCCTGACTTTCCATCCATTCGCTGGTGGCCGCCTGAATGGGATCATCAGGAACAGCAAAAGGTATCTTTACGATCACCACATGAGTTAAATAATCACCGGGTAAATCTATGCCTTCAGCAAAACTGGCTAAACCAAAGATCACCCCCCCTTTACCTTCATCAATACGCCCTTGGTGGCGCTTAACAATTTCAGATTTGGGTAAAAAGCCTTGCACTAATAACTCATCCCGCCACAAAGGGTAAAGTGCATCGTTACAAGCCTTCATTTGCGCGCGGGAGCTAAAAAGCACCAAACTGCCTTCCGCTAAGTTAATATTATTTTTGAGCCACTCATTAATTTCTTCCTGATAACCCTCCGCTTTCGGATTATGCTGCAGCTGAGGCACCCGGATCGTTCCTAGATTAGGATAATCAAAAGGAGAAACGACCTGCTGAAAATTAGCCCATTTCGGCAAGCCGGTTTCTATCGCGATTTGGTTAAAGGTATTTAACGCTGTTAATGTGGCCGAGGTAATAACGGCACCATAACAACGCCACCATAAGTTTTTACGCAACTGCTCGGCAACTCTAATTGGAGAAACACATAACTGAATATCCCAATCATCACCATACGGGGCTTTACTCATCCAGCGCGCATAAGGCGTCACATCAGCGGCTTCTTCCGCCAATAACCAAATCAATCCATCCCAAAGAATTTCAGCACGAGAAAATAAAATACCAATCGGCGCTTGAAAACTTTCAGCGACCGAACGTTCGAACTCACCTTCCTCTTTTGGATCAAGCGACTTTTGCAAAGCTTCATTTAATTTATCCAAACACTGCATTAAAGGCTGCAAGGGGGTTTTAAGGTTTTGTAATAAGGCCTTCAACTCATCCGGTACACGGCCAAATTCAAATCGCAAACGCTCTTGTTCAGCGAGCATTTCTTGCACCATAGGCCAGATAAACGTCAAGGCCTGCAAGCACTCATTAATTTGTTCCGGTGCACTACGAATACTGTGCATCATCGAATTAGGGATACCCCCTTGAGTGACCAATTGCTCCATGGCTTTTTCTAACTGCTTAAGCCATTGACGCTGCGCCCTGACCCCTATTTCAACTTTAAAGTGATTAAGGGCTTTATCCGCTAGGTGATGACCTTCATCAAAAACATAAATTAACTTCTCCGGTGGAGGTAATACAGCGCCCCCTCCCAAAACAAGGTCGGATAAAACAAGATCGTGATTGGCAACAATAATATCTGCGCTATCCAGCTCAGCTCTGGCCTTATAAAAAGCACAATTTTGGAACTGTTCACAGCGACGATTCGAGCACTCTCTATGGGTCGCGGTTAAATGGCGCCATTGACTTGGCTCAATTTCATAATCAAGGCGATCCTTATCACCATTCCAATCCCCTCGACCATAGGATGATAATAGCTCTTCATACAAGGCTTGGTCCGCGGCTTCTGGTGCTTGATCAAACAGGTCCACCGTAGAAAGTAGGCCGGAAATCTGTTGCAAGGCCTTATCCAGCTTAACCAAGCATAAGTAGCGGCCACGACCTTTTGCCAATGCATACTTAAAAGGTATTTCGGAGTTTTTACGAAAAGCAGGAATATCCTTATCCAAAATCTGTTCTTGCAAAGCAATGGTTGCTGTAGAAATTAATAACTTCTTTTCTGCCGCCATCGCCATCGGCAAGGTTGCGGTAAGGTAGGCTAAGGTTTTCCCGGTGCCCGTACCCGCCTCGACCACCACAATACCCGCATCGTTTGAGCGCTCTTCTTTATCGTCTTCAACAATTGCACCTAAAGATTTGGCGATCTCTGCAATCATTACCCGCTGCCCATAGCGTGGTGTCAGCTTCATTTTCTCAACTAACTTGCGGTACAACCCTTGGATTTCATCTTTCGACTTCTGCGACAGCATATTAGCGACTCCAACCACGACTGCGATCAATCAATAATGGCGAGCCATCAACCTCAATCACCATACCATGATGAGTAATTTCCTTAATCCGAATACGTGGAGTGATAAAATCAGCCTCAACTAATCGTTCTCCATTAATCACGATACTCCGGCGATTTGGCAGTGAACTGTATATGTGACTGCTAATATCTAGATTAGGAATTAAAGACTGGGTACTGATAGAAGCTTGCCCTGCTGGAATGACCGGGCTTATCACGGCCGGTTTCACTACGGCTGTTTCTTTGATTGCTACGACTGGTTTTGCTACGACTGGTTTTGCTACGACCGGTTTCACTACGGCTGCTTCTTTGATTTCTTGCTGTATGCGCGGTTGCTGCAGGTAACCAAAAAGGAGTAATAATATCAGGGCAAAAGCTCCGACCCCAAGATAGCGCGACAATGGAGTCATTATAATACCCCGACGCTCGCTAGGCCCCTCAAGCCGCTCGCCCACAACCTGCTGCTCTTGTGCGCTCGCAATATTCGGTTGCTTGACCAGTACTATCGTCTCCTGCGTTGCAAGCTCTCGCTCCTGCTCAGATTTTTTAAGTGCCTGTAAAATATAAGACATCTATTCTTCCTCACCTGATGCAAGCGTTTTCTGACTCTTAACCTGTAACGCCAGCAGGGTTTTTAATCCAATAATGCGATCAGGCTTTAACCCCGAAGCTAACTGAAAATCAGCCACTTTCTGCGCTAAGATTGGATCATAATAGGTATTAAAATCATGCTTCTCCGCACCACCCGGTGCAATGACCTGCCATCCACTCAATACCGACTCATGGACCAAAACTTCCCTCACCCAAGCAATTAAACCATGAGATTCTCCTGGCCTAATAGGTGATTCGAACCCCTCTATCGGTTGCCATAAAATAAGGCTTTGCTGAGGCTTAGATGTTAGTTGTTGCGCATCGGCCAGCTGCCAACTGCTGCCATTATAGATAGCTAATGGTTGTTTTAAGGTTTTCAATTCAGCTAACGACCAATCCAACATCAAGCAGGCAAACTCACTATTCTTTTCAATACTATCGCAGTTATCCAAATCTACTGAGTTACTATCAAGACCCTTCTCTTGTGCTAATGCCCGATACGGATTCAGCCCCCACAACTCACTGACCATAATCCTCTTTTGCTGAGCTAAATCCGATTGAAAAAATACTGACATACCCACTAAAGCGATCACTACTAAACCTATGAAGCTTTTCACAGTTGAATTTTTAGGAGGTTGCTTATTAGTTTTCCCAATCACTTCTTTAATCGCTTGCTGTGTGATTGCTTTGGATGCCTTAACTTGATTGGTAGCGTATGCCCCTAATAAAGCACGATCAGCGATACTATTAATCAAACGAGGAATACCGCTAGAACCAGCCCACATCGCTGAAATGGCACCATTACTAAATAGCTCATCCTCATTACCTGCCTGCTTTAAACGGTGTTGTAAATAAGGTTTAAGCTGCTTTTTATTCATCACAGGCAAGTGAAAACGTGCCGTAATTCGCTGATCCAGCTGTCGATTTGAATGCTGCGAAAGTATGTCTTGAAGCTCTGGCTGACCAACCAATATGAGGGTTAATAACTTATCTCGGTTAGTTTCTAAGTTGGTCAGTAAACGGATTTGTTCCAGCAAGGGTGCTGGCATGCTCTGAGCTTCATCAATAATACAAATGACTTTACGCCCATTTGCATAGCGCTCGATTAAAGATTGATATAAACGATCGATCAGCTGTTTATTGGATAATAATCTATCACCGGATGGCGCCTCACACGGAATTTCTAATTCTGTACAAATGGCCTGCAGCAGTTCTGGGGCTGATAGCATGGGATTGAAAATATAGGCAATATCAACGTATTCTGGCACCTGATCAATGAAAGCACGGCATAAGGTGGTTTTCCCCATGCCCACTTCACCGGTTAAACAAATGAGGCCACCATGCGCGGTTAACGCATAATTTAAATGTGCTAATGCTTCATGATGCGAAGGACTTAGATAAAGTAATTCAGGGTCTGGAGCAATGGAAAATGGCAGTCGACTTAAGCCAAAATAATCTAAATACATGGGTTATCCATTAATATAAGCTACCAGAAATACTTAATGCTCATATTGAGTTGAACATTACGCGCCTTAGAAAACTTGAGGGTATCAGCACCGATTTGAAGATTAAAATAGTCGGTCTGCCAAGAAGTTCCGAGCAAGCGAGGATGATACAAGAAAAGTGCGAATCGCCCTAGCTCTGTATTGAAGCCTTTTTCGATGCCTAGTCTTTTAAACGTATCATGCTGAAACGCATGTAATGATAAATCGTAGTCTTTATTCCGCAATACCCCAGAGATACTAACAGGAATGCGCTCAGACACTGACGTCAGCTCTGAACGTCCATTACCACCATTACTTTCACAAACAGCACCCGCTCCTGATTCCGTCTGTAAGCAAGCGACCGTTACCCCTGAGGCATTCCAATACAGTCGCGATAATAGATCTTTCGCATTTAAGCCTAAAAACCAGTGCTCTTGCTCTAATGCTATACCTAGATCAAAAGAATAGCCTTGCCCCTTTTCAGTTTCGAACTCTTTTTCATCTTTTAACCAAGGTAATTTAAATTGATCATATCGATAATCAATATTGGCAGAAAAAGCGCTCGTATCTGGGCCGAAGGCTACCCCCTTCACCTCTGCAAATTGCGCATGCCCTAACTGATAGACATTAGCCCCCACCTTAATACCCGATTTAAGATTATAAAAAGGTAGCCTTATTTCAGGGCTTGAGTATAAGAAAGAGAGGCTCGGAGCTTCAAAGTGCTTCACCTCTAAATCTAGGGTTTTAATACCTGCAAACTCTTTTTTTAGCTCTTGAGCACGATAATAGTCGGCAGTATCTTTATGAAACTTCATGTAATAGTAAATACGATAACCACGGGCTACCCTTATACGACCCAGATCTTTACCCTCATACTCAATCGACTGGGTAAAGCCAATATCCCAGCTTGCATCAGCAAATGCCAGCTCTCCCTTTTGATAACTGCCATCCCAACCATTGACCATATCATCAATAGCAACAGGCTCTGAGCTAGCCAAAATAGAAAAACCCGCATCCACCGCGCTTTCTGAATGAGCTGAAGTATTGAGTAAAAACAATAAGATGAAAGAGGCAATAATACGCATAAGTATATTCTTAGTTTTTGGGGCAGTTTACCTGCAATTCACGCATTTAATAATAAAAATAAAATGATAGGCAAAAAAAAGCCCAGCAAAGCTGGGCTCTTTTACAATTCATAATAAATGAATTATTGAGCTTTATACTTCAAGCGGTAAGCGTGAAGTAGTGGTTCAGTATAACCGCTTGGCTGAGTCTTACCTTTGAAGATAAGATCCGATGCCGCTTGGAAAGCGATACCATCAAAGCCAGGGGCCATAGGGATGTAACTTGGATCATTAGCATTTTGACCATCAACAATCGCAGCCATACGCTGTAACGATTCTTTAACTTGCTCTTCGCTACAAATACCGTGCTCTAACCAGTTCGTTAGGTGCTGAGAAGAAATACGCAAGGTCGCGCGATCTTCCATCAAGCCAACGTTATTAATGTCTGGAACTTTAGAACAACCAACACCCGCATCAACCCAACGCACAACATAACCTAATAGACCCTGACAGTTATTATCAACTTCCGTCTGAATCTGCTCAGCGGTTAAAGCCGCCTTGGCTGCATCATCCATTAGAGGAATGGTTAGGATGTCATCAACAGAAGCGTGTGGTCGAGACTTCAAACCTTCTTGAACAGCAAATACATCTACCTGGTGGTAATGCATCGCGTGCAACGTAGCAGCTGTTGGTGATGGAACCCATGCGGTATTTGCACCCGACTTAGGATGAGCAATTTTCTGCTCCATCATCTGACCCATTTCATCAGGGATAGGCCACATACCTTTACCGATTTGAGCGCGACCAGAAAGATCAGTTTCAAGACCAGTATCAACGTTCCAATCTTCGTAAGCACCAATCCAAGTTTGCTGCTTCATCACAGTTTTAGGTACAAAAGGACCCGCCAACATAGACGTATGCAGCTCATCACCGGTACGGTCTAAGAAACCAGTATTAATGAATACAACACGGTCTTTAGCAGCGCGGATACACTCTTTCAAGTTAACGGTGGTGCGACGCTCTTCATCCATAATACCCATTTTAACGGTAAAACGAGGAAGACCTAAGGCATCTTCAACTTGCGCGAAGATTTCGTTAGCAAAAGCAACTTCTTCAGGGCCGTGCATCTTAGGTTTAACGATGTTGACAGAACCGGTAGTCGAGTTCTGGAACGGAGCATTACCTTTAAGGTCGTGCATCGCGATCATCACCGTCATCATTGCATCCATAATACCTTCCGGCACTTCAGCGCCATCAGCCAATAGGATTGCAGGGTTAGTCATCAAGTGACCTACGTTACGAACGAATAACATAGAGCGACCTTTCACAGAGAAAGTCTCGCCATTTAGACCGGTATATTCACGATCTGGGTTCATCTTACGAGTGAAAGAGCTTGCGCCTTTTTTCACTTCAACCGCAAGATCACCTTTCATAAGGCCTAACCAGTTGCCATAAGCAACGACCTTGTCTTCGCCGTCTACACAAGCAACAGAATCTTCACAATCCATAATGGTGGTTAATGCAGACTCCATAGCGATGTCTTTCATGCCAGCGGCATCAGAAGCACCGATTGGGCTAGACGCATCGAATTGAAGCTCAAAACGAAGACCGTTATTTTGTAAAAGGATGCCCGTTGGAGCAGCCGCATCACCGACAAAACCTTGTAGTTTGTCAGCATCTTTAAGACCGGTAGTAGAACCGTCTTTAAGAGTCACTTGTAAAGCGCCATCAACGATTGCGTACTTTGTGCTGTCGGCATGATTACCAGCGGCCAAAGGCGCTGCATCATTTAAGAAGTCACGAGCGTAAGCGATAACCTTGTCGCCACGAACCTGGTTATAACCAGGGCCTTTGGTCGCGCCATCTTCTTCAGAGATCGCTTTAGTACCATAAAGTGCATCGTACAAAGAACCCCAACGTGCGTTAGACGCGTTCAAGGCAAAACGAGCATTCATGATAGGTACAACTAACTGAGGACCTGCCATTTTTGCAATTTCAGGCTCTACATTAACCGTTGTAGCAGCAAAGGCTTCACCTTCAGGTACTAGGTAACCGATTTCTTGCAAGAAAGTCTTATATTCAGCCGCATTATGAGGCTGACCAGCGCGTTCTGTGTGATAAGCATCGATTTTAGCTTGTAAATCGTCGCGTTTGGCTAAAAGCGCACGGTTTTTAGGTGCTAGTTCATTAGCAATTTTATCAAACTTAGCCCAAAAATCTTGTGCTTCGATACCGGTACCAGGAATCGCTTGATCGTTAATAAAATCGTAAAGCTCTTTGGCAACTTGAATGCCACCACTCTGAACGTACTCAGTCATTTTATAGCCTCAAAAACTCAATGTAAGTCGGTTCCCTAACAAACTTTTTAGGAAACAAGGATAAAGCCGTGTCATCAATACACTATCAGACACATGAAAATTGTGGCGCACATTATATAGCAAAACAATACTCTCTTCCACGACAGAGCCTTAAATCGGCCTCAGGAGTGAAATCCGCCTTTTTCTTTAGCTTCATTTCGCACTACAATAACGCCTTTCATCCTATTCAAGGCAGATTTTGTGGATCAGCAACAGAGTTCGACATCGACCAATAAAGAATTTGGCATTTTAATGGTCAACCTAGGCACTCCCGAAGCGCCAACCCCTAAAGCCGTTAAAGCCTACCTAAAAGAATTTCTATCCGATGTACGTGTCGTGGATGCCCCTCGTTTTATCTGGTGGTTTGTCTTGCGTGCCATCTTATTAATTCGACCAAAGCCCGTTGCCAAGGCGTATCAAAGCATCTGGACCAAGCAAGGGTCTCCATTATTGGTTATCTCTAAAAAACAAGCCGCCGCATTACAACAGCAGCTAAAAGCAGATACCAATAAGGATATTCCAGTAGAGCTGGCCATGACCTATGGCAACCCAAGCATCGAAAGTGCAGCCCAAGCCTTACGCCATAAAGGGGTAGAACAGATATTGATTTTGCCCATGTATCCGCAGTTTTCTTCTTCAACCACAGCGGCTATTTACGACAAGCTATCCGATCTGTTAAAACAGTGCCCTCACCTACCCGAAATGCGCTGGATTAGAGACTTTCACGACAACCCTGGTTATATTGACGCCCTAGCTCAATCCTGCCAACAACAATGGCAAGAACATGGGCAAAGTGAAAAACTGCTCATGTCATTTCATGGGGTACCAGAACGCTATACCCGTAAAGGTGATCCTTACGAGCATCAATGTCGGCGCACAGCTAAACTGCTAGCGGAAAAGTTAGCCCTAGAACCCGACCAGTGGGCATGCTGCTTTCAGTCTCGCTTTGGTCGTGAAGAATGGGTAAAACCCTATACCGATCATACCTTGACCCAATGGGGCAAAGACGGGGTAAAAAGTGTCGACATCATCTGCCCTGCTTTTTCAGCAGACTGCTTAGAAACACTGGAAGAAATACAGCTAGAGAATAAAGAGGTTTTCTTAGCCGCTGGTGGCCAAGACTATCATTACATTCCTGCTTTGAACGACAACCCTGACCATATCAAAATGCTGAGCCAGCTGGTTCAGCAACATAGTCAAGGCTGGGATCAATAAGCTATTAAGCACCAAAGGCCGATACGCTTTAACTATTATTTAGCGATCGGCTGGCTGCTTTTTAAAATACCGAGCAAGCCAATAATCTAAACTGACAACCTTACCTGCGCCGGTAAAGAACAGAGATAACAACATAATTAAGTAGGTAACCGCAAACTCAATACCATTATTGAGAATGACAAAATTACCCTTTTCAGTTAACCAAGCATAATGACCATGCTCTTGTAGAATTGACCGCGCCGCCGCAACTCTTTCGGCAACCCCTGCATCCGCAGCACCATCAGCAATCGCAGCCCAACCATTAGGCCAATGCACAGCAAAGATCGCGACCACCATAGTAATCATTAACGGCAGCGTAATATACCGAGTAGCAAATCCAAGCAACAGAAATAGCGCGCCTAAAATTTCAGTCCAGGTCGCTAAGAAAGCCAATACCATAGGCGCGGGTAAGCCTAAGCCCCAATCAGCATTACCAAACCAAGCGACGGTATTATCAAAATGCGCCCATTTGCTAGTTCCAGCCATCCAAAAAGGAAAAAATAAATAGAGCCTCAAAGCCAATGGAGCAATAGCATCAAGTTTACGCGTCATATTTAACTGGTCGTGAAACCAGTGACCTAAGGTTATAATGGACATCATCTTCTCCTAATTTAACGGCTATTAAATATTAGCTTCAAAATAAGTGCGGCACGCCTTAAGTGACCGAATCATTGACCACCACTCCCCATATAATCCCCAGTTGTCGCCACTGTTCTAACGTCTGCTTACCACCATGATAGGCTGCTTCATTACCTGCTAGCCCTGTCTGGCTGAGTAATGTATCGATCAGCTGCTGCCCTGTCATACTCTGCTGCTTAAGTAATTCTAATAACTGTAAGGTGAAGGCATTGCTTTCGGCAAAGCCGATACTATCATCACGCTTTCGATATACTATAAGGGCACTTTCTCGCGCTTCTGGTGAGGGGTTTTGCACTGAAATCTGATGCACAGGATATTGGTAGAGACAACCTTCAACCACAGGGGAAAGAAAGGGAATAGCAGTTAATACATCACCATCAAGCTGCCATTGAACGTCCGCTTCTATATTACAACTAGGGTCTTCAGGCTCAACATCGACATACAACTCTAACCATTCATAATGAGCCAACTCATACATATAATCAGGATCACTGGCTTGCCCCTGGTACTCATGCTTTAAATAACTCAGAAACTCAGCCGATATTTGTAGAAAATAAGGGGTTTTATTATGGTGTCTTGAGAAAAAATCTCGCCCAATTTGATGCCAGCGTTGCTCACCGATAATTTCCGCCAAAACGGGAAAGGCACTATTGAGAAATCCCATTACATTATTAAAAAACAAATCTCGATAAATGCGCATATGACGATCATCAACATCTTGGGGACGACCGACTTTATCTGGGTTTTTGATATGGTTGGCAAACGTTTGCTGCAGCTGGATAAATTTAGGCTTGCTTAGCATCATACTCTCCCATGCTGCCACCATGATTTAGCTGAAGACGCTTAATCACATCGACTTCCGACAATAACTCAGGGACACTAGGGATATTAAAGTCGCGCTCCAACAGGGTTGGAATCACCCCATGCTGTTGATAGGTGAAATCCAGTAAATCCCATACATCCTGCTTAACCTCTGCCCCATGGGTATCGACTAACAGGTCATGGGCTTCTTCATAATGCCCAGCAATATGCAGGTAAGAAATTTTATGCGTAGGAATTTTGCTTAAATACGCCTTTGCATCAAAACCATGATTAGTACTATTTACAAAAACATTATTCACATCAAGTAATAAACGACAGTCAGATTCATCAATCACAGCCTTTAGAAAATCAATTTCTTCCATCTCTTTCCCTGGCTGGGCATACGCCGAGACATTCTCAATAATCAGCGGCTGCTCAATAATATCTTGTACGGTTTTAATCCTTTGCGCCACATGGTGCACAGCTTCTTCCGTAAAAGGAATCGGCATTAGGTCATACATATGCCCTTCACTGCTGCAGTAACTCAGGTGCTCACTATAGGCCTTAATGCCATGCAGCTTCATAAAGTCACGTACTTGTTGAATAAAAGTGATATCCAACGGGTCAGGACTGCCAATAGACAATGATAATCCATGGCATAAAAAATCAAAGCGTTCGCTATAACGACGAAATTCCTTTCCAAGACGACCACCGACACCTATCCAGTTTTCGGGAGCGACTTCCATAAAATCAATCTGTTCAGGGCCCACAGACAATAACGGACCCAAAAGGGCCCGTCTTAATCCGAGACCTGCACCACTAACTGGATAGCTTGGCATTAAGATCTCCTAACTCAATAGTAAAGCAATGCAGCAAACTAAGCGCCGCACTTACCTTCGCCGCATTTGCCTTCTTTGCTGGCTTTTTTATCACCACCACACTTACCTTCGCCGCACTTGCCTTCTTTGCTGGCTTTTTTATCTTCGCCGCACTTACCTTCACCGCATTTGCCTTCGCCGCATTTGCCTTCTCGAGCGGACTTTTTATCTTCGCCGCACTTACCTTCGCCGCATTTGCCTTCTTTACTGGCTTTTTTATCGCCACCGCACTTACCTTCACCGCATTTGCCTTCGTGATGCGCTGCAACCTTATAACCCATTTGTAATTCAGTGGTCGCAAAAGGGTTTTCAGCGGCTTGAGTAGCAGGTGCTTGAGCCATAGCCGTAACAAACGCTGCGCCTAAAACTGTCGCTAGAGGTTTTGCTGTTGATGTTGTCATATCCATGTCCTTAATTTTTTATGCGTTATTACAGGATAGTGCAAGCTAATAAATTATCCTGCAATCCAACCTTATATTCTGTTAGTACAAAGTACCATTAAAAAGTTCACTAAATATAGAGAAAGCTTCAATCATCTAACCTCATAGAGACAGCTGAAGCTTGATATCATTCCATTTTTGACGTAATCGTTTATTGGAAACTGGCTCACTCGTTCCCAAGGGCTGAGCAAATAATGACATCCGCAATTCTTGCAATAACCAATAAAAATGCAACAACTCAGGGTTGGCGTAAAAAGGTATACCCAACTGCTTTACCGCGGCTTGATGCAGCTGAACGAGCTCATCGACTTCAGCAATGCGTAACCTGTCTCGCTGCAATTGCCCCTGCAGCTTATCCAAGCGATACAAGATGCCATCGAGATAGCGCGGATAATTCTTCAAATACTGCCATGGAGTTTGTACGATAAAGTGCTCAGCAAACAACTCGCCTAGCTGAGCTTTAATATCACTATAAGCAAAGGCACGGTCAATCGTAGTTTGACCCTTCATTTGTTTAAAAATCTGATGTCTCGCGGGTAAAATACGCTTCAACCAATCGATTATATCAAGCAAGGTTTTATGCAAGTCTGCGCGTTTATCCAAGCACTGTTGAAATTCTTCCTCACTTCTAGGCAAATCATCATCCGCTAATAAGCACAGGTTATAACACGCATCCAATACATCATTATAAAGCGCTTGCTTAGAGGTTAAACCTTGAGCATAAGGCATCACAGGGTCGAGCAAGCGCAGCTCTTTACGCAAGTCTTTATCAAGCCCAGGTAAAGATAAGCGCAATAAACGAATAATCCCTTGTCGCGTCGACAACTCTGCAATACCTTCATCAGAGTGCAAGGTCATATCAACATGGCTTTGCTGATCGATTAACATCGGAAACATGCGAACTTTTAAACCTTGCAGCTCACGCTCAGTGACCTTAGGTAAGCTAGAAAAATCCCATTGTTTAATCTCTGTACGATCAAATTCTTTATCCGTTAATACCGTTGCTTGAGCTTGCCCAACCCCTTCAAACTGCTCTATAAGCTGACTAAGGTCACGCCCTTGACCAACAATCTTTTCATCATCAACCACCTGATAATTCATTTTAAAATGATCATCAAGAGGAATATCCCTTAACGTTTCTAGTTCAATTTTAATGCGATAATTCGCGTATAAAAATTGAATCAACTGCGGAAATAATCCACCCTCATTAGGGTGAGCGGTACGCAAAAATTCATCCACGGTATTCGGCACAGGCACCAACTGTTTGCGAATGGGTTTGGCTAAGCCTTTTAACAGGGCAATACATTTATCTTTAATGAAACCAGGGACTAACCAATCGGCCTGATCAACCGATATTTGACCCAGTACCGAGGCAGGAACCGTCATCGATACCCCATCATCTTTTGCCCCAGGAGAAAACGCGTAAGATAATGGAAAGCTTATACCTTGATAGCTGAAGTAACTCGGATAGAGCGCATCGGTAACACTGTCTTCACTTTGTTTTAATAAATATTCTTTTGTGAGATAAAGTTTTTCTTCTTCACTTTTCTCTTTTTTCAACCAAGCCCGCAAACTGATAACCGAAGCAACATCGGTAGGAATATGCTCATCGTAGAAATGGCCCACAACTGCGTCTTCTACCACATAACTGCGAGTACGAGTTTTTTCCTCGAGCTCGGCAAGCTCAGCGATCAAAGAAATATTATGCTGAAAAAATTTCGCGTTCAGGTCAATGTTGTTTGCAACCAACCCCTGCAGGATAAATAAATTGCGCGCCTCGGCCATTTTAATACGACTATAATCAATCGCCCGCTTAGGGTTTATTATTAACCCATACAAGCTGGTTTGCTCATAAGCAATCACCTGCCCGCGTTTTTTACTCCAATGAGGCTCAAAATAACTTTTGCGTAATAAAGGTTTCGCTAATTGTTCCAACCACTGAGGATCAATTTTAGCAACCGTTCTCGCATACAAGCGTGAAGTCTCCATAAGCTCGGCTGCGACAATCCACTTCGGGCGCTTTTTATACAGGCCAGACGCGGGGAATATCTGCAACTTACGTTGACGAGCCCCTAAATATTCAGCCCCCTCTTCTTTCTGTGCAATGTGGCTTAGCAATCCTGCTAATAACGATTTGTGTACGTTCTCATAACTTGCAGCTTCAGTATTAAACTTAAAGTCCATTTCTCGACATAAAATACTAAGTTGCTTATGAATATCTCGCCACTCACGCATTCGCATATAATTAATAAAGTGTTTTTGACACCACTTGCGTAATTGCGAATTGCTTAACGCTTGCCTTTGCTCTTCAAATGCATCCCAAAGATTCACATAAGATAAAAAGTCCGACTCTTCATGAGCCAGCTCTTTATGTTTTTGGTCTGCCGCTTGTTTTTTATCCGCTGGCCGCTCTCTAGGGTCTTGCACACTTAAGGCCGCCGCGATGATTAATACTTCCCGCAACGCATGCTGTTTTTTAGCTTGTAATAGCATCCGTGAGATTCTTGGTTCCACCGGTAAACGAGACATCTGGCGACCAAGATCGGTCAAGGTAAAGCGAGCTTCTTTGCCACTGGAGCTGACGGCTTCTAATTCTTGTAGCAGGTTAAAACCATCTTTAATAAAGCGTGCATCAGGAGCATCAACAAACGGAAACTGATGAATATCACCCAACTTCAGTGAAATCATTTGTAAGATCACCGCCGCAAGATTGGTACGTTGAATCTCGGGCTCGGTAAACTCTGGACGGGAAAGAAAATCTTCTTCTGAGAATAATCGAATGCAAATACCATCAGCTACACGGCCACAACGACCACGACGTTGGTTTGCACTGGCTTGAGAAATCGCTTCGATCGGTAAACGCTGCACTTTTGAACGATAGCTGTAGCGACTAATGCGCGCCACACCCGAATCAATCACATAACGAATGCCTGGAACCGTTAAAGACGTCTCTGCGACGTTCGTTGCAAGAATAATCCTACGACCAACCGACTCAGTAAATATTTTACCTTGCTCACTGACACTTAAACGGGCATAAAGCGGTAAAATTTGACTATTGCGCAAGCTACGATCATTAACAATCACCTTACGTAAATATTCTGCACACTCTCGAATTTCACGCTCACCGGGCAAAAATACCAGTACATCCCCAGCTTGTTGGTTAATGCGATCTTGTTCAGCTAGTTCCTGTAATCCGTGTAAAATCCCTTCTTGTAGAGTCAAATCGGTATCGTCTTCACTTTCACGAACCAGTGGCCGGAAGCGATCTTCTACCGGAAAGGTTCGCCCGGATACTTCGATCACCGGGGCTTGATCAAAATGATCACTAAAGCGCTGAAGATCGATGGTAGCTGAGGTAATCACGACCTTTAGATCTGGGCGACGGGGCAAAAGTTGCTTGAGGAATCCGAGCAGAAAATCAATATTAAGACTGCGTTCATGAGCTTCATCAATAATAATGCAGTCGTACTCTGACAAGAATTTATCATGCTGGGTTTGTGCTAATAATATCCCGTCGGTCATTAACTTAACCCGAGTGCGCTCGGATGTTTGATCACTAAAGCGAACTTGGCAACCCACTTCTTGCCCCATTTCCACTTCAAGTTCTTGCGCAATCCGATTGGCAACGGATCTTGCGGCTAAGCGTCTTGGCTGTGTATGAGCAATCGTACCTGCTTGACCCAAACCTAATTCCAAGCACAGCTTAGGCAGTTGAGTCGTTTTACCAGAGCCAGTTTCACCCGCAATAATAATCACTTGGTTTTCGCGTAATGCGGTTAAAATCGCTTCACGCTTTTGGCTAACAGGCAATGATTCAGGATAATCTAACTTTAGCTGTGTTTGACGTAATGCCAGCGCGCGCTGACTGCGTTCAATAGCCGCTAATAGTTTAGCCAATTTTTTATCAACGGGCTTCCCTTGCTGCACTAGACTAAATATCGTTTGCAAATCTCGATTAAAACGAAATTTATCTTTTGCTAAACACTGCTGCACGGCCTGTTTAAGCGCCTGACGATCAAGCTCGTTATTCTGACTCACATCAAACCCAATAATTCATTAATTACAATAGATTAAAAACCGCTTAGGCAGAAACAAAAACGCCCCGCTACTAGCGGGGCGTTATTCTAACAAATTGTTAACTCGGCTTCAGCCTAGGCAGACAATATTAGTTAGACTTGGCGATTTCTTCGTCACGCAATTCACGACGTAAAATCTTACCAACGTTGGTTTTTGGCAATTCATCACGAAACTCAACATGCTTAGGTATTTTATAAGCCGTTAAACGATCACGAGCCCAAGTTTTAATGTCCGCGGCCGTTAAGTTTTTATTGTTTGTAACAACAAAAACCTTAACTGCTTCAGAGCTTTTATCATCAGGCACACCAATTGCGGCTACTTCAATAACATCCGGATGAGCAGCGATTTCATCTTCAACTTCGTTAGGGTAAACATTGAAGCCTGAAACGATAATCATATCTTTTTTACGATCAACAATTTTCATATAACCGTCTTCAGTAATCACCGCGACATCACCGGTTTTTAACCAACCATCGGTTGTAATGGTTTCAGCAGTCGCTTCCGGACGCTGCCAATAACCCTTCATTACCTGCGGACCTTTAACGCACAATTCACCCGCTTCACCTAACGGTAGCTCATTACCATTATCATCAATGACTTTACAGTTAGTACTAGCAACAGGAAGACCAATAGTACCCAGCTTAATGTAACCCGGAGGGTTAAAAGAAACCACGGGCGAAGTTTCCGTCATACCAAAACCTTCTGCAATGTCAGTCTTAGTAACTTCTTTCCATTGATCAGCCGCGCTTTTAGTCAGAGCCATACCACCCGAAATGGTGAGTTTAAGACCACTAAAATCGAGTTGTTTGAAAAGTGGCTGATTGCACAAAGCAACAAACAAGGTATTTAAACCAACAAAGCACGAGAACTTAGTATTTTGCAATACCTTGATAAAACCAGGAATATCACGTGGGTTTGGAATTAATACGCTATGATTACCCGTTTCCAGTAATACCATACAGTGCACAGTAAAAGCGTAAATGTGATACAAAGGCAGTGGTGCAATCGCAGTTTCTTGACCTTGATCCAATGCCATAGAGAATAGCCCACGACACTGCAACATATTAGCAATAAGATTGCCATGAGTAAGCATAGCGCCTTTTGCTACACCGGTAGTCCCCCCGGTATATTGCAGAACAGCAACATCATCTTGTTTCATTTCTGGGGTGGTAAAGGACTTACCCTGACCTAGACTTAACGCCTTACGCAAAGGTACCGCACCCGCAATATTGAACGTTTCGACTTCTTTTTTAACATATTTCAATACGCTGTTAATCAATACGCGCTTAACCGTTTTGTGCATATCACCGACTTCGGTGACGATAACCGTCTCGATCGACGTATTGGCTAAAATACGCTCAGCTTTTGCTGCCATATTCGCCAATACAACCAAAGCTTTAGCACCAGAATCGTTAAATTGATGCTCCATTTCACGTTCGGTATATAAAGGGTTGGTATTAACCACCGTCATACCTGCACGCATTGCACCAAATACCACGATGGGATACTGAAGAACATTGGGTAGCTGAACAGCAATACGATCACCTGCTTTTAAGCCAGTCTCATTTTGCAGATAGGCTGCAAAATCAGCACTTTTAGCTTCAAGCTCAGCATAGGTCATTGTTTGACCAAGGCAAGTAAAAGCCGGTCTATCCGCATACTCAGCCACAAAACCATTAAAAACTTCGATCACTGACTGATATTTATTTGTATCAATTGTCTTGGTCAGTCCCGCAGGATAATTATCCTGGAAAAATGTTTCGTTCATATCAACTCCCAATTAAGCCTGTACGGTATTTATACTGACTATGTCTTTATCATTAACAGCTAGAATCTTATGAGAACCCTAGCTCAATTTGCTTAAAAATATTGCGAGCAGACTACCAGTTTTTCCCAGTTCGAGCAAAAAAGCAGGGCTAAAACATACAAAAATAAGTGAAATAGCAGTAATCTAGGCATTAGAAAAGAACCGATAGATAACTTCTAAAAAAAATGGTCAATACATGAACAGAGAATCAACCACCATCACAACTCAAGATGGTCGCAGCATCAAGGTCAGCACTTGGACCCCACCTCAGGCAAAAGCGTATATACATATTTGTCACGGCATGGCAGAGCATATCGATCGCTATCAATCATTTGCTGAATCATTGGCGAATCAAGGGTTTCATATTATCTGTCATAACCACAGAGGTCATGGACAAAACGAAGTATTAGGGCATTACGCAGACCAAGATGGCTGGCTAAAAACTATTGAGGACATTAAAGGTATTCAAGATGCCGTAATAGAAGACAAAACGCTACCTCTGTTCTTATTTGGCCATAGCATGGGGTCTTTTATTGCTCAAGGCTTTGCCATTCGTTATGGCCAATCCTTGGCGGGCCTTATTTTATCCGGCAGCAACTATCAACACCCCTTCATGTATTATGCAGGCAGAATCGTAGCTAAGATTGAAAGCCTACGCATTGGTTTAGATAAGCCATCACTCACCATGGATAAGCTGTCTTTCGCTTCTTTTAATAATCACTTCAAACCCAACCGCACCGACTTCGATTGGTTAAGCCGCGACCCTAAAGAGGTCGACAAATATATCAATGACCCACTCTGTGGTTTTCCTTGTAGCCCAGAAACATGGCAGCAGTTATTAACCGGCTTAATAGAAATCAGTGACCGAAAACAACTCGCTAAAATCCCACACGATTTACCCCTATATTTATTCGGCGGCGATAAAGACCCCGTTGGTAGAATGGGCAAAGGCATTCCGGCACTGGCTAAGCAATTACGACAAACGGGTCATGACAATGTCACAATTAACCTATATAAAGATGGCCGTCATGAAATGTTGAACGAGATTTGTAAGCAACAGGTTTATCAAGATATCGAATCCTGGATCAATCAACAGCTGAAATAATACAAACATTAACAAGGAAGTATAATGTCACAAATAACTAATCGCCCTTTTGATTCCATCAATATCGGCGATTTCTGTAACCGTAAGCATACGGTTACAGAAGAGGATTTATTATTATTTGCTCGTGCAAGTGGTGACTTAAATCCGCTGCACCTAGATCATGAATATGCGGCAACCACCCCATTTAAACAACGTATTGCCCATGGCATGTTTACCGGCGGCTTAATTTCCGCCGCATTAGCCATGGACCTGCCTGGGCCCGGCACAATTTATCTTTCTCAAGATTTGCAATTTAAACGTCCCGTTTGCATTGGCGATCAATTATCCGTGGTATTAACGGCCATCGAGAAACATACGGAGAAACCTATCGTAACCTTATCTTGTGAAGTTATTAATCAAGACGGTAAAGCTGTGGTCCTTGGCACCGCTAAAGTCATGGCCCCAACCCAAAGCATGACGGTTGAAGCCGCCGACTTAGCCACCTACTAAACATCCAGCTTGATGGCCGAGTTGAAAATACTTCAATTAAACTGAATAAACTGTCCTTCTACAGGCGCTTGAATACCATTATCCGTTTCAAATTTAAACGGAATAGAATACCCCCCTTTTCCCGAGTTGTAGCGCAAAACAAAATGTAAATGAGGCCCGGTCGAATACCCTGTATTACCTATACGCGCTAATACCTGACCTTGCTCAATACGGTCTCCGACCTCAACCTCCAAACTGCCATATAAAATATGCGCATATACGGCATAGCTGCCATCTTCATGCATCACAGTGACATGATTGGCTTTATCTAAAAAATATTCCGCCGCCCCACCGATAGAAAAATCATCCCGAGCATCGGCAATAATTCCAGACCTTACAGCCGTAACAGATTCACCAATCGCCATCGCAAGATCAACCGCAAAGCGGTTTCCCTGACCCGAATGGCTATATTGACCATTGAAGCCTTGGCTAATTCGAAAGCGCTTTGCGGTTAAGAACGGCGGTGGAATAACTTGCATACTGGGTTTTTCAATCAGCTCACCTAAGACATAAACATGCTCTATTACTTGGTGAATATCATCAATAGAAAAATCGCTAGGTTTTAAAATCACCTCTTCAAAAGGTTTAGCCATGACCGAGGTTAAAAGTTGTTTCTTTTCTTTTAATAGCAACCAATGCTGAATGGTGACAGGCAGAGGATTAGTTAAACGCCACTGCCAGCGAACACCCTGCTGAACCGTTGAATCATGTTCTTTGAACAACATAGGTTTGCGGGCTTTGACTCGTGCATCTGAGATGATGATTTTTTCAGCCATCTGACTGCCATCAGCTTGACTGCCTAGTGACTTTTTATCACCAAATACCCAGCGTCCATCCGCATCCTGATAACGGTATAACTCTGCAGAAAAGACCGTATGACTCAGCAATAGCAGGCACAACAGAAAACATACCCTCATATCAAAACCTCCTTAATGAGAATATGAGTGTAATACAGATTCAAAGCATAAAAAAAGCCACCCTAAGGTGGCTATGCATCAATATTAAAAATATACCATTAAGGAATAAACCGGATTGGAAATTCAACCGTCGTAATATCAACATTCGCTTTGTCAGCAAAGGCAATTAAGCGACAACGTGACGCCAAACGTTTTTGCAGCCTTGCATCCTTGAGCTCATCACTACTGACCTTACAACTAGAAACCTTACCACTTGGTTGGATTTCAAGCTTTAAGGTGACACTGCCTTCCAGTGCGGCATTTTTCCGTAATGCCTTACGATATAAGCGATCAAAAGCAGATTTGTGCTGTTCGAATACCAAGCGTAGTTCTTCTTGCGATCGGCTGCGTCCCGTCTGCTCAATAGCAATCTCTTCATTACTTAGCTCAACCGCAGTGACATCTCGGGCAGACAAATCCTCACCAACAGTCGCTGTCGTTAACGCCGCAATACTGACACCACCCGATCCACGCCCCACAGCGTTACGATCGATGACCGAGCCAACCTTAGTCGCCTGACTTCCGCTATTCGATAAGCCTTTACTAGAAGTGCTTAACGCAGCAATGGGTACCGTTGATTTAATACTACTCAGTGCCTTTAACGCATCATTACCAAACGCCTTTTTTGCTTTCGCCTTGGCTTGTACCCGCTTTTCCTTAGGCACATCCTTTTTAGGTTTTGGCTTGGGCTTGGGCTTAGGTTTTGGCTTAGGTTTAGGCTTGGGTTTTTCCTCTACCTTCTTCGGCTCAGGTTTTTTTACTTCCTTTTGCTTAATCGGTTTGGGTTTTGGCTTAGGCTGTTCAAGTTTTTTACGTTTAATCACCTTAGCCAACGAAGCAGGTACCTTCTCTAATTCCGTACGCTCAATTTCTGGCAAGGTAATATTAGGCACAACAAAACCTACCACCATCACGAAAACGAGAAACAATACTAGAATAATGCGAAAGCTTTTCTGATCCGAATCGTTCCAAGGTAACTCAGGGGCATTCATCATTAGGGTCGACATGATTAACTAGCCTCCCCTTTTTGACTGACCGCCAGAGAGATATTATTAAATTCGGCTTTCGCACAGGTATCCATAATCCGCTTAAGCACAGCATACGGCGTATCCTTATCACCCATAATAGTAATAGGTCGCCCTAATTCTTTTAGCTCAAGAGGCAAAGGAGATCGTATGGCTAAATAATCCAGCTCTTTTTTCAAAGCAGGAATAATTTCGCCTTCCATACTCGAAACCGCTGCCATTTTAATAACGGGACGACCTTGAACCAGCACATCATCTTTAGTGACTAAAATCCGCACCGTATCTTTTAGTTCATTGGCCGCAATGGATTTTGGCAACTGAATCGCATCGTTATTTTGCACTTCAGAATCATTTTGATTCAACATCAAAAAGAAAACCAAAATGGTAAAGATATCCATCAAAGCCGTGAGGTTTAAAGCCGACTTTTGCGCATTACGCTTATGATTACGCTTCATGCGTTTAGCACGCTTTGACATTTTCATAGCGCACCCTCCGCAGTTGCTTGTGCAAGCGCTACCGCATCGCCAAGTGAGACTTCAGGGAACAGTACTGCATCAACGACAGAGGCTGCTACCACAGTTTCAAAGGTTCGCGCTGTATCCATAACCTCAACCAAGGTCTGATAATTCACCTCTGGGCTTGATAATAGAACGACGTCTTTCTTATCAGGAAAACCTTTTTTAACTTGCTGTAATACTTCGGATAACTTTTTATAATTATGAATCTGATTTACTTTTGGAATATCACCCACTAAGCGTGATGCGCCTCCAGCGGCCACAACCACCTGCATACCGGTGGTACGAATAGTAACTTCTACAGATACATCTTCAGGGTTAGCGCCCCCGACAGAATCCCCTAATGGTAATTTAAGATCCAATACCGCTGTTTGTGCAAATACCATATTCAGTAATAGCACAGGCACCAGTACGATCATTAAATTCATGAAGGAAGTAATATCGAGATCCGCCTCTTGTTTTATTCTTTTATGGCGTCTCATTACAACTACTCCACTAACCTTCTTTATTGGTATTCGGCTTGCGCTCAGTCACGATATTCAAAAACTTAACACCCGCCATCTCGATACTATCGATAATTTCGTTTGTTTTAGTTTGTAAGAAGGTATGGCATAACAAGAGTGGGATAGCGGCCATCAAACCAAACGCCGTTGTATTCATCGCCACAGAAATAGACTGCGAAAGCAAGGTCGCTTTATCGGCAGGGGCTGCATTAGCCACCGCGGTAAACGCAGAGATCAGACCCATAATGGTGCCCAATAGCCCCATTAATGTTGCTATGTTGGCAAGCGTTGCAATGTATTGAGTACGTTTTTCTAACTGAGGAATAGCCTCCATCACACCCTCTTCCATGGCCAGCTCAATATCATCTCGGCGCCCGGTAGGTATACGGTTAATACCGGCAGAAAAAATCGTCGAGATTTTAGCTTCCGATGAATTGGTATAATTAAGTGCAGCGCGAAAATCACGTTTTTGCAGCATAGGCAATACGTCTTCAAATGACCGACGATTAGATGCTTTCTCACGAGTTAAGAAAATAAAGCGTTCCAGTGTCACCGCTAATCCAATCGCTAAAACCACACCGATTGGGTACATAAAAGTGCCACCCTCTTGAAAAAAGCGAACGATAGTATCCATCTGTACTCCCCTAATTTTTATTTCTAGTTGTTATAGGTAATCTATTTCAGGATCTGCCCGTTCAATAAACAAGCAGACGAAATTTTTTGTGCAAATCAGTATACTGATACATTAGTGCTATTTCTATAATGTGTAAGTTATTTATTTCTTTGGTCCGTATCAGACCCGCTGCGTTTCTTTTGCACATTGTTCAAATAATAAGCTTCTCGCTTCATCATCTGACGACTAACGGGCTTGAGCCATTGCTCTCTATAGCTATTAACCGGTGTAAATAATCGCCCTGTACCAGGAGCAGGCTGCCAAGGAGTAATATATAACACACTAGGCTCTTCACTGTTTCCTTGAATCGACATGCCATCCAAGCGAATGACCTCTGCTCCATGACTCAAGATCGCAGGGATTAATAACAGCAATAAACAGTACTTCATAATTCCTCACCCGCCAATTGAGGCTCAGATTTATGGCTCCCAATCGTTTCTGGGATTATGGCTCCCTCAGGGGTGTCTGCAGACGGAGCCGGCACTCTGCGCTTCAAGTCCACTACCCAAGATTGCACAGCTGAATCTTGCTGCTCCCCTTGAGTCGCCAAATATTGTTGGTAATAACTTAACGCAGCTACTTCATCATGAAGATACAGGTCAGATAACACCCCTAAATTGTACAAACTCAAGGTATCGTTAGGATTACATTCAAGGGCAGCCTGATACTGTTTTTTCGCTTGTTGAAATTCACCCAGCTCTCTCAATACAACCCCTTTAAAAGCAACAGCTTGGCAAAATTTTTCATCTTGTATTAATGCTCTATCAATACTTATCAAAGCTTCATCGTATTTCTCTTGTTGACTCTGGGCAATCGCCAGATTTGACCAAGGCCCTGCAAAATTGGGAAATTTTGCCGTTAATGCCAGCAGCGCAGATTCTGCCTCGACATATTCCTGATCCCTTAATAAGACCAAGGCCTCACTGAAACCCTGCTGCAATTCGGGGTCGAGAGGCCCTAATACCGCTGCTTGTGTATCCACCACTTCAGGCTTTGGCTGCAACAAACTACACGCTGTTAACTGCACGAAAGCCAGCGATACAACAAGGCGCACTAAATTAACGAATGGCGTCGACATAACTCACCTGCTTCTCATATTTTGCATACTGCCCTGGCATTAGCTCAGCCAAAGAACCATAGCTCTTTTTGACCCATTGATCATACAATCCATCATAAGTACGGCCCGCATTCGTTTGATGAATTTCAATGGCCGCTTCTTCCAATGGGAATGCTTGATCTTCTAATAGATATTCATACTCTTCTAGCTCTAGCTCATCCAATCCTGCAGGCCGTTCTGAAGCCATCAGACCTTTACTAAACTCAGCATAAAGCTCAGCAATTCGATAGGTTGCTGACGTGGTATATTCCAATACCCCAATTTTGACCGCCTGTGTATATCGCTCTAACGCCGCCTGCATGCGTTTATTTTTTTTATCAATGCTCTTTGCTAACGGTAACGTAATCTTAATCTTATCGTATTTAAGTCGCTCGTTTTCTGCCAACTCATAAGACGCCTTTGCCGCTAAATATTTAGAACGGTCGGTTTTATCTTTCTTCGCCCCAAGGTGAAGCCAGACTAATTTATTCATCCAGAACAAACGCTTCGTCGTTTCTCCTTGCTGAAGATAAATTTGATCCAGTTTAAAGTGTGCTTCTACTGCAGGGTTAAACGGTCTTTTATAGTCATGGGCATAACGCTTATACATAACCAAAGCATTATCCAAATCTTCTGCCTTTTCAAAATACTCAGCGGCTTGAAATAACGCTATTCGCTGCTGATCTTTATTGCCTTTTTGCTGCCAAATTTTTTGCAGCTCAAACGCCGCAGCCCGCCAATTTTCTTGACTCTCATAAGCCACTATCAGTTTTGACGGAATATCTTTCACTAATCTATGATTTGGATAGTCTTGTCTAAACTGCAATAAAACGGGCACCGCCTGCTCATACTGGCCAGCCGCCATTAGTAAGGTTGCGGCATCAAATTGCGCACTCACTTTAATGTCACTTTCTGGCACTAATTTCGCAATTCGCAGCCAGTTTCTAACCGCCCCTTCATTATCCCCAGCAAGCTTCGCCATCTCTCCTTGCTTATAAACAGATGCCGCTAATTTTTCTCTCAAATCCTTACGTACTGAATATTTAATTTTTTTATAACTCAGTGCTTGTAAAATTGCTTGCTCGGCTTCAACAAATTGCTCTAGCTGAAAACTAGCATGACTACGCACCAAAGAAGCACCATAGCGATGACGGCTCGACAGCTTGCCTTCACCTTGCCAAGCAAGATTGGCGATGACTAATGCTTGGGCATAATATTTATCGACCAACAACATTTCAGCCGTATTAACTAAGACCTGCCCTCGACGATCATCTTCTGGAAACTCTTGCACAAAGCGCATGGCACTGGTGACGGTTAACTGCCGCCAAATAGCTTTATCGGCCTTGTTAGGGCGATGCTTACTGTATGTTAAAATTGCCGCATACCCTGATTCACTCGCTTTAGCGTAATTCGGATATTGATACGCCACAATTTCATAATGATCTTTCGCTAAAGGGTACTGCTTAGTTTGATAAGCAACTTCCGCCAATAAGAAGTGCGCCTTAGCGGTATCTTTAGCGGTAGGGAAACTACGAATATATTCACTGTACCAATCGATTGCTTCTTGTAACCTTGCGCGCTTTTCTTTTTTGTTTTTAATTCTCTGGCCCCAAGCGTGATTAAATCTTGCTAGATCCCAAATATAAGTGGCTAACGCAGGGGTAATGGTACTTTTAACTACATCATCATGATTTTGCCAATATTGGCTATCGATACCAAACATGCTGACAAAAATCTTTTTATGCTTACGTAATAACGTTGGATACCCAGCCTGGGTATATCCAACAATCACTCGCTGATAAAAAACCGGCGCAAGCACATCTTGAGGATAACGCTTAATAAATTCGCGCAAGGTCGAAGCCGCACTTTTAAAATACTTTTTCTCGTAATACTGACTCGCTAACGTATCATAAATGCGATGCTCATAATGACGCCTACCTATCCCTTGATAAAACTGGCTAATATTTTTCCAGTCACCTTGATAATCGAAAGTAATCGCCATAATCCTCAAGATGTCTTTCAGCATATCCTGCTGACTGCTCGAAGCGCTCAACATAGCGTCTTCAGTTGGATACTCAGCGTCCAATACTCGAGTAAAAGACAATAAAGAAGCGTCGTAGTTATTTTGTTTAAATTGCGCCCAGCCAATTAAGTACATGGCATTCAAGTGATATTTATTCCCTTGCTCCCCACGATCAATAAGGCGACGGTAAGCATTTTCTGCCAAGTCATAAATACCATTAGCATAATAAATTTCACCCAATCTAAATAACGACTCTAAATAATAATCAGATCTAGGATATAACTCAGCCAATTGCTCTAGAACACGGATCACCTCAAATGGCTCACCGGCTAATGAATAGGCTTTTGCTAATTGGTACAAGGCTAGGTCATTATCATTGCGATCTGGATACTGGGCTAATAAAGACTCATAATCAGCAATCGACGCCCGGCCCAAATCGGCTTCAGCAATGCTTAACTTGGCTTCATCGGATTGATCACTGCCTTCCCAAATATACTCATCTTTTTGCAGTCGCAAATTGGCAATGCGGTGGTGCGTTCTTACACGTAACTCCGCATTGTTTGAGATTTCTAAATACCCTCGATATTTTTCCATCACCTCATCATGCGTAATTTCTATATCTTCGTTTGCCATTAATCGAACCTTTAATGGCTGCATATTCTCCAGCGTTTGTTCACTCAACTGCGTAGGTTCAGAGAAGGATTCAAATAAGCTACAGCCAGACAGAAGTAAGGCAAAGCCGAATAAAAATACGTATCGCTTCATATTATTGCGCCTTCTCTGTAATAGCACCAGAGATTACATAGCGCTGCAAGGCATCATCATACAAGCGCGCAATGGATAATCTAGCTTGAGACATATAGTCATTAATTCGATAGCTTAGATCATCTAGGTAGCTTCTAGTCTGAGCAACCAAAGCGGCTTTACTTTGCTGTTTTACCTGCAGTGCGACTTGCTTAATCGCAGACGTTTTTTGCAGTAAGTGCAAAACCCTTTCTTTCATGCCGAGCCAAGAACTTGGCGACCACTGATGTGCTAAACGAGTTTCTAAAAATTGTATATCCGCTTGTTTTATCAAGGTTTCCACCGCCGTCAGTTCTTTCTTCAACTGCCATTGTTTAACGGGTTTATCTTCATTCATCTGCCATAAGAAAACACCTTTCACCCTAGCCCAACGATGCTGATATTGATCAATATTCCGACTGGCTTTATTAACCTGAACTAGCTTTTCAATGGTTTTGGCGGTGCGTGCTAATAAAGCAATTTTGTTTTCTTCCTGCACTGAAGGCAATGCATACAAGTCTCTATCAGACTGCTCTAGATAGGCCTGTAGGTTTTTCAAATCTAGCTTTGCAAGCGCTAATTGATGGCGAGTTTTATTCAGTACTGGAACCGCCATACCGGCTTTAGACTCTCGCTCTCGCTTATCAACCAAGGTTACCCAGAGGCGTAAGTTATTTTCTTTTTCGCTTAGGTAATCGGTCAGTAATACCAAATCTCTATATTCAGTAACTTTATTCACAAAGCCATCATCGACTAACAAGTGCTTAAACACTTTTGAGGTTTCATTTAATGGCATTGTTTTTTCAATGTTCGCTTGCCAACCCCAATTTTGATCTTTCTGCTGCACAATCCAATCTTCCAACCATGGGTTGTCAGCAATACCTTGATTAATCGTATTAACCGTCGCTTTCATGGTCGACAATCGGGCCTCTGCCACCTCATAGGTTTTAAGGGATTGTGTATAAGCACGAATCAGCTCCAATACATGTGGAACCCCTAACATAGACTCCATAACCTCAGGATCAAACGGATTAAAACGCGTTTGCAACTCACGCCAAGGCTGTAAAGCTTGATCATATTTTCCTTGCTCTACCATAGCCCAGCCGTATTGCAATAACGCGACTGGGGTATACGGGCTTTCAAGGCTGATACTTTTTAGATGTTTCTCTGCAGAGCGATTTTTACCACCTTGCAGATAATGCAAAGCAGAAATTAAATGAATTCGGTCCCTAAGGTTACGGCCTTCTTCGGTAACCGGTAAATAGAAAGTCGCATTTTCAATCAGTAGCGATAGGCTTTGACCACTATTATTACCATCAAACATAGCCAAAATATAATTATGACGCGCATAACCTGTCCAAATACCATCTCGACTCATGGCCGCAATTTGTCTGCCGGCTTGCTTATGCAAGCCCAGCTCAATATAAGACGTGGCCTTCATAAATTGTGCTTCAGCAATAACCTCTGCATTCAAACCAGCGCTATCGATTTGCTTGATACTGTATAAAGCGGCCTGGAAATCACCCAGTTCAAACCAGCGCCTAGCCAAATAAAACCATGACTGAGCGGAAGCGCTACTACCGGTTTGTTGAATTCTTTCAAAAATAGCTTGTGCCTGTTGATGGAGTCCCAGTGAAAGCAGCATGGCGGCTTCCATTA
This sequence comes from uncultured Oleispira sp., assembly GCA_964022115.1. Lineage (GTDB taxonomy): Bacteria > Pseudomonadota > Gammaproteobacteria > Pseudomonadales > Oceanobacteraceae > Oleispira. Next base: position 22,976 of record CAXIBC010000005.1, on the reverse strand, counting down.
CATCGGCTTCATCGGCGATTGCTCCGCCGTTAGAACGCCACTGTGCCAACTGGTTCATCGCTCGGGGGAAATCCCCGGTTAGGTAATGGTAATAATATTCGCCTTTTTTGAGGCGTAATATCTCAGACTCATCACTTTGAGCAAATGAGTTAACTGAATGGAGCATGATCAATACGCACAATAAGAGTTTCATACAGCTACCACTGACTGATGATCAGTTCTGCACTTTGAATTTCTCTATTGTCTTGAATTTTTAATTCAATATATAAGGGCTTATCGTGTTTCTCAACGCTCTGCTCAAGTACCAACTCACGGTTTTTACCATTGCTATCAACACCCTTGGCAATCGCTTTAATGGTATGAATACCTGGACCTAGATTAAGGTTCTTCAAAGGTTGCACAGCACCTTGACGCAATGCACTCACTTGACGCTTAGTATATAAATATTGAATAGGCTGCTTATCATCAATACGAATATTGACCGAATAAGGTTCAAAAAACTCACCATAAGACAAGGAGAAATAAACCGCCGCGCGGGTCGTTGCAGGACTTAATAAATCTTCTTCTAGCTGATACAAGTCTCGATTTAATTCCAATACCGATTGCTTAACCGAAACCGCTTTTTGGCTTATCTGACTGCTTGACGTATCAGCCTTGTTTATTGGTTCAGCTAGTACGTTAACTGATACGATAGAAAAGAGAAATAAAGTTATAAAACGCATTATATGTAACCTTTTACTGGAACCATTCTTTATTTTGCAACCACAGCTTTAGCTCACTAGCGACTTCAGCTTTACGCGCATCAAGGTTATCGATGAACAAATAATCCAATACCCCATTAGGGCTAATAAGCATCACCGCAGGGCTGGGTTCAAACCACCAAGCTTGGGGATTGGAGCCATGGTATTCTAAAATCGGCAGCCGCGACCAAGGGACTTGATACCCTTCTTGCTTACGCCACATAAACCAAGTAATTAACCCTTCTACCGCCCAACTTTCGGCAAGGTACTGCCAGTCAATCAACTCTTCCGCGCAGGCATTACAATCATTAAGCCAAACCAGCATTACCGGCCTGCCAATTTGCTCGGATAATCGCTGAGGAGCGCCATTAGCACTCGCCATGACAAAGTCAGGGACATGATCACCCGGCTCTAACGCTTGCACAGCCGTTGCCGAACTAAACAGAATTAAAAGTATCTGCCAAAGATGATTGACCATTCATATCCCTTATTCGAATCCAATTGCCTTAAACGATCATCATTTAATTGAAAGTATCGCCATTCGAGAGCGGCATAATTATTATCATTAGAAAGCTGCCAACCCAAAGCGCTACTCGCAAATGTACTACTCTTCTGTTTTAACACTTGCTCACCTACATTCAGTTGAGCATACATTTGCCAAGGTAAGGTTAAGCCATTAGTAATATAGGCCGCACCTTGCAACATACTATAACCCGCACCCACCGACCACGCTATGGCAGATTCTGTGCTACTTGGCGTTAACTGCCAATTATTGAGCTCTACCTGAGCGTTCGCGTACCACTGATCCCAAACAAGGTAGCTCGCCGACACACCATATTTAGCACTCGCATGGGTATTTTCGGCCAATAGCTGCCCCATTTTCAGACCGACTAGCCATTCATACTCTTCTACGTCCAGCTCACTTTTCAACTCTGGCGCTAATATTTTGGGCTGATAAATTAACTCATCGACTTCTGCCTGAGCAGCAGCGGATAACAGCAATGCGATGAATAATAAACCAGATTTAATTTTCATATTTCAAATGACCAATACAAGGAGATAACCGTAGAATCCGCATCTGCAGAAGATGCAGCCAATAGATAGCGCAGCGAAAGCCCCGTTTCTAGCTGTTTGACAGGACGTATACCCAAGGCCACTTCAAAACCAGCAAACAAAGTATCATTCGCTTTACCCATATCCTTTAATACTTCGCTAGCCGCATTTTCTTGGGCATAACCTAAACCAATACCCGTACTATAATAAGTTCGAGCCGTTATGCCATGCTGTGAAATGTACCAAGCGGATATCCCCTGCCAATAAGCGTCAGCATCGGAAGACCGTTCAACCTCACCTTGCCAATAGCCATATTGATGAGCGACCTTCCAACCAAGCGCTAAGCCATTACCCAGCTCATGATTAAACCAGCGGCCGACTAGATTACCTGAACTCTCGTATTTTAATTCTCTTAAACGCCAAGCGAGACGTTCCTTAAGCCCACCGGCGTGACCAACATCCGCAATTTTCGCCCAGCCGCCCTCACCCCGCTCATCTTGTATCAGCAACCAATCGTTTCGTCTTTGAGTGATATCAATGTAAGTGCCCGAAGGAAATTCGATATTGACAGGAAATCCAATACCCGGACCTAAATGCAAAGCCAAAGGTGCTCTGAGCTCTTGTGCAAGCCCACTTTGAGTATGTAGTAAACAGAGTATTGTGATCAGAACTTGCACTATGCTACGCAAGTTGCCGCTGCCCCAGCTTGGCATAAGCGCTAGCCTTTTATTATTATTAATTATATTTTTTAATCATTATCCTCCCTAATAATTAGTACAAGTGTACAGACTCCAGCTGAAAAAGCCAGTCCTTTGGCTTACTATAAATTGACATTCACACTGATGCTATTTGCTTAGCTGTTTCATCGCCTTTTCAAGACCTTCCAAAGTCAATGGGTACATTTCACCTTCAAAAATCTGTTTAATAATGCCTAGCGAGCCACCATTCCCCCAGTGACTTTCTGGGGCTGGATTAACCCAAACCACTTTATCAAACTTATCTTTCAAGCGTTGCAACCACACAGCACCCGCCTCATCATTCCAATGTTCGACGCTGCCACCGGTATGAGTGACTTCATAAGGCGCCATCATGGCATCACCAATAAAGATAACTTTATAGTCATTACCATACTTATTTAACAGATCCCAAGTCATGGTCTGCTCATTGGTGCGGCGGATATTATTTTTCCATACCGACTCATACAAGCAGTTATGAAAATAAAAGGTTTCCATGTGCTTGAATTCAGTTCTAGCTGCGGAGAAGAGCTCTTCACAAACCTTGACATGAGGGTCCATAGAACCACCAATATCAAAGAACAATAAAACTTTAACGGCATTATGACGCTCAGGCACCAATTTCAAGTCTAGATAACCGGCGTTTCGAGCTGTAGACGCAATGGTATCATCAAGATCCAACTTGTCCGCTGCCCCAGTACGAGCAAATTTACGCAGTCGGCGCAAAGCGACCTTAATATTACGAATACCCAACTGAATGGAGTCATCAAGATCTTTATAGTTGCGTTTTTCCCAAACCTTAACGGCTTTTTTATGTCGCGACTGACCTTGCTCTATGCGAAAGCCTTCTGGGTTGAAACCATTAGCGCCAAAAGGTGAAGTCCCCCCGGTACCAATCATTTTATTGCCACCTTGATGGCGCTTCTTTTGTTTCTCTAAGCGTTCTTTGAAAGCCTTAACCAGCTCATCCAAGCCCCCCATGGCTTGAATCTTCTCCATGTCTTCTTGACTCATGATGCGTTCCATTTCTTTACGCATCCAATCATCAGGAATACTAGGGTCATCCATCGCAAGGTCTAAGTTATCGATGCCTTTAAAATAATGAGCAAATGCTTTATCGAACTTATCGTAATGGCGTTCATCCTTTACCAAGCACAGCTTAGCTAAGGCATAAAACTCATCTAAATCAGCAAAGGTTAAATGTCCCTGAACGGCGGCTACCAAGTCTAGGTACTCACCCACAGAGCAAGGCACTTTTGCCTTGCGCACTGTCATAAAAAAATCAATGAGCATAATAAGCCCCCAATCCTAAGCGTTTAACCGCGGCGGCGACTCATAAAGGCCAGCTTTTCTAATAGCTGTACGTCTTGCTCATTCTTCACTAAAGCACCGTGCATCGGTGGGATAGCACGGCGAGCATCCGAGTCGCGTAACAAATCGACACCAATCTCATCGGCCATCAACAACTTTAACCAATCAATCAGCTCAGACGTTGAAGGTTTTTTCTTTAATCCAGGCACCTTACGGACATCAAAGAAAACCTCCATCGCCTCTTTCACCAAAGAGGCTTGGATGTCAGGGTAATGAACATCCACAATTTTCATCATGGTTTCTTTAGACGGGAAGTCGATATAGTGAAAGAAACAGCGACGTAAAAATGCATCCGGTAATTCTTTTTCATTATTACTGGTAATCAAGATAATAGGACGATGCTTAGCAACCACTCGCTGCTGAGTTTCATAGCAATAAAATTCCATTTTATCGAGTTCCAATAACAAATCATTTGGGAACTCAATATCGGCTTTATCAATTTCATCAATTAATAAAACCACAGGCTTATCCGCATCAAAGGCTTCCCACAGCTTACCTTTCACTATGTAGTTTTTGATATCGTGAACCTTCTCATTCCCTAACTGAGAATCACGTAAACGCGATACCGCATCGTACTCGTACAAGCCTTGGTGGGCCTTAGTCGTACTTTTGATGTGCCATTGAATCAACTCTGTACCCAATGACTCGGCTAACTGCTCTGCTAGCATGGTTTTTCCTGTACCCGGCTCACCTTTAAGCAATAGTGGACGCTGTAGGGTTATTGCGGCATTTACCGCCATTTGCAACTCAGGGGTTGCGACGTATTCAGTCGTACCTTGGAACTTCATAATAGCCTCGAGCAATCGTCATCAAGTAGATTGATCAATAAATCTGATCAGTTTTATGCAGTAAAATTTCCACGCAGTATAAGGGTATCACCGCCATGCAACAAGTTGCGCCACAAAAAGCAGGATAAACAGCGATTAAAATAAAACCAGAGACATAAAAAAGGGCTCTCATTGAGCCCTATCGTGATATTAATATGCCGAAATAAGCACTAGTCTTTTTTCTCCTTATCAAACTCCCCCCATGAATCCTCATCCGTATCAACTTCCTCATCAGGATCAATAGAGAATTCTTCATCAAAGACTTCCTCCGCATCGGGTAAGGTATCACTACCAGAATCCACCGCATCCTCAGGGCTGACATCAGGAGCGAGAGGAATCTCGATTTCATCCCCTTCATCAAGGGAATCAAAATCTCCTGCTAGATCCTCCTCAAACGTCTCTAAGTCGGCCAAAGGCCCATCTTTCTCTAGGCTGGTTTGAACATCACTCGCCGCTGGCTTACGCAATACAAACCACCAAACCCCCAAGCCAATCACCAGCACGTTAATCAATACTAGGATTAGATAAATCCACCAGGCTAGGCCTTCCTCTTCCTCTAAGCTTTCTGTCTCTAAGCTCTCTGCTTTCAAGCTCTGCCCTGACTCAGCTAAATCCTCACCAGCATCGGCCTGTTTTGCATCAAGATCAACCGCCGTCACTACCGGCCCAGGTGCAACCTTACTCGTGATACCTTCTGCCACAGCTGGACCATCGTCTAGGGTATCCATGGCAATAGGTAACTGAAAAACGATACTTTCAGGCTTAACCTTAAAATTCTTCCCTCCTTGGGTAATACCACGCACATTCAAATCAACCCGATACTGACCAACCCCCTTGTTTGGCCCTATTTCCCCAACCCAAGCCTGAGCTTCTTTATCGTAAAGCACAGATTGGATGATGGTACTGTCATCTGGACTGCTAATCTTTGCAATCACCCGCGTACGTTCTATATCTAAATTATCTGACAGTGATTTCACTTTAATGCGATAAACCCCTTTCACCGCATCCGCTTCCTGCTCGATTTCAATAGGCTGCACCATAGTCATGGAAAAGCTGCGTTTACGCTGAAATGTTCGCCCTTCAGCAATAATATCAACTTGGTATTGACCCAATTCTTTTAAGCGAAATAACCCCTCACGGTAAATACCATCTACCGGTGGATTCTCAGGGTCAGATAATATCTTCCGGCCTTCGCGACCACTGGCCGTTACTACCTTCATAGTGACATCCGTCAGGCTCAGTATTTCCACCCGCTTAACCACATCTCCTTCATTGGTCAGCTTAATTTCAACATCCAGTTTATCACCAGGAAATAAGGTGCTCGGCAGGCCTTCTACGCTCAAGGCTAGGTCCGATAAAATAGTCACACGATTAGCAGGATCAAGATCCGCTTCCGCAATCCAAGTACCGGCCTCAGGCTGTTTAATCGTAACCAGATCAAAACTAACATCCTTGTGCCAGCGTACATTCCTCGGGTGATCAAGCTGTGTTAAACGCTGACCTTGAGGGGTTAATAAAGCCGTCTCTTGCGGCCCTCCTGAACGCTTAAATATTAGCGCTGTAAACTCATCCACACTGCTATCAATGACAAAGGTATTATCCTCCATCGGAACCTGCTCTGCAGGCACAGCCTGATCAAACGCACGTAAAAACGCCTTCATTAAGGCGTCAGCATCTTGCGCTTGTGAATATAAGCCATCGGTTTCTAAAGCGATTTCTTGCAATAGCGCTTTATCGGCTAAATCGGAAAGCGCTAAGGTATGGATATTAGCCCCAGTTTTACGGTATTTTTCCAATACTTGTCTCATCAGCCGTTGCCGCTCTTGGGCTGCATCGAACTCCTTCGGCATATCCAGCTTGCCATCGGTTAATAGGATAATACTCTGCTGATACCCAGAATCTTCCTTTAGCCCCCAAGCCGCATCATCTAAAGCACCAACGAGGTTGGTATGCAAACCCAATGAGGAAATGCTCGCCGCAGCATTTTTAGCCCGCAGGCGCCAATCATCATCCACCTGAGCGACCGGCACTAAATTATTTACGTAATGACCAAAGGTCCAAATACCCGCCTGAGCACCTTCTGGCATAAGTTCTAATAATAAATTGAGGGCAGGAATACGCAGGTTATTTGGGTCCGTTTCTTTCATACTGCCTGATATATCGATAATGATGCGCACATCATACCGAGGGGCAGTCTTATCCTCCGCCATGGAATCTACGGCAAACGCTCTAACGGAAAATAACGAGGTGATTAATACGAGGAAGGTTATACTCCCCCCAAAATGCTTAAAATATCTGAGCACTTTCAGAACTCCAATCCAGGGAAACAAGCTTATAAAGTCGATATTAATAAGATAGCAACATCGAATACTCCTGCTTTAAAACTAGCAAAGAATCTGAAGTTCGCCATGAGTGAAAGGGGAGAAAATCACAAAAATGAAAGAGTTAGCGCTATTTATTGCAAATAACGCCGAGTTAGCCACTAATTTTGCGGGAAGAATCTAGCCCGTAAAAAGCTAAACAATGACAGTACTGACATTACAATTAGACCAACAAATAAAGCCCCTAGCATATACATAACAGCATCGAGTATGGGCGCATTATTCTCCAAAAACGTTCTAAAGATAATCACAATAAAGGCTGGGGCGTATCCAGCTAAACCACCCTCTAACGCCATATCACCTTCTAATGGCGCCGGAGTAAATAATAATACCGCACCTAAAATTCTAATAATGGCTTTTAAGTCCTTTTGAGAAATCCAAAAAAACATTTTATCCCACGCCCAAAAGCAGGCTAAAGCAGCAACAGCATAAGCAAGCCACTGCACCCGAATATCAAACATTAAGCTTTCCATATAATGTGGCTTTGCCACTCCTCCTCTGGCACCTTATCATCCGCAATCCCTTTACCTTGCAGTGATATCTCAGCTTTATGCACAGAATCAGGATCTCCACTGATCAGTGGATGCCAATCATACAAGGGCTTGCCTTCAGCTATTAAGCGATAGGCACAGGTATCCGGTAACCAATGAAAGCTTTCCGCTTGCTCCGGGGTTAACCAAATACACTCAGGCACTTTCTCATTACGGGTTTTATAAACGGTACAGGAACAATCTTTTTTATCCAGATATCGACAATGTATATCGGTGTAATACACTTCTTCGGTATCTTCGTCTTCTAACTTATGCAAACAGCAGCGAGCACAGCCATCACATAATGACTCCCACTCTTGCTTTGACATTTGCTTTAGGGTTTTCGTTACCCAAAACGGTTTTGCACTCACTCGCTTTTATCTCGCTTACAAAAAAGATCCAAACCACTACCCAGGTTTTCTTTAGGCGGTGGCAACTGCAAATAAAAGCCTTTTTCAGCAATCGAATCCAAAACTTTAGACGCTTCTATACGGGCAAGCTTACGCTCTGGCGTCAGCAGCAGTTTAGTCACTAGCTCTGGGCGACCAAAAGTCTCAAGTAACTCCTCTGGAATACGCGACAAATCATCGCTTAAAGAAACATAAAGATAGGTTTCTTCTTTACGGCGACTTTTATAAATATTACACAACACTTTTGTCATAATAGCCCATCTTAAATCTATACAGTACTGGTATCAGCTTGCGCTAAATAGCGTAGCAAATCATCAGAAATTTCATTCTTACGCCAGCCCAATAACGGCTCAGGCAACCTATAAGGGCCGCGAGGATACCCAGATCGCAACAAGGCTTCCAGTGTTTTCTTTTTAACCAACATATCCGCAGGAATGTCGATACTGTCAGCGCGAACTGTCACGGCTTTCTTCAAGCCTTTCAACCACTCTCCTGCTTGCGGTGATAATGGCTTTTGCAAAGCGTCTGGCCATAAGGCTTCGTCGGCCTTGAGCGCCTCAGCAATCAACTCCAGAACCTGATCACCACAGCGCTGCCTAACATGAGCCTTCATCCCTGCACGAGCCAAGTCACCTAAGTGCTCCGGTTGATAGCGCGCTATATTCCACAAAACATTATCCGCCACTACCTGAGATCGTGGCACATTCCATTCACGGGCCATTTGTTCACGCCAGATAGCAACTTGTTGCAATACATATTGTTCTTGCGGGCGCAGCTTCCAAGCCAATTTAATTTTCCGATATTGCTGGCTATAATTGTCACTAATTTGGCCCAAATCTAATAGACGCTGACAATCCTCTTGCCACCAAGTTAAACGCCCCATATCCGTCAACAAATCAAGTAAACGTTGATAGCATTGATACAGGTAATAAACATCCGCTACCGCATATTCGATTTGCTTTGGTCGTAAGGGTCTTTGCAGCCAGTCAGAACGTGTTTCACCCTTATCAATATCCAGATTCAGCACGGCTTTTACCAAACGCTGAAACCCCATAATACCACCAAGACTGCCTAGCGCCGCACCTAGTTGCGTATCCGCAACCGGTGACGGGGTCGTACCCGTTAATCGGTGACAGACCTCTAAATCTTCTGAACAGGCATGGAATACCTTCACTAACCCAGGGTCATCCAAGAGCTCGGCAAAGCTTGACCAATCTGTGATCGTTAGCGGATCAATAAGATAGCAATCATCAGCGTCAGCAACCTGCACTAAGCCGGCCTTCGGGAAAAAGGTTGAAGTACGAACAAACTCAGTATCCAGTGCAATAAATTCTTGCCCTTGCCATTGCTGGCAGTACTTCACAAGATCACTATCTGTGGTGATCCATATTGGCTGTGGAATAGAATCCAAAATATTAAAACTCTCTTATTACTTACGGTCCCCACTGCAAGAGCCCCTAGCGAAAACTCATAACAACCGGCCTCACAAGCATGAATAAAATTAAACCATCACACGACGGCCAGATAACGCATGATTCAAGGTGCCACCATCAACGAGATCCAGTTCACCTCCCATAGGAATACCATGAGCAATACGACTAACGATCACTTCTGATGACAGCATATCCATAATAAACTGGGCGGTTGCCTCACCTTCAACCGTTGGGTTGGTAGCGACAATCACTTCTTTAATACCTTGCTGCTCAACCTTGCGTTTTAAATCCGCTAGGCCTAATTCCGCCGGACCAATACCATCAATGGGGGATAAGTGACCGTACAAAACAAAGTATTGACCGTTAAAATCAACCCCCTGCTCTAACGCCAAGACATCCGAGGGTGACTCAACCACACATAAGGATTCCGTTGAGCGCTGAGTATCACTGCAAATAGGACACAAGTCTGACTCGGCATAATTACGACACGACTGACAGTGATTTAGCCTTTCCATCGCTTGCAGCAAGCTATTACTTAAGCGCTCAGCCCCAAGCCTATCTTTTTCCAATAAGTACAAGGCCATACGCTGAGCCGATTTAGGCCCAATACCCGGTAAAATTTGAAAAGAATCAATCAACTGCTGCAACGCAGCTGGCAGCTTCATCGTCATTATTTGAAAACCCTAGAGTTAAAGAACAAGATTTAAAGCGCTAGAAAGGCAGCTTCATACCTGGTGGTAAACCCATGCCGGCCGTCATAGAAGACATTTGGCTTTGGTTCTTCTCTTCTATTTTGCGCACCGCATCATTAACCGCGGCGGCCAGCAAGTCTTCGAGTAATTCTTTATCTTCACTCATAATGCTGTCATCCAGTTCAACCCGTTTAACGTCATGACGCCCCGTCATGGTAATCTTTACCAAACCCGCCCCAGACTCACCAGTTACTTCAGAATTTGCCAGCTCTTCTTGGGCTTTCTGCATTTTTTCTTGCATTTGCTGGGCTTGCTTCATTAAGTTGCCCATTCCACCTTTAATCATGATGTCTTCCTCTATACTTACTAATTAATTTTTTAATAATCCACACGGCTCTATTGATTGAGCACCAGCGGCCTAATTGAGCCTTCAATGATATGCGCCTCAAATTCAGCGACAATACCTTGAACTATCTCATCTTCCATAATCCCATGTTCAGCCTGAGCAAAGCGCTCGGCCATGATTCGGGTCCTACGCTGATGAGGTGTCTCTCCACGTGGCACCTGCACATGCATAATCAACTGCACCGGCAACCCCGTAGTATCAGATAAAACCTGTTCAATCCGCTGGCGCTGAGCATCATTAAATAATGCCCCCTGATCTGGGTCTACGTCCATCACCAACTGATTTTCATGGCGACTTATTAAGGCACTATTTAACGCAATCGCCATCGGCATACCGGCCAACGGCAAATGCCTAACCCACTGCCACCAATTAAGGCCAGACAGCTGCTGCCAATCAAAATCAAATACTGCCTCAGCAACGATATCCTGCTCTTCTTGTACAACTTGAGTACTTGGCGCAGTTACCGGCAGAGGGTTATCTAATAAATTCGCAGCGCCCTTATGAGCAATAGCAGGGTGAGCAATAGCAGGCTCAATAGCTATTGGTTCTGCTTCCGATGACTCTGAGACTACTGACTCTGAGACTACTGACTCTGAGACTACTGACTCTGAGACTACCGGCTCATCCGCGATAATTACTGGCTCTGGCGCTTGCTCGACAACCTGCTCTACAACCTGCTCTATAACCTGAGGTATCACTTCTGGCTGAGCAGCAACCGCTGGCGGAACAAAACTGTCAAAAGGCTGCATAGGGGCAACGTCAGCTGATTCAGGCGCAGCATCTGAGTCAGCTATTAACTTTTTTTCTTCAATACTACCCGGTGCTTGTAACGACCCGACCAAATCGAGATGCAGAGGCGCACTATTGACGGGTTTAAAGGCCAGCATACGCAATAAAATCATTTCAAACCCTTGGCGAGGGTCCGCAGCCAAAGGCAAATCTTTGCGCCCTACTAAGGCCGTTTGATAAAATAATTGAATATCTTCCGCTCGCATCGCCCCCGCCAATTGAACAATAGCGGCCTTATCACCCTCACTATTATCGACTGAGCTAGGGGCTACCTGAGCAACCGCCACTTTATGCCATAACTGCATTAAGGCCTGCACCACCTCATCATAATCAGGCCCATGCTCAGCCATCGCAGATACCTGCTGCAGCAATTCTTCTACCTGACCCGTCGCCAAGATTTCCGCCAACTTAAATACTCGACCTCGGTCAATCGTCCCTAGCATGGCATTGACTTGATGTTCAAATACCTCACCTTGGCCATAAGCAATGGCTTGGTCTGTGAGGCTCAACGCATCACGCATACTGCCTTGGGCTGCCCGCCCTAATTGCCAGAGTGCAGGCTCTTCATATTGAACATTTTCTGCTTTTAATACTTTTTCGAGATAACCGACCACACGTTCTGGGGTCATATTTTTCAAACTGAATTGCAAGCAGCGAGATAATACTGTGATCGGAAGCTTTTGCGGGTCTGTGGTCGCTAATAAGAACTTAACGTGCTCAGGAGGCTCTTCTAGGGTTTTCAATAAGGCATTAAAGCTGTGCGTCGACAACATGTGTACTTCATCGATCAAATAAACCTTATAACGGCCTCGAGTCGGAGCATATTGTACGTTATCTAATAATTCTCGAGTATCTTCTACCTTGGTACGGGAGGCTGCATCCACCTCAATCAGATCGACAAAACGCCCTTCGGCAATCTCTCGGCAAGAAGAACACTCACCACACGGAGTCGCACTCACCCCCTGCTCACAATTCAAGCATTTAGCTAAAATACGGGCAATCGTCGTTTTCCCTACTCCGCGCGTACCGGTAAACAGGTAAGCATGGTGTAAACGCTGATCGTTCAAAGCATTGATAAGGGCGCGCAGCACATGTTCTTGACCCACCATTTCAGCGAAGAAACGTGGACGCCATTTACGTGCAAGTACCTGATAACTCATGAAAAATCCGTCAAATATATGATCATACTGGTTATCATAGCGGGAAATGAGACGAAAGTCAGAAACAATTAAAACTAGGAGAATTTACGAAATAGAGATTGGAGATGACCCCTACCAGCCACACCTCGGCACACGAATCCACCACTACCGTTGCTCCCTTCCGGGCCTGGCGGGGTTTGCGGTTTCTCGTTGCGAAGGGACCGATAAGGGCCACCATAAAGCTGCAATTTAAGCGATGCTTAAATGCTGGCCGCTATTATCCTCATCAGAATAAAAAAAGCAAGCCAAATTAACAACTTAGAGTATTTTAATAAAACCCCTTAATTTTCCAGCAGGCGCATTAAGCCATTTTCGATCACTTCCGCACGAGAAAGGCCTAGCTCAGCTGCAAGATTGTCTAATACTTCTACCACGTCGGCATTCAACTTTACTTCTACTCGGCGCATGCCTTTATGCTTATCACGATTGCGCTGCAAACGCTTACTCAGCTTCAATTGAGTACTGCGATCATAAGGACTGGTTTTAGGTCTTCCACGCTCAGGGCGCGAAAACATATCGATCGTTGTTCGATCTTCGGTTTGAATAGACATAGTGGCAATAAATACTTGTGAGCCGGCCATTATCCGAATAAGGACAAAAAAAGCAATACACAATCACGATTCTCTCTTGCCAAAAGACCCGCGTAGCCCTAACTTAGAAGATAGATCATTTTGAATATGCACAAGATAAGGAATCTTCATGCCCACAGCTGGTAACAAACCAAGCTCGTTAACCGCAGATCAAGTTTCAACCCGCATAGACTCAGGCAAACTCGCTTTTAAAAGCTCTGCTGAGCTGCAACCCTTCAATGGTGTTTTAGGACAAGAACGCGCTGAAAATGCCATTCGCTTTGGCATTGCCATGGACCGCCCAGGCTACAATATTTATGCCATGGGGGATAGCGGCACTGGCCGCTCCTCTTACATACGCAAATATCTGAAAGCACAAGCCGCGCAACAGCAAGCCCCTAGTGACTGGTGCTACGTCAACCACTTCGCCAACCCCAGAGAGCCAAAGGTATTAGAGCTGCCACCCACCAAGGCCAACGCGTTCAAGGCCATTCTCGATGAGCTCATTAACAACTTATTAGCGACCTTTCCGGCGGTTTTTGAACACCCCAGCTACCAACAACAAAAGTCGACCATAGACCATGCTTTTAATCGCAAATACGATAAAGCGCTAGAACTGGTCGAAAAAGAAGCACTAAAAGCCAATACCGCCGTCTACAGAGATTCTTCCGCCATCAGTTTTACGCCACTGAAAGAAGGTAAAGCACTGGATGAATCTGAGTTCGCCCAACTGGCAGAACCCGAACGTGAAGCCTTTCATCAAAACATTGCAATATTAGAGCAATATTTAAATGAAGCCTTATCAGAGCTGCCACAATGGAAGCGTGAATCCACCAACGAATTACGCTCGTTAAATCAAGATACCATCAACGAAGCGCTAACCCCGCTATTAGAGCCGATTGAAGAAAGCTATCAAGATTTTCCAACGGTATTAAAATTCTTAGCCACCATGCGTGAACATCTACCAAAGATCATTTTGGAAGAATTACTGGATGAACGTATCTCTGAAAATCGTGATGAATATGTTAAGCGCACCATCCTAGAAGAGACCTTGCAGCCTAACATTGCCGTCTGCCATGATGATAGCGAAGGTGCTCCGGTAATCTATGAACCCCACCCCAGTTACGGCAATCTTTTTGGACGCATTGAGTTTTCCAGTGATCAAGGCGCTTTAACCACCAACTATCGTAAAATTAGCCCAGGGGCTTTACACAAAGCCAATGGTGGCTACCTCATACTAGATGCTGAAAAATTACTAGCAGAACCTATGGTTTGGGACGCACTCAAGCGTGCAATAAAGTCCCAGCAACTTAAAATGGAGTCCCCCTACTCCGAACTCGGTCTGGTTTCTACGACGACGTTATTACCGGGAGTGATCCCACTCAATATCAAGCTGGTTTTAATTGGCTCACGCAATGTCTATTACTTACTGCAAGAATACGACGAAGATTTTAATGAACTATTCAGAACCCTAGTGGATTTTGATAGTGAGATCCCTCGCACCAGTGAGCACATCCATGCCTTCTCTCGCTTACTAAAAAGCCGAATAGATGAACAAGACTATGGCGACCTGAGCGATACCGGCATTGCCCGCTTAGTAGAGCACAGCTCACGCTTAGCAGAAGACCAGCACTACCTAACCGCGCGTATAGGCGATCTATTTGAATTATTAGCCGAAGCAGAGTTTTTACGCAAACAAGATAGCAGCCGCTTAATAACAGAGCAGCATATCAATCAAGCACTACTCGCCAAGGAAGAGCGCACCGGCAGAATCTACGACCGCATCCACCAGCAGATGCTGGATAATGTCATCCTAATTGAGTCGGAAGGTGAAGCCATTGGTAAGGTTAATGGTTTAACGGTTATGACTATAGGCGATACCAGCTTTGGCACACCTGCTCGCATCAGTGCGACGGTATACCCTGGCACTCGTGGCATTGTGGATATCGAACGTGAAGCCAACCTAGGCCAAGCCATACACTCGAAAGGCATCATGATCCTCTCAGGCTACCTTGGGCACAAATACGCCCAAGACTTTCCATTAGCGATTTCAGCCAACTTAGCGATGGAGCAATCGTATGGTTACGTCGATGGAGATAGCGCGTCACTCGGGGAGCTTTGCTGCCTAATTTCCGCACTCATACACCAACCCCTAAAGCAAACCTTTGCGATTACCGGATCGATCAACCAATACGGCGAGGTGCAAGCGATTGGTGGGGTTAATGAAAAAATTGAAGGCTTCTTCCGCCTCTGTAAAGCGCGGGGCTTAAACGGCGAACATGGGGTTATTATCCCCTATGCTAATATTCGCAATCTAGCCCTTAAACAAGAAGTCGTTGATGCCGTAGAGGCCGGTAACTTCTCGATATATGGCATCAAGCAAGTTGAAGAAGCTTTGGTATTATTAATGGATAGAGAAGTAGGAGAAGAATGCAAAAATCATTATTTCACCAAAGGCAGCATTAATTACGAAGTTATTAATCGACTTAAGCAAATCGCCGACGTTTCTAATAACGATAAAAGCAGCCCTAGGGACTAGCCTAATAGGCTGCTTCATCTAGAAAGCAGATAAAGGACTCACTAACCCTTGGCGTCAATTTGTTGCAGCGCATTCTTTAAAGACTGCAAGGTAACGGGTTTAGTAAGCACCTCATTCATGCCAATATTAGCACACTCAATACGCTCTTCAGTACTCACACCCGCGGTTAAAGCAAAGATAGGAACCGTATTGCCACGTTGACGCAATGCTTTAGTCGCTTCAAATCCATCCATAATAGGCATGTGACAATCCATTAATACTAAGTCAGGATCAATACTATCGATACATTCCAATAACTGCTGACCATCATCGACAATCACAACATCTACTTTTAACTTCTTCAATAGCATTGAAATAACCTTGCGATTGGTTGCGTTATCCTCAGCGACTAGAACCTTCATACCACTAAAAGAGCGTCTCGCAAATCCCACATCACCCAGCGAGCCCTTACGACCATCACTTTGCTTAACCATAATACGTGCGCTAAATACAGAGCCTGTTTCCAATCGACTTTCAACCTCTATATCCCCCCCCATAAGCTGAGCGATCTGACGACAAAGGGATAAGCCTAATCCCGTGCCACCATAAATACGTGATGTATGAGACTCTGCCTGCTGATAAGCATCAAAGATTTTTGCCAAACGCGATTGATCAATCCCTATCCCCGTATCGGTCACCGTGATATTTAAAGCAAGGTCGTCACTATCCGCTTCCTCAGTAGCTTGCGGCATATCAATAACATCTATTTTCAAACCTATTTCACCCCCATTTTGGGTGAATTTAAGTGCATTCCCTAACAAGTTCATAATCAATTGCTGTAACCGCAGACTATCGGCATATAGGTTCTCAGGTACGGCGGCAGAAATGGTTTGAGAGTATTGGATCGATTTATGTTTCATCGGCGCATGAAACATTGAATTAATTTCAGCAATCATATCCAATAGTTTGAACGACCTAGGGTCTAGCTCTAGCTTGCCCGCCTCGATTTTGGATAAATCCAATACATCATTCACAATCCCTAATAAGGCACGGCCAGAATTATGAATATCGGTCAAATACCCTTGCTGCTCTTCGCTCAATTCAGTATCAGCTAAGATATCGGCCATACCGATAATTCCGTTTAAGGGCGTTCTAATTTCGTGACTCATGTGTGCTAGAAAAGCAGACTTAGCCTGAGAGGCTTGTAGCGCTTGCTGTTGCTCTAGCTCGGCACTGACGACTCGATGAGTGAGGTATTCAGCGCGCAAAATATCGCGATAAGAGCGTAACGCATTGGTTATCGAAAGATTTAAGCGGTCGGTAGTCGCTTCGGTTTTAGCGATGTAATCATTAATATCATAATCATGAATAACTTGTCGTTCTGGGGCTAATCCTGGCTGACCCGTGCGTAATAAAATGCGGGTAATGTAGTTATGCAGTTGGTTACGAATATAGCTAACCACCTCAAAACCACTATCGTCCGACTCCATCACCACATCGAGTAAGACGATAGCAATATCATGACGTTTAGCGAGTATTTCAATGGCTTCTTGGCCAGAACTGGCACAGATTAACTCTAAGGCATGATTATCAAAACGAAAACGCGATAAGACCAAACGCGTCACTTGTATTACGGTTTCATCATCATCCACAACCAGCACCGGAATGCGATCAGGTAATAGATTGACGATTTCATCCATGCTCTAACTCCATACTACAAATAAAGGTTGTTATAACTATAGCAATTAACCCCACTAAAGGTGAATTTAATATAATCAACTACTTAAAGTCGTTGTCCAAGAATAGACTTCATCATACACTACGCACATTAACCAAGTGAAGAATCCCTTAGTTAATAATAATTGTCTTGTCGGGGTGCCTCAAATTAGAGGCTGAGATCACCAAGGTGGATCCCGTTGAACCTGATCTGGTTAATACCAGCGTAGGAAACAAGATGAAAGATAGCTACTGTAAGCAGACCCGCTAATGAATACCGACCTTGGTCTTCATTAAGCCTTATTGCAGTGAGCCCTTTCATAGCTGCTAAAGCCTTTTAATACGCTTATAGGTATTAAATAACCCTGTGCTAAGTCAGCCCTACCGTCAGAATTCAAGTTAGACAGATCAATGTATTTTATCCTAAATAGTAGGAAGCAATTGTGTCTGAACAAACTTATGATATTCAGCAAAAGCTGAGTGAAACTGCCAAAGTTGATGAATTATCGACTCAACCTTTCCCTGGCTCAAAAAAAATCTATATCAAAGCTTTTAATCAAAGCAGCCAAAGCGATATTCATGTTGGGCTACGAGAAATTCAATTATCCCCAACCCAGCTCGCCAACGATAAAACCGAATACAATGCCCCTGTTCGTGTTTATGACACATCAGGCGCGTATAGCGATCCAGATAAAACCATCGATATACGTAAAGGCCTAGACCCTCTGCGTAAATCTTGGATTGAGCAGCGCGCTGATACGGAAGTACTCAGTGGTAATAGCTCGGATTATGCCAAGATACGTGAAATGAATATCGCTTTAGAATCTTTGCGTTTTGATTTACAGCGCAAACCGATTCGCGCCAAAGCGGGCAAGAATGTGACCCAGCTGCATTATGCCCGCCAAGGAATCATCACCCCCGAGATGCAATACATTGCCATTCGTGAAAACTTGGCCATTGCCGAAGAAGAAATGGCTCAGCACAATAAGCACCAACACCCTGGGGAAAATTTTGGTGCCGCCACCCCAAGCTACATCACGGCCGAGTTTGTGCGTAGTGAAGTTGCTCGTGGCCGCGCCGTCATTCCTGCCAACATCAACCACCCAGAAAGTGAACCCATGATCATTGGGCGTAACTTCTTAACTAAGGTTAATGCCAACATTGGCAACTCTGCTCTTACCTCTTCGATTGAAGAAGAAGTCGAAAAGCTGGTCTGGTCGACTCGTTGGGGCGCCGATACTGTGATGGATCTTTCCACCGGTAAAAACATTCACGAAACCCGCGAATGGATCGTACGCAATAGCCCAGTGCCCATCGGCACTGTTCCTATCTACCAAGCCTTAGAAAAAGTAAACGGCGTCGCTGAAGATCTAACATGGGAAGTTTTCCGCGATACCCTCATCGAGCAAGCTGAGCAAGGCATTGATTATTTCACCATTCATGCCGGGGTTTTATTACGTTATGTCCCTATGACAGCTGAGCGTATGACGGGAATCGTTTCTCGCGGTGGCTCCATCATGGCGAAGTGGTGTTTATATCATCATAAAGAAAACTTCCTCTATACCCACTTTGATGAAATTTGTGAAATCATGAAAGCCTATGACGTCACTTTTTCTCTCGGTGATGGTCTACGTCCTGGCTCCATTGCCGATGCTAACGACGAAGCCCAATTCAGCGAATTGCGTACTCTAGGGGAGCTTGCCAAGAAAGCCTGGGCCCACGATGTCCAAGTCTTTATTGAAGGCCCAGGCCACGTGCCTATGCACATGATCAAAGAGAACATGGATGAACAGATCAAGCATTGCGACGAAGCCCCTTTTTATACCCTAGGCCCCCTTGTCACCGATATTTCTCCAGGTTATGACCACTTTAGCTCGGGTATCGGAGCCGCGATGATCGGCTGGTTTGGCTGCGCTATGCTGTGTTACGTCACGCCAAAAGAGCACCTAGGCTTACCCAATAAAGACGATGTAAAGCAAGGGCTGATTACTTATAAAATCGCCGCCCATGCCGCCGACTTAGCAAAAGGCCACCCTGGGGCGCAAATTCGTGATAACGCCATGTCGAAAGCACGCTTTGAATTCCGCTGGCAAGATCAGTTCAACCTAGCCATTGACCCGGATACAGCCCGCGCTTATCACGATGAAACCCTGCCAAAAGAAGGCCATAAAGTCGCACACTTCTGCTCTATGTGCGGCCCTAAGTTCTGCTCCATGAAAATTAGCCAAGAAGTACGAGACTTGGATGCAGCACAAGTCGCGGCGATTCATGCAGCGGATAAAGATCTGGCTACCGAAGCGCAACAAGGCATGGAAGAAATGTCGCAGCAATTCAAACAGCAAGGAAGCGAACTTTACAGTGAAGTCTAGGCAGATGACTGACCCTACTGGCGCTCGCCAAAAAGTTGCCATTCTAGGAGGCGGCCTAGTTGGCCGCTTGCTCGCGTGGCGTCTTGCTCAGGATAACGGTATAACTAAAGCCAAACACATCCACGTATTCGAGAAAGGCAGCCTATACCCAAGCCTAAGCCAAACGGATAAAGCCGCTGCATTTACCGCCGCCGCCATGATCTCACCACTGAGTGAACTGGTATCCAGCGAAGCGGAAATTTATCAGCTAGGAAAAAAATCACTGGAACTCTGGCCACTCTGGTTAGGGCAACTCGGCTGCCCACAATACTTCCACCAGCAAGGTAGCTTAGTTTTGGCTCATGTAAATGATCAAGCCGAACTGCATCAATTTCAACGAGACTTAGATTATAAGCTAGCGCAGCTGGCTACAAGCCCAAACCACAACCAGTACTACCATATCATCCAAGGTCAGCAACAGTTGAAAGCCTTAGAAGCCGATATTGGTACGCACTTTCAACGAGGGTTATGGCTTAAAGATGAAGCCCACATTGATCACCACCCAGTATTGGAGCAACTGGTTGAACAAGGACAAGCCCTAGGCATTAACTTCCATCAACATCAGCCAGTCAATGTTAACGACCCAGTATTAGCAAGTTTCAATCTGATTTTTGATTGCCGTGGACTAGGCAGTAAAAGCATCAATCAAAACGGTTTGCGAGGGGTTCGTGGGGAAGTCATTCACCTCGAAAGTAAAGAGATCACCCTCACTCGTCCGATTCGTTTAATGCACCCACGCTATAAACTCTACATTGTGCCCAAACCGAACCATCGCTTTATCATTGGCGCTACTGAGATTGAGAGCGAAGATACATCAGCTATTAGCCTACGCTCTTCGATGGAGCTGATGTCGGCCTTATACGCCATTAACCCCGCTTTTGCTGAAGCCCGAATCCTAGCCCAAGATTGCAATCTACGACCCGCGTACCTTGATAATTTACCGAAAATAACAGGCAGCCTATCGAACCAGAATCAAGCCATTATTAGTATCAATGGTTTATATCGACACGGCTACCTTATTGCTCCTGCCCTAATCGAACAAGCCCTGCAGAAGGCCTTTTTATGACCCAGATTCACATACGTATTAATGGCAAACACTTTGTAATTAACGATCAAAGCACGATTCAAGAAGCGCTTGAATCTTGGTTCAATAATAGCGCGGCAAGCCTGTTAACCCCAGACCATTATGCCATCGCGTTAAATCAGCATTTTATTCCCCGTACTCAATACGCCTGTACAGCATTGCAAGCAGGTGATGACCTAGAACTTTTAGCACCTATGTCGGGAGGCTAACCATGGTAGCCAATAATAACGATTCAGTTAACGATTCAGTCAACGATTCAGTTAACGATTCAGTCAACGATGGGTTAATACTCTACGATCAAAAATTTAGTTCGCGCTTGCTCGTCGGCACCGCCTTATACCCTTCACCGGATATCATGGCTCAAGCCATCAGTGCCTCAGGCAGTGGAATGATTACCCTTTCCTTGCGCCGTCAAGATCCAAGCAATAATCAGGGACAGTCTATTTGGCAGCACATAGAGCAAAGTGGCTGCGCATTATTGCCTAATACTGCGGGCTGTCATAGCGCTCAAGAAGCCATCACTCTGGCACACATGAGCCAAGAATTGTTCAATACCGATTTTATCAAGCTCGAAGTTATTGGCGATGACTACAACCTGCAGCCCGATCCCTTTGAGACCGTCAAAGCGGCTGAGATTTTGATTAAAAAAGGGTTTAAGGTTTTGCCTTATTGCACCGACGATCTCGTTTTATGTCGGCGTTTATTAGACGTCGGCTGCCAGGTACTGATGCCTTGGGGCTCACCTATTGGCACAGGCAAAGGTTTAATGAATCCTTATAACCTATATGCCATCCGAGAACGTTTCCCTACTACCAGCCTTATTATTGATGCCGGTATAGGCAAACCCTCTCAAGCCATGGCCGCCATGGAAATGGGCTTTGATGGTATCTTATTAAATACCGCCATTGCCAAAGCTCACAACCCCATACTCATGGCACGTGCTTTTGCCCAAGCAGTGAAGGGAGGACGACAAGGGTTTTTAGCCGGATTAATGGAAAGCCGCCAAACCGCAAGCCCATCAACCCCGACTCTAGGCACTCCGTTTTGGCAGCAAGCATGATGCAAGATACTCAGACTCAGCAATGCACGAATAACAGCACCAATAATAGCCGCCCTATCGTCTGGAGTATCGCGGCCTCAGATTCCGGCGGTGGCGCAGGCATTCAAGCCGATTTAAAGACCATTCATAGCTTGATGTGCCACGGCTGTACGGTAATCACGGCAATTACCGCACAAAACAGTCTCGCGGTTGAAAAAATCCTGCCTCTCTCGACCTTAGACTTAAGCGCTCAATGGCAAGCATTAGCGCAAGACTTAGCACCCAAAGCGATAAAAGTTGGCTTATTGCCGACCCCAGATACACTGAGCTGGTTAGCAGCACAGCTAGAGAAGATACGCCGCAGCCAGAATATTTTTTGCGTCTGGGACCCGGTACTGAAGGCCAGTACGGGGGCGCAAATTGCCGCTACCTTTACCCGCGCAGAAATTGATTCATTATTACAGCAAATCGACCTGATCACCCCCAACCTGCAAGAAGCTGAACGACTGACCGCAATAAACATCCAATCTTTTGCTGACATAGAATCAGCGGCGCAGCAACTGCTTGCCCGTGGCGTGAAGCATGTATTGATCAAGGGGGGACATTCGTTTAATGATGACCCTGTCTGTCGAGATTATTATGCCAGCCAAGATCATTCTTTTTGGCTCACCCATGCCAAACAAGATCAAGTGCATAACCATGGTACTGGCTGCACGTTAGCCTCAGCCATCGCCAGCTTTGTTGCGCAAGGCTCAACCCTAAGCGATAGCCTAGTATTGGCCAATCGCTATATTCAGCAAGCCTTACGCTTAGCGGCTCCTCAAGGCCAAGGGGCAGGCCCAGTCTGGCAAGGAGCCTTGGAAAATCAGCCAGCAGACCTGTGTGAACTGATCAAAAACCGCGAACAACTGCTTAAGCCAGATTTACCGGCCTTTCCGCGCGCCGAAAAGCTTGGGCTATATGCCATAGTGAATAGCCTAGATGAGCTTCAACGCCTTATGGCACAAGGCATCAATACCTTCCAATGGCGGGATAAAGGCTTGGCTTCAGTAACTGAACAAGCTCCTTCTGAACAAG
>CAXIBC010000004.1:0-69705 GCA_964022115.1 uncultured Oleispira sp. | reverse complement strand
GCTCTTTCGCTTTTGCCGAACGTGCAAAAATGGAAGGCAACGCCAAAATCATTAAACTGATTGCCCGCGATGAAGCCTTGCACCTAACCGGTACTCAGCACATTTTACAAATTATGGCTGCGGGCAAAGATGACCCTGAAATGGGTGAAATCGCAGCGTCCTGCCAAGAAGAAGTGGTTGCCATTTTCTTAGACGCCGCCGAGCAAGAAAAAGAATGGGCCGGTTACTTGTTCAAAGATGGCTCTATGATTGGCCTTAACCAGCAAATCTTGGCGCAATACGTGGAATACATCACCGACCAGCGCATCGTTGCCATAGGCTTACCACCGATCTTTAATACTAAGAGCAACCCACTACCGTGGATCAACTCTTGGTTGAACAGTGATAACGTACAAGTAGCGCCACAAGAAGCTGAGATTAGCTCTTATTTGGTGGGTGCATTGGATAGCGCAGTAGATACTGATGATTTTGGCGATTTTGATCTTTAACAAATGCTTATGAATCAATCATCGAACTCTTCGCCTAGGAACAGCCATACAGAAGAATTTCTTCTGGATGGCTTAGCGCCTGAACATGACGATTTTTCTCTAGCAGCGGAAACGGTCGAGATACCGCTCGACCACGAGCCTGTGCAAAACAGTTTGAATTTCCCGACTGAAGACCCTGAGCAGTCAGAGCAAAGTGCTCAAATTGATCTAGAGGGTATGGCTAAGCCTATCCATCAAGTTTCAATTCATAACGGCGCAAAACATGCTCAGACCGTCTCTTTTCAGCATGCTAATACCTTATTAGAATCGTTAGAAGCGCAAGATGTTCCGGTTCATTACCAGTGCCGCGAAGGTTATTGTGGCAGCTGCCGCACCCAGCTATTAGAAGGTGAGGTGCATTATACCGAAGAACCTATGGCCTGGATCAATGACGACGAAATCTTGCCTTGCTGCTGCATCCCGAAAACAGCCCTTCGCATCAAGTTGCCTTAGCTTCTCTTTTAAACGGCTTCTCATTTAAACGACTCGTAAGTTAACTAAGCCATTAGTTATTTTTAGCCAGATTTATGGCAAACTTAAGACATTAAATAAGCCCCTAACTTTTTTTATTTTCACCTAGGTTGCCATCATGAGCTTAACATTTCCCCCTCTCGACCAGCTTGCACCACAATTCTCCACCACCGACCAAAACGGCGATGAGGTTTCATTAGCGGACTTTAAAGGTAAAAAAGTTGTTTTATACTTTTACCCAAAAGCTTCTACCCCAGGCTGCACCACCCAAGCTTGTGGCATTCGTGATAACCAAGACGCCTTTGCCAAGGCCAATGCTGTGGTATTAGGGATCAGCCCTGATGCAACCAAGCGACTCTCTAACTTTACGATAAAACAAGAACTTAACTTTCCACTGCTGTCTGATGAAGACCATGGCATTGCTGAAAGTTATGGCGTTTGGGCCTTGAAAAAATTCATGGGGAAAGAATACATAGGGATTCACCGCGTAACCTTCATCATTGATGAAGAAGGCATCTTACGCCAAGTCATGGCCAAGGTTAAAACGAAAAGCCATCATGATGACGTCTTAGAAATTCTTAATACCTTGTAGAATTTCGCTTTTCTGAGCAAGTGTGGATAAATCGCTATTCCATACTGCTCAGATATTGCTGTCGATACTCTCCTGGAGTCATCCCTTGCCAGCGTTTAAACGCTCGATAAAAAGTACTGCTTTCCGCAAAACCTAACTGCAATGAGACATCCAAAAGAGAGTATTTTTCATCTTGTAATAACTCTATCGCTTTCTGATGACGATACTCATCATAAATCTGTTGGAAGCTGCTTCCTTGTTCTTGTAACTTACGCTGCAAACTGCGTCCACTCATTCCCATCTGTTGAGCTAAGCGATCTCGGCTAACCGCTTCAGACGTCAGCTCAAGCTGTTGCTGCAAGCGTACTATGATATCTGGCTTGGCTAAATTCTTCAGTTGATTATCCGCCATCTGCTCATGCATTGATGCCAGTTGCGGGTCATACCCAGGTAATTCTTCTTGTAATACCTCTGCGGGGAAGATAATACTATTCTCGACCTGGTTGAACTCAACCTCACAAGCAAAGAAGTTTTGGTATTGCTCTACTCCATCTTGTTGGTTATGGCTGAAGGATACGCGCTTTGGAGCAATTGAACGATTCAGCAACCAACGGGCAAAACTCAAAACAACGACCATCACAGCATCGATTTGATGGTAACTAAAGTTATTAGCCGTCGGCTGGTAGACCAGTGCCGTATCGGCCTGATTTATCTCAACCAAAGAAAAATTACCGCCATCACTGATTAAGCGCTGATATTTTAATATTTTCTCAATCGCATCTCCAAGGGTTGGGCTACTTAACATAGTAAACGCGATTAACTGGAAGTGGGTAGGTTTTAATGAAAGTCCCATATGAAAGCCAAATAATGAGTCTGGACTCAGTTCTTCTATGGCGCGCCAAATAGCCAATGTATCTACTAGACTTAGGCGTCCAAGAGATAGGCGGTCATGTGATATCCCCGCTTGGCTTAATATCTCAGCCTCGCTAAGACCTTGCAAAGCCGCAGCTTGCAATAGCCCTTTCACCCATAACAAAGATACCGTCTTCAATCTTCACTCGCTTAATTATTTGACTTTAAAGGTCAAATATACTGTCCTTTAAAGACAATGTCTTGAGACAATTTAACCCTTAGAGTAAAGCTAACCAATTACTAACAATGAGAATTTTACCATGACCAAGAAATCAGCCGATCAATGGTTTGAAGAGTACGGTGTAAGCCATCAAAATCCAATCAATAAACTCATTCATTGGGTCTGCGTACCACTGATATTTTTAGTCATCTTAGGCCTCCTTTGGGCAATCCCAACCCCAGCGGCCTTTAGCCAGATTCACCCCTACCTCAACTGGGCTACTCTAGCCGCTATTTTTATCGTCGGTTTTTATATTCGCCTATCACCACGCCTAGCTATTGGCTTAACCTTATTTACCCTTGCCTGCTACAGTATCATAGCTTGGTATGAGAGCTTGCAACTCGCATCCTTGGCACTCACCAGTATTCTGCTATTTATTATTCTTTGGATATTGCAGTTTGTAGGACACAAAATTGAAGGTAAAAAACCCTCATTTTTTCAGGATATGCAGTTTTTGATGATTGGACCCGCATGGTTAATGGCCTTTATTTATCGTCGCCTAGGGCTTAGCTACTAAGACAAGATAAGTTAAACAAGTCGATCCAAGCCTTTAACTCTAGCTGGTCATAATGCTATTACGATTTTTATAACAGTAAGTAGTATTGCAATAAATAATAATCTCTCGACCTTTATCTTGAGTTTTGATTACATACAGATCATCAAAACCTGGTGATACATCATTAAATGCAGCGCTGTAAATTTGGCTAGCGAAGAGATTTTTTACACTGGCATAAGGCTCTACCGTGTCAGTAAGCGTAACGGCTAGACTAGTGATGGTTGCAAATGAAAGTGCTGTGATCAGCCTCTTCATGTTGGCCTCCTCGTAAATACCTGTCTAAATCAAGTATAGGAAGCTTCTAGCCGGTCACTCGGATTATTTGGTAATAAAAGGTATCTGTAAGAACTAAAAACATCTATCAAGCGGAGGCGCTGATAATAATAGAGCTTAATGAGCGAGCTGACGACTCATGGATACCAGTAACTCGGCTTCAGCACGGGCTACACCGCAGCTAGAGACTAAGTCATCAGCAGAAGCGCCCATATTAACTAAGCGCTGAGCTTGTTGATACAGCGCCTCATCAGACGTCGCCAAAGCAGGCTTGCGCTCATTTTCAACCAAGCGCTGCTCTAACTTTTTAACACAACGACCAAGACCAAAGGTACTTTTATTCATGGCTTCAAAATCATGACGTAACTTTTGCATTTGTGCCTGCCAGTTCTGTAAATCGCTTTGGTATTTACGCTTTACTAAAACAAAACCAGCGACTGTGGTTATTAATAATATTCCATTACTGATTAATAACCAGTGAACCATCGATAAAGATGATAATGACAACATGACTTAGAACTCCTATTCCTGGTTAAAAACCAGAAATTTCCATCCACTCTTCATCCGACATAAGCTTCTCTAAATCCACCAAGATCAAAAGTTCATCATTTTTATGACAAACCCCTTGGATAAATTTAGCGTTCTCTTCATTGCCGACATTCGGTGTGGTTTCAATTTCAGACTGACGTAGATAAACCACCTCAGCCACCGCATCGACCAAAATACCTACGACTTGATTTTCCGCTTCGATAATAACAATACGAGTTTGATCTGTCGTTTCTGCTTCTGGTAGCGCAAATCGTGAGCGCGTATCAATCACAGTAACAACATTCCCCCGTAGGTTAATAATCCCTAAAACATACGGAGGCGCGCCGGGAACAGGCGCAATCTCGGTATGGCGTAAAACTTCTTGTACTTGCATCACGTTAATACCATAGGACTCGTTTTCTAATCGAAAAGTTACCCACTGTAAAATCGGATCCTCTGCACTTTTCGTGGCATTGGCAGACATAAAACTTCCTCATAAGAAAAGTCAGGTTAATTGGCTTGCGTCAAAAAACGTGTTGAACCTTCCTTTACTATAGTAAAGAGCACAAACTGTACCAGCTTAAAATTAAATAATTTTATCGCGCTTTACAGCTTGTCTCGACTCGTTCTAAAAGCCCAGCAACATCAACTAGGGCACACATCTTTTCAATCACAGTGCCCGCTAACCAAGCACGCTTTCCTCTATCTCCTCGCCACTTAATTTCTGACGCTTCTAACCGTACGGTATCGTCAATTGATTGGCAGGCAATAGCCCAAGGCGATTTTTCTAATTGAATTAAGTAGGTAAACCCTTGAGTCGCTAAGTTTTGTTCGCGTTCTGGCATAATGAAGTTCGCCGTATCAATGACTTGCAAATTACTTTCCGCGGTTTGCACTAGGCCCAAATACCATGGCGGCTGCCCCATCAATGGCTTAACATCACCAGTGGCTACTTCATGGACGCCACCGAGAAATAATAAGGGCACGGCTAACTTCAAACCACAGACAGTAAAAATCAAACACTCCACACCTTGGCTCGACCAAGATGCTTGATCGGTTAAACGCTGAGAAACCTGCTCTATGCCTTGCTTAACCTCAATGATGGAGGTTTCTTGAAGGGCAATGTCTTGATTAAGGATCTCTTGAATGGGAGGTTGCACTTCTACAGGAGCAACCTTTTCAATCGCTGCAGGCTCAGTTGCGGTCACTAATAACTGATCCAGATAATTCTGTAAAACACCATCGACGGCATTCATTTCAATAGCAGCAGTTTCAACTACCACTGAAGTGGATGAGGGATTACCAGGCTTCACTGATTTAGTCACAAGAGGCCGCCTCCGGCGCCTGGTCCAATTCCGCTAGCAGATGGCGATACGCTCTTACTCCACGAGATTGGCTATCCAGCTCATTAGGAAATACCCCCTCATGACTCGCGTCCCGAAACTTGGTATCAATAGGAATCGCTTCTTGCCATAAGTGATCAGGATACAGTTGGCGCATTTCTTTCAATGTTGTCTTCGAGGCTTGGGTTCGACGATCAAATAAGGTGGGAACAATCGTATACGGCAGCTGTCGGTTTTGTGAGGACATCACCATTTTTAACGTGTGTACCATTCGTTCCAAACCCTTAAGCGCCAGATGCTCTGTTTGAGTTGGAATGACTAAGCGTTGGCAGGCCGCCAAAGCATTAACCAGTAGTACGCCTAAAATCGGTGGTGTATCTAATAGTGCATAATCATATTCATCCCATACCTGAGTTAACGTTTTTGCTAAGACCAAGCCCATGCCGTCTTGGCCACTCACTTGCCGCTCTAGAGTGGCAAGAGATGTCGTTGCCGGCAATAAATCCACCCCTTTGTGAGATGTTGGTCTCACTACTTTATGAATATAATCACGATCTTTGCAGCGCTGATTAAAAAATAAATCATAGATACTGGTCGCTAAGTTATCTGGGTTATAGCGAAAATAACTGGTTAACGAACCGTGGGGATCCAAGTCTATCAATAGAACCCGAGCGCCCCGCTCCGCCAACAGCCCTCCCAAGGAAACCACAGACGTTGTTTTTCCAACCCCACCTTTTTGATTTGCTATCGACCAAATTCGCACGTTTTGCCACCCTTATTGAGATCGCGAAAGTATAAAGACTGTAACGATGCAATTATTATGCTCATTCTGCAGCGTCCTCTCTCGACCAAGGCTGATTAGTGCTTCCTTGCTTAATTAATATCTCAACCCGACGATTCGCTAAGCGATGCTCATTACTATCATTAGCAAATAAAGGCCTATGATACGAATACCCCATCGCGGCCATTCTTTGTGGCGCAACACCCCATAATTCAAAAGCCCTAACAACAGCCACCGCACGTAAGGCGGATAAATCCCAATTGCTAATAATACGGCTGGTATTGATCGGAACATCATCGGTATGTCCCTCAATATTAATTTCATTAGGGATAGGGCGCACGACCAGAGCCAACTGCTCAATAAAATCCATCATGTCATCATTGATTTCCCATCCCCCTGGGGGAAATAAGGTATCAGCTTTTAAACGAATTTTTATCCATTCTCCTTCTTGCTCCAAAATAAGTTCGTTGCTATCAATAAATACTTGCAGCTGTTGCTTAACCGTTTCATACAAGGGTTTCATACCATTATTATTTTCTAATACCGAGGTTGATACTTCGGGGTGCGGTAAAACTTGCTGACTTTGAGTCGTAAACATACCTTCTAATACTTTTTGTACCGCTTGATATTGCTCTTCGTCTAATAACTTGATGCTGTACATCATGATAAAAAATGCACATAACAAGGTCATATAATCGGCATAAGAAATCAGCCAGCGATGACGATCAGGGCCATGCTGACTGCTCATAAATCCATACCTTCTAAGCGATAACGAATAAACTGAGGGTTAATGCCTTCTCGCATGGCCATCACACCTACCAACATCGCTTTATGATAGCGGCTACGTTGCTGTACAAAGCTGCGCAAACGACCGGCAATAGGAATCGCAATTAAATTGGCCGCACCAACCCCATAAAAAGTTGCGACAAAAGCAACCGCGATGCCACGCCCCAATTCTTCAGGTTGAGCAAGATTTGATAATACCTGCATCAGTCCTAGTACCGCCCCGACAATCCCTAAGGTCGGTAAATATCCCCCTAAATTATCGAATACCTCGGTTGCCAACATATCTTTATCTTGATGAGTTTCAATTTCTAAACGCATACTGTACTCAATAGCTCGCGGCGACTGGCCATCCGCCAGCATCACTAAAGCCCGCCGCATGACAGGGTCACTTTCTGTTTGCGCAATTCGATCTAAGCCCAATACACCATCTTTGCGATAAGCATTTGCACAGGTGGTTAATTTTGTCAGCAGCTGATCCAAAGATATATGCGGTGGTACCACTAACCATGTTAATAATAACAGCGCACGCTGACCTAAATGAGAAGGTGTTTGAACCAATAAGGCCAAGAAGGAACCACCAAAGACAATTAATAAAGCAGGACCATTCCATAATGCCGATAATGCGCCACCTTCTAATGTATGCCCAAAAACAACACTAGCGATACCACCCAATAACCCGAGTAAAACCAAGCGATCCATTAGCAAGCCTCATTGAAAAGTTGCAAACCTATGCTGTCTAACGGCAAAACTCTTGACGCAATCCCCGCTTTGACCACCGCCATGGGCATGCCATAAATGACACAGCTGGCTTCATCCTGAGCCCATACAGTTCCCCCAGCCTGGACTAATAAATCCGCACCTACTTTGCCATCAGAACCCATGCCAGTAAGAATGATCGCCAACGCTTTACGACCAAAATGTTTCGCCGCTGATGCCAAAGCAATATCGACACTCGGCCGATAACTAATACGCTTATCACTTTCATGAATATGGATACTGCCACCGGCACGCTTATCAATCATTAACTGCAGGCCTCCAGGAGCAACATAAACATAACCCGCTTGTAAACGATCTCCTTGTGCGGCCTCTTTCACCGTTAAAGAAGTAAATTTATTTAATCTTTCAGCAAAGGCTTTAGTAAATGCTGCGGGCATGTGCTGAACAATCACGATCGGCTTAGAGAAACCTGCTGGAATATTTTGAAAAATAGTTTTCAGGGCCACAGGGCCCCCTGTAGAAGTACCGATAAGAACCACATCGACATGATGCAAGGATTGAACAACGCCCTTAGCAGCGGTCGTGGGAGTCAGTCTTTTCTTACGGCTAGCGGCTACCTCACACACTCGATTAGTTAACGTTTTATGCAACTCAGCGTCAGGTGCGGCAATGGCATCAAACTGTTTAGATAAAAAATCAACCGCCCCAGCCTCTAACGCATCCAAAGTAATGCGCGCACCTTCATAGGTTAGTGAGGAAAACATTAATACCGGCGTAGGACACAGACTCATAATGTGGCGAACGGCGGTCACTCCATCCATCACCGGCATCTCATAATCCATAGTGATGACGTCTGGTTTTAATAACAGCGTTTTCTCTATAGCTTGCTGACCATTACTCGCCGTTGCGATCACTTCTAAGCGCGGGTCCTTATTAATAATGTCAGTTACCCGCCGCTGAAAGAAGCCTGAGTCATCAACCACCAGTACTCTGATCTTCATCGATTGAGCCATGGCAATCGTATCCTTTAGGCGGCTGATAGCTGTCGACCAGCGTAATGCTGTAGCATGCTAGGGACATCTAAAATCAGCGCTATTCGACCATCACCCGTAATCGTTGCCCCCGCCATACCGGCTGTTCCATGCAACATAGCCCCAAGAGGCTTAATCACAACTTCCTCTTGACCAATTAACTGATCGACGACAAAACCTGCCCGTTGATTGCCAATTGAAACAACCAATACATGAGCAGACTCATCCGCTTTAGAATCAGCCTCACCTTTTATCAGCCAACGTTTTAAGTGGAATAAAGGGATAGGTTTATCGCGCACAACGATTACCTCTTGACCATCAACCACATTTGTCTGAGAAAGGTCTAAGTGAAATATTTCGTTCACACTGACCAAAGGAAACGCGAAGGCCTGTTCTTTCAACATCACCATTAAGGTTGGCATAATCGCTAAGGTTAATGGCACTTTAATTTCTATGCGGGTGCCTTTACCCAGCTCAGAATCAATATTTAAGGTGCCATTAAGTTGAGTAATTTTGGTTTTCACCACATCCATACCCACACCACGACCCGAGACATCCGAGATTTCTTCTTTGGTTGAAAAGCCCGGTGCAAAAATCAAGTTATAACATTCGTTATCGGTTAAACGGTCGGCCGCATCTTGCTCCATCATGCCTTTTTCTACCGCTTTATTCCGTAGAACATCGGCGTCCATACCGCCACCATCATCTTCGATGGAAAGCAGAATATGATCACCTTCTTGTACGGCTGCCAAGATCACAGACCCTACCCGAGTTTTGCCCGCAGCTTCACGTTTATCCGGCATCTCAACACCGTGATCAACCGCATTGCGCACTAAGTGAACTAAAGGATCGGCTAACGCTTCTACTAGATTCTTATCTAGGTCTGTTTCTTCACCACGCAGCTCAAGATTAATTTCTTTTTTCAAAGAGCGTGCAAGATCACGTACTACCCGAGGAAATCGCCCAAAGACTTTTTTAATCGGCTGCATACGGGTTTTCATCACCGAGGATTGTAAGTCTGCGGTCACTACATCTAAATTAGATACCGCTTTCGTCATCGACTCATCATTGCTATTGAGCCCTAAGCGAACCAAGCGGTTACGGACCAATACCAGCTCCCCTACCATATTCATGATGTCATCAAGACGCTTAGTATCCACTCGAACGGTGGTTTCAACGACTGGCGCTTGAGGTTCTGTAGGCTTGCTCGCGGGCTTTGATTGAACCGCTGGTTGCTCAACGGCCTTCTGGACATCCGCTGAAGGGGTTGTTGCTGAAGGGGTTGTTGCTGAAGGGGTTGTTGCTGAAGAGTTCATCGCTTCAGTCGCTATTTGACTCGTTGCTGCCCCGGCTATTTCTTCAGGCTGTTCGGCTGTCGCTTTAAGGTTCCCCTGCGCAGAGGCATGGCGCCCCTTGCCATGCAATCGATCTAATAACTCCTCAAATTCAGAATCGGTAATCAAATCATCGTCTGCAGCCTCTGTCGGCTCAGCGGTTTGATCTTCTTTTGCAACTTCAGCACTTGCTTCTGGCTTACTTGCTTCTGACTTATCAGACCTTTCTTCTGGCTTGCTAGTAGCGGATTTACCCGCGCCGTGAATTTGATCTAATAAGGCCTCAAATTCTTCTTCGGTAATCTCATCACTATCCGCTGCGCTCGTCTCATTGCTAACCTCAAGGAAAGTCCCTTCTGGGCTAGAACTTTCAACAGGCTCAGTAGGTATTACCGCAGGTGCCGCTGCAGCTTCACCATCTAAAGCATCCAGCAAACGTTCAAACTCATCATCGGTAATATCTTCAGAAGCTTCGTTTTCGACGACTGCCGTTGACGCCTCTGTA
The DNA here is from genome assembly GCA_964022115.1 of uncultured Oleispira sp. GTDB lineage: Bacteria > Pseudomonadota > Gammaproteobacteria > Pseudomonadales > Oceanobacteraceae > Oleispira. Next base: position 59,150 of record CAXIBC010000004.1, on the reverse strand, counting down.
GTTGACGCCTCTGTAGCTGACGCCTCGGCAGGAGTAGTCTCTGCTTCAGGTTGCGCAAGCTGGTGTAAGGTGGCTAATAACTCGGGGGAGGCAGGTTCCGGCGCCTGACCATTACGCACCGCATCAAACATTTCATTAACACAGTCTAACGCTTGTAATACCACATCCATAAGATCGGATGTAACACGGCGTTGACCATTGCGTAAAATATCAAACACGTTTTCCGCTTCATGACAGCAATCGACTAGGGCATTTAATTGTAAAAAGCCCGCACCTCCTTTTACTGTATGAAAGCCACGAAAGATTGCGTTCAATAAATCATTATCATCAGGGCGCTGTTCTAAATCTACAAGCTGTTCAGATAGAAGCTCTAAGATTTCTCCGGCCTCAACTAGAAAGTCCTGTAGGATTTCTTCATCGGCATCGAAACTCATCCATTAGCTCCTTAAAAACCAAGACTGGATAATAAGTCATCTACGTCATCTTGACCGTCAACGACACCGTCTAAACTGGTATCAACTTGAGGCCCTTCTGCAAGAATTTTCTTATCATCTTGTGGGGTTTTAGTTTGCTGCATTTCACCCTGAGTTCCCCCGGTAATGCGATCGACCTCCCCTGCCATAGCCACTAGGTCAACTAAACGTGCCTCTACCTCAGATACCAGTTTGGCTACTCGATTAATAACCTGTCCTGTTAGATCCTGAAAATCTTGAGCCATTAAAATATCGGAAAATTGCGACGCTATTTTCTTTGAATTAATCTGAGTTTGCGACAAGTAGGCATCAACCTTTTTTGATAAATCACGAAATTCATTAGGCTTTAATTCTTTGCGTAAAAACTTTTTCCACTGTTCCTGTAAGGCTTCAGCACCTGACAAATTTTCAGCATTAAGAGGCATACCTTCTTCGACTAAGTCCATGGTCCGATTTGCCGCTTTGTCTGTCATTTTAATAACATAAGACAATTTATCGGTCGCTTGGGCCATACCAGAATCATCACTTAGCTCATCACCAGTTTTGATGTTCTTAATGGCTTCATGTAAACCACGGGTTAACTTACCAATCTCGTCGTACAGTGTTCTATCACGCACTTCGTTGATGTTATTAACAACGTCAACGACTTTTCCAAGATCACCACTTTCGATCTGTAGCAACAAGTCTTCAGCAAGTACTTTCATCTCTTGCTGAAAGGATGGCGCATGAGGATCTATTTTCAGCTCAGCCATACCAAGTCCTTGTTATTAACCTTCAACACGCTCAAAGATTTTATCAATTTTTTCTTTTAATACCGCGGCCGTAAACGGCTTAACCACATAGCCATTGACACCAGCTTGGGCAGCCGCAACAATCTGGTCGCGTTTCGCTTCAGCAGTAACCATTAATACCGGTAAGGATTTTAATTTATCATCAGCACGTACTTGTTTTAACAAGTCGAGCCCTGTCATGCCTGGCATATTCCAGTCAGTGACTAAGAAATCAAAATTGCCATTTTGCAGCATAGGTAAGGCCGTTAATCCATCGTCTGCTTCTTGGGTATTGGTAAAGCCCAAGTCTCGCAGCAAGTTTTTGACAATGCGTCTCATAGTAGAAAAATCATCCACAACGAGAATCTTCATATTCTTGTCCAAAGCGACCTCCGAATGCCAGCTTCTCTAAATTCCTAATGACTCCTACCTAGAAGTGTAGACTGAGTTATCACTTTAGCCAGAAAGAAAATTAATAGAGATTACAAAGAGTTAGATTATTTTCTAAAACTAAAGAAAAGGGCTTATTCAGACCATTCGGTTAAGCGGGCTCTTAACCTCAGCGCAGCTTGACTATGAATCTGGCTAACACGGGATTCACTAATTCCCAATACCGCCCCAATTTCTTTCAGGTTCAATTCTTCATCATAATACAGCGCCAGTACTAGCTGTTCTCGTTCAGGTAAGGCTTTGATCGCTTGCGCTAAAGACGATTGAAAAGCATCACGTTCAATTCCCATAAAAGGACTTGGACTTGAGCCAGCCAGTTGTTCTTGGCCTTGTTCGCCTTTTTCCATCACGTCTTCAAAGCTGAATAAACGACAACCCGCAGAGTCTTTTAGGTGGTTATGATATTCATCCACACTCATCTCAAGATGCTCTGCAACTTCATGGTCTTCAGCATCTCGACCTTTCAGCAGCTCAACCTCTTTAATCGCTTCGCTGATGCGGCGAGAGTTACGGTGTACAGAGCGTGGTGCCCAGTCGCCACGACGAATTTCATCCAGCATAGCACCACGAATTCGAATCCCCGCATAGGTTTCAAAACTCGCACCTTTGCCACCATCGTATTTTCGTGCAGCCTCAATCAAACCTATCATGCCAGCCTGAATCAGATCATCTAGCTGCACACTATCGGGTAATCGGCCACGCAAATGGTGGGCAATTCGTTTCACCAATAATGCGTATTCACGAACCAATTCATCAAAGTTTGGACTACTCACTTCATCGTACATAGCACATCCATTCATTACAGGTACTACCCATGGGCTCCTGCTTGAACAAGGTTCTCAACAAAAAATTCTAGATGACCTCTTGGGGTAGAGGCTAATGGCCAAGCGTCTATTTTTTTCGCTAAACCACGAAAAGCTGTTGAGGCTTTCGATCTAGGATACGCTTCGACAACCGCTTTCTGTCTTTGTACTGCGCGGCGTACGGCATCATCCTGTGGAACAGAACCAACATACTGCATTGCAACATCTAAAAAGCGATCCGTTACCTTGATCAACTTGGCAAATAAAGCATGACCATCTTGCGGCGAACGCACCATGTTGGCGATCACTCGAAAACGAAATACGCCATAGTCACGATTCAATAATTTTATTTGCGCGTACGCATCGGTAATGGAAGTCGGTTCATCCGTCACCACAATCAATACCTCTTGCGCCGCCCGTGCAAAGCTCATCACCGCATCGGAAATACCTGCAGCGGTATCGATTAATAAGATATCCAACTCATCACCAATATCACTAAAGGCCTGAATCAAGCCAGCATGCTCTTGAGTTGTCAGCATGGATAAGTGCTGCGCCCCAGAGGTTGCAGGCACAATCTTCACTTTACCGGGCCCATCTACCATGACCTCACGTAGTGTGCATTCTCCACGCAATACATTTTCAATGGTTTTATTGGCACTGATACCAAGTAATACATCAATATTGGCTAAGCCCAAATCTGCATCCAGAATCACGACTCGGCGACCCAATTCGGATAATGAACACGCGAGATTCACGGTGACATTACTTTTACCCACTCCGCCTTTTCCACCTGCGACGGCTATCACTTGTACTGGGTGTTGAGCCATGCTTACACTCCGTGCTGCATAAAATTGTTATTCATTGCGGAATTCACTTCTGATGTTTGCCAACGGGCTTGAGCCATGCGTGCCATTTGCTCAGCTAAACGCACCATTTTCTCAGCGTTAGGGAAATGGATATCATCTGGAATATGAGGTCCATCGGTTACCATATGAATGGGTAAGCGGGTTACAGAAGCAATACTCATCGCTTGCCCCAAACTAAAACACTCATCCAACTTAGTAAAAATACATCCATCAATGCCTGCCGCTTTAAAATGTTCATAGTTTTCTTGTAAACAACGAGCCTGACTCGTCAGTGGCAAGGCTAATAATGTCTGCACTTTATTTCCTGCCCCCTTAAGCATAGACAATTGCACGGAGAAATGTGGATCTTGACTCGCTAAACCTGCGGTATCGATAAGAATAAACTTTTTATCGGCTAACTGCTCAAGCAAGGCGCTCAAATCACCATTAGGTTCCAATACCAATAAAGGGATTTCCATGATGCGAGCAAACGCTTTTAATTGATCGTGAGCGGCAATGCGATAGTTGTCCATAGTAATCAAGGCAATATCCTCATTACCGTGATTAATTACATACTGTGCTGCTAGCTTGCCGATAGTAGTCGATTTTCCCGCTCCCGTTGGGCCAACAAACGCAAAGCAACCACCACTGTGGAGCATGTTATTAGGCGCCAACGGCAAGTCTTCAGCGATACAACGTAAACACTGTGCCCAGCCCTTTTCGATATCATCATCATCCTCAGGCAAGGCACTGACTAGCTTATCAGCCCAAGAGGGATCGATTCCCAAATCTTGGCAACGCTGCCAGATTTGCGCCTGCTGCCAACTTAACGGACGATTAGGATTCCAAGCATTACCTTGCTGGCTAACCAACCAGTTTTTTAAATCTTTTAATTCTGCGGAAACCTTGTGCATAAAAGGGGTCGGATCATCACCACTGATATTTTCACTATGCTGACTCATGGTTTGCTGCAGTTCTTCTTCACTTTGCATCACCGCTTCTAGCGCAGCCGACTGTGCAATAGTGCCTTCTTTTATTCCCATCAGAGCTTCTTTCAACGCCGCCGTAGTTGAGACATTTGAACCATCTAATATAGGCTGCTGACGAATTTTACCCGTGGCTTGCTTGGCGTGTTCTAACTCTTTCTGCAAGGTGAGCTGGCGCTCAATTTCTTGCTGTTGCTGCTCTTGGGCAATTTCATGGTAATCAAGTGCTGCAATAACCTCGACCCCCTGCCCTAAACGCTTATTCGATAAAATAACCGCATCCGGCCCGAGTTCATCCGATACCATACGCAGGGCCTTTTGCATATTTTTCGCAGTAAATCGTTTCGCTTTCATTTATTGAGCCCCCACGGTAGATACTATGGTAATGGTTTTGTTATCTGGAATTTCTTGATACGAGAGCACACTGAGATGCTCAATGGTATTACGTACGAAACGCGATAGCACAGGACGTAACTGGCTTGATACCACCAATACCGCAGGACGACCTGCATTTTCTTGTTCTTGTGTTGCGTTCATCAACGAACGTTGAATGGCATCGGCCATGCTGGGTTCAATTACTAACGTATCCATATTTCCGGTCTGCTGTGCACTCTGTTGTACAGTCTTAAGCAACAACTGTTCCAAAGCAGGGTCCAAGGTCATGACACTCAGTTCATCCGCGGTTCCAAAGATGTTTTGAATAATTAAACGGGCAAGGCCGATCCGAGCAGCACCGGTTAATGCGGCATTTTCTTGACTACGAGGCGACATGTTCGCCAAAGACTCGGCTATGGTACGCATATCGCGCACAGGCACATCTTCTCGCAATAAGGTTTGTAGTACCGACAATAACTGACTGATGGATACGGTATTGGGGACTAGCTCTTCCGCTAATTTAGGCGAAGATTCATTCAGAATATCCAACATTTTTTGCACATCTTCATGGCCAATCAACTCATGAGCATGCTTATGCAATAGCTGGTTCAGATGGGTTGCAACCACAGTACTAGCATCCACTACGGTATAACCCAAAGTTTGCGCCTTATCTTTTTGACTGGCCTCAATCCACATAGCTTCGAGGCCAAATGCAGGGTCCAGAGTTTCAATGCCTTCTATCTTGCCAAAAACTTGACCTGGGTTGATCGCCATATCTCGTTCAGGATAGATTTCCGCCTCTGCTAGGGTCACTCCCATCAAGGTTATTCGATACTGGCTAGGCATTAAATCGAGGTTGTCGCGAATGTGTACCGAAGGCATTAAAAAGCCAATATCTTGGGAGAGCTTTTTACGCACGCCTTTAATACGGGCTAATAGCTGCCCTCCTTGGTTCTTATCAACCAGAGGTATTAAACGGTAACCCACTTCTAACCCTACACGATCAACCGCTTCAACATCATCCCAGCCTAGTTCTTTAATTTCTTGCTCTGGTAAAGCTTCCCCTGGCAAGGCTGGCATGCCTGTATCAGTCATAGCGACCCCAGCAGCACTGCTGCTCGCGGTCGTAGTACTGCCTTTCACAGGTTTACCATCGATAAAAATCCCTCCCTCACTGCGCCAATGAATAAAATAAGCCCCAGCAGCGGCTAAAAAGGACGCTAATAAAAATACCAGATGCGGCATATCAGGAATGATGCCCATTAAAAATAGCACCACCGCGGTTATGGCTAAGGCCCGGGGTGAACCGAAAATTTGGCCAATGATTTGTTCACCAACATCTTTGGCATCACTATTTCGCGTCACCATGATGGCCGTTGCGGTGGATAATAACAGCGACGGTATTTGAGCGACTAGGCCATCACCAATAGCCAAGATGGTATATTTCTGTACCGCGTCAGCAAATAATAAATCATGCTGCCCCATACCGATGGCAAAGCCGCCGACGACGTTGATCACTAGAATCAAAATACCGGCAATGGCATCCCCTTTAACAAATTTACTCGCACCATCCATAGAGCCATAGAAATCCGCCTCAGAAGCAATTTCAGCGCGGCGGTTTTTGGCTTGCTCTGCATCCATTAAGCCCGCATTCAAATCCGCATCAATGGCCATCTGTTTGCCTGGCATAGCGTCTAGGGTAAAGCGGGCACTCACTTCCGAGACCCTGCCAGCCCCTTTTGTCACTACGACAAAGTTAATGATCATTAAAATGGTGAAAACGACTAAACCAACGGCGTAATTACCACCAATCAATACCTCACCAAACGCTTCAATAACCTTACCAGCGGCATCACCACCTTGGTGGCCTTCCAATAAAACCACTCGGGTAGAAGCCACGTTTAGCGCTAAACGTAAGAGGGTTGCAATTAATAAGATGCTAGGAAATACACCAAAATCCAACGGTTTTTTTGCATACACACAGATAAGAAGTACGACGATGGAAATAGCGATATTGAAAGTAAAAAAGGTATCTAATAAAAAAGGCGGCAACGGCAACGTCATCATGCCAAGCAAGATCAACAGCATCAAAGGAATACCGAGATTGCCGGTTAGCAGGGTAATCGCATTACCCCGTATCTGTTGAAAAATTTGTCCGCGATCTAACGTGGCCATAGACTACCTGATGCAAAATTGACGTTTACCAGTCTAATTGCAAGAAGAGTGCACACTTTCGATGTTTATCGAAAATAATTTTTCTTAGCCTAGGGTTTCCCCCCTCGATTCATTAATCAGCATTAGGGTCGACGCGTAAATCGGTCGGAATTGGCATATCGGGTCGGCGCTCGGGTTTAGCTCCTTGCCCTTTGGCATATTGATCCACTTGAAAGATATAAGCTAAAACTTGGGCGACTGCGATATACAAGCCTTCTGGTATCTCATCATCAATACGGGTATGAGCATAGATTGCGCGGGCCAAAGGTGGTGCTTCCATTTGCGGAACATTATTTTCTTTGGCAATTTCACGAATTTTAAGCGCTGTTTCCTCAATGCCTTTGGCTACGACTATCGGTGCGCCTGCCCCACCAGAATATTTTAACGCAACGGCATAATGGGTCGGGTTCGTGATCACGACATCAGCATCCGGTACGGCCCCCATCATTCGACGTTGAGCCGCTTCTCGCTGCAACTGACGTATGCGACCCTTCACTTCAGGTTTACCTTCGGTATCTTTAAATTCGTCTTTAATTTCCTGTAACGACATACGCAGTTTTTTAGTATGGCTATAAATTTGCCAAGGTACATCCACCATAGCAATGATTAATGTTGAAGCACACAAGATAACCGCGGCCCATAATACAATCTCAGCAGAGCGTTTAATGGCAGGTCTTACCGCCGCTTTTTGTAAATCCATAGCATCTTGGAAATAATATTCGATAACAAAATACGCCACCGTACCAACGACTAACACTTTTGCCCAGGCTTTAAATAACTCCACCAGCGAGTTCATTGAAAACATACGTTTAAGTCCCGCTAGGGGGCTGAGTCGTGATAACTTAGGGGCCAAGGCCTTAGTACTAAACAGCCAACCACCTACCCCAAGTGGGGATAAAAAAGCGGCAAATAAGACTAACCCTAACCAAGGCGCCAAGGCCGCCATGGCTTCCCACATAGACTCTGACATGTGGCTAAACATATAACTGGTATCAAACAGAGCTTCCCGCTGCACATCAAGATTAAAGCGTGCGATATGATAAATTTTATCACTCATATAAGAACCGAAGGCAACTAATCCCAAGGCACCAAATAATAAAATGGCGGTCGTATTTAATTCTTTCGAGCGCGCGGTTTGGCCATCATCTTTCGATTTTTGTATTCGTCGCTCGGTGGGTTCCTCGGTTTTTTCTTGACTACTGTCTTCTTCAGCCATTATTTACCCCATAGCAAATACGGTATGCTTGCCAAATTAACAAGGGCCATTTAAGGCGTTCTTATTAATGTGCGTAGAAATTCAAAAAGCGTTTCTAATAAAGTATGAAAGCTCTCACCAAGATGACCAATACTCAACCAAATTATGGCCAAACCTACCATCATAGTCACCGGAAAACCTAAAGAGAAAATATTCAACTGAGGTGCCGCTCGGGTCATCACACCAAACGCAAAGTTAACGATTAATAACGCCGTTAAAGCTGGCAGAGCAATAATTAAAGCTGAAGCAAACATCCAACCACCCCAAGTCACCATACGGCCATAGTCTTCCGCGACCCAACCACTACTGCTAATAGGCATGGTATAAAAACTTTCAATCACCACTTCAATTAAAATTAAGTGTCCATTTAAAGCCAAAAAAGTCAGGCTCACCAAAAATAAAAACCATTGGCTAACAACCACAACAGAAACCCCTTGCGCAGGATCAACCGTAGTCGCAATCCCCAAACCCGTTTGCATGGCGATCAATTGCCCCGCCAAGACAAATACCTGGGTTACCACTTCCACCATAAATCCCAAGACAATCCCAATCAGCATTTGTTGAAAAATAATGATAAACGAGGCGAGTGACATAGGTTCGACATTGGGCATAGCGGGTAATAGCGGGGCAATAATGAGGGTAATAGCAACGGATAATAATAACCGAATTTGGCGTGGCACCAGCTTACTGCCTAATAATGGCATAACCCCTAAACAACCGGCGATACGGACAAAAGGATAAAAATACTGACTGATCCAACTGTTCAAGTCCAGTGCGGTAAACGCTAACATTGCGCGAGCCCTCTAGCCGACTAAAAATGGAATGTTGGTATATATTTGCAAGGTGAACTCAATCACTTTATTCACAGCCCAAGGGCCAAAAAATATTAGACTTAATAGAGTCACAATTAAACGCGGCAAGAAGCTTAATGTTTGCTCGTTAATTTGAGTCGCCGCTTGAAATGTTGCCACGACTAAACCAATAACAAGACTTGGTATCACCATAACGAAGACGATCACAACTATGATAAATAAAGCCTGACTAAACAGGTCACCAATCTGCTCTACGCCCATGTCTTTTTCCTATTTATAACGTTTAAATTTATAATGTTTAAATTCATAACGCTTAAATCGTGCCAAAGCTATTCGCTAAAGTACCCATGACCAAGGCCCAACCATCGATTAATACAAATAGCATTATTTTAAAGGGCAAAGAGATAATAATGGGCGATAGCATCATCATACCCATAGCCATCAAGATACTGGCAACAACGAGATCGATAATTAAGAAGGGAATAAATAACAGAAACCCTATCTGAAAAGCCGTCTTTAATTCACTAGTGACAAAGGCTGGAATTAAAATATGCAGCGGAGTTTCGTCAGGGCTTAATAGATCTTTTCTACCAGAAATGCGCACAAACAAATTCAAATCGGTTTCTCGAGTCTGCGCCAACATAAACTCTTTCATCGGTTCAGTAGCACGATTCAACGCTTCTAAGGGCTTAATGGTTTCATTGATATAAGGCTGAATGGCAACTTCATTTACTTTTTCAAACACTGGCATCATGATAAATGCGGTTAAAAATAACGACATCCCTAATACAACTTGGTTAGAAGGTGTTTGCTGTAGCCCCAGTGCTTGTCGAAGAATGGCTAAAACAACTATGATTCGAGTGAAAGCCGTCATCATCATTATAATGGCAGGCAATAAACTCAATAGCGTCATTAACGCTAGAATTTGCAAGGTGACGGTATATTCGCCACCCGTATCCGTTTGCTGAAAGGTGACGGCCGGAATACCTAAGGCATTAATATCGGCGAAGCTCACACTAGGAAAAAAGAACAACATAAAAAGACTTAAATACTTCATGCTTTATGCAGGGCCTTTTTTAATAGTGCCTGAAATACCGGGGTCTGCTGTTCTGCTTCAGCCTGACTGATAGGTTCGTCCAATACTAATAAGGTTTGTATAGACTGTGGCGTAATACCGATTAATAACTGTTGCTCACCGACTTGAATCAGCGCCAGCTTTTCTTTTAAGCCAAGCGATACAGTTGCTAAGGTTTTAATCGCTTGCCCTGGAGCAGAAAACCCGGCCCCTTGGCGAGCAGCATTCATCCCTTGTAAGCGCTTTGCCCAATACGCTAATAGCAGTATCAAAGCGATCATGCCACCTAAGGTAAGGGCTACTCTACCGATAGAAGCTATAGGGTCTTGTGCTACTAATACGGCTTCTTCAGCGGTTGCCGCTAAAGGCAAACATAATACCAGCAAGCCCCATCCTTTAAATAATATCGTCTTAGCGCAAGCGCTGAATTCTTTCACTTTGACTCACCACATCCGTTAAGCGAATACCAAATTTATCATTGACCATAACAACCTCACCATGAGCAATCAAGGTGCCGTTAACTAATACATCTAATGGCTCCCCGGCTAAACGATCAAGTTCCACTACTGACCCTTGGTTTAACTGTAATAGGTTACGAATAGGAATTTCTGTACGCCCAACTTCCATTGAAATGGAAACCGGTATATCTAAAATAACATCCAGCTCTGGGGTTAAATCATCGCTTACCGGCTTAGAGTCATCACTTAATGCATCTAAAGGGGCTTGCTGAACAGAGCCATCATCCTCCGCCATCGCATCAGCCCATTCATCACCAACATCTCCCGCGGCTTCGGCACTAGGGTCTTCTGCCATCGCAGCAGCCCATTCATCGGCCACCGCATCATCTTCTGTGGCGACCTCTTCAACGCCTTCACTGGCTGCTTCAACCCCAGCGGCAACTTCATTCGCTAACTCATCGACATTAATATCATTATTCTGCTCGGGAGTTTGTTCATTCTCATTTTCATGTTCGTTTTCTTTTTCATTCTGGTTATCAGAGTCATCACTCATAACTTCCCTCCAAGGACGAACTAACGTCGCCTATGATTAATTTGTTCAACAATTTTCACTGCTAAATTTTTATCGGAAACCCCAAGCTTGCCCCTAAACATAGGGACACCTTGTGCTTCTAGAGTAAAAAGTTCTGGCATTTCAATGGGGATAATATCCCCTTTTTTTAACTCCGAAACTTCCCTTAAGGTTAATTCTTGTTCAACCACTGTGCCATGCACACTCACTTTTGCAGTTAAAATATCTTCCCGTAAAGACTGCAACCAGCGATCATCAACTTCATCGATATCACTTTGCATACCCGCATCTAAGGTTTCTCGAATCGGTTCAATCATAGAATAAGGCACGGTTATATGCATATCACCACCACCACCATCGAGTTCGATATGAAATGTACTCACGACCACAACTTCACTAGGGCTGACAATATTGGCCATCGCCGGATTCACTTCAGAACCTACATATTCAAATTCGGCATCCAGTATCGTATGCCAAGCTTCTTTATAGTCTTTAAATACCTGGGCTAAAACCAATTGAATGACACGGATTTCAGTCGGGGTAAATTCCCGCCCCTCAATTTTGGCATGACGGCCATCACCACCAAAAAAGTTATCCACTAATTTAAATACCAACTTGGCATCAAGAATAAATAAAGAGGTTCCTCTTAGAGGGCGAATCTTTACTAGATTCAAGCTGGTTGGCACATAAAGGGTATGTACATATTCACCAAACTTCATAATTTGCACGCCACCGGATGAAACATCCGCGCTGCGACGTAAAAAATTGAACATGCTAATACGGGTATAACGGGCAAAACGTTCGTTGATCATTTCCAGCGTCGGCATACGACCACGAACAATACGGTCGTTACTGGTGATATCATAAGCCTTAACGCCAGCTGCATCGATATCTGAGTCCGGCTCAATATCGCTATCATCTACGCCGTGTAATAAGGCATCAATTTCGTCTTGGCTTAATAAATCTTGCACGCTGGTCGCCTTATTGCATTACAAAATCAGTAAACAAAACAGCTTCAATACCTTCTACATCGGCTTCACTTTTCAATAGAGTTATTAGCTGTTCTTGCAATTGAGTTTTTAAAGCCAGACGTCCTTCTGGAGTCCTTAAAACTTTAAAGTTTTGATCGGATAAAATACGTACAATTTCATTTCTAATCATAGGATTATGTAATTCAACCGCGTCTACAACCGCTTGTGAGCGCGTCATGATTTCAATGCTCGCTTGCAGAAAGCGCTGCCTTGAACCCAGATTAAAGTTAACAATAAACCTCGGTTTAAGCTTGATGTATTGAGCGGGTGCAGAAACTTCTGCTACCGTATCGGCTGCATCTGCGGCATCAGTGCCTTCTGTGGTGTCGGTTTCATCTCCAGTGAGAAGAAATACAGTCAGCCCAATACCAATAGCAATGAGCAAAATAGCCGCCACAATAATAATGATGAGCTTCTTTTTACCCCCAGTAGCTTCAACTTCCTCTTCTACTGGGTCTAATCTTAAATCTTGCTCTGCAGCCATAACGTCATTTTCTCCGATAGACATAGTCAAAATAGCAATAGCCATGCCAGCTTTTTACGTCAAAAAACTAACAGGCGCTTTAAAGGGTATTTAAATTTAATAAATACCGCTACAGACAGTTTAGACAAGCTATCAAGGAGTCACCTAGACAAAGGTATCTAATAAGTTATTATTTTTGGGCACACTAATATCCAGACTCAATAGCTCTTCTTCGGCGGATAAAGCGTCAGAATCCTGTTGCCCTAACGACCCTTGCTCTTGTTGCTGCTCTTCCATTTGACCTTGACCCTGCTCGGCACCGGTTTGAACATCAAACTCCGCTAGCTCTAATCCTTGGTTTGCTAGCATGTCTTTCAATCTTTGAGCACTACTTTCAAGAGCTTCTTTTACCTGCAGGTTTTGCACTTGAACCTGCACCTGAGTTTGCTGATCATCTTTAACCTGTAGCTTTAATTCTAAGCTGCCGAGTTCTGGGGGATCGAGATGAATCGTCACTTGTTTGATATTTTTCGCCGCATTCATCGAAATACGTTCTGCTAGAGCATCCCCCCAAGCTTGCTGACCTTTCGTTAACTTTAAGCTCTGCTCATCTTGCTTGCGCTCTCCTAAAGCGAGATGAGTTTTATTCCCCTCTTGTTCGATATCATCAAGTTGTTTGAGCTCTTGTAATGATTCGCTAATAGGGTCTTCATGATTATTAATGGCTAACAGAGTCGCATCCAATACTGGCGTCGACATTGGAGAACTACTCATAGTATTAGAGCTGGATGGGTTCGGCGCCTTAACCGAAGGTGCTAGCAAGCTATTATTAGAAGCCCCTTGAGCCCCTAAAAAGCGATCTTTGAAGACCCTAGTCGTGGCCAACCCCGTATCGAGTTCAGCCTCGAACTCACTACCCAGTTCACCCCCCAATTCAGCTTCTAGCTTAGCCCCCGTCAAACCCGTTGCAGTTGACCCATGACTCGACTGAGTAACTAGCGTATTTATCTGAGTAGGTAATAAGCTAGAAACGAGGGATTGAGCGTGATAACCCTGATCCGCTGCGATCTTGGTAGGATCATCAAGATTTAACAAATGCCCAGTTAACTCATCTTCTTCGCGAGTCAAAGCCCCTTCGGCAATAAGGAGCTTGTCTTGTACTGGTACTTTCACCTCTGGCATGTTGGCGAGTGTCGGTTTTAAGAGGTTTGCTAGTGGCAGTCCAGCGTCTTCTAGCGGCAGCCCAGCATCTTCGAGCGGCAAACTTTTACCTAATAGCGGCAAAGCTTCTACTGCCGAGGATGGCAAGTTTGAGATTAAAGGCACAGGTGATTTAGTTTGGTATTGCGCTAAAACATGGTTAAAACTCGGCGCTATACTCGCGCCAGTTGAAGCAGTCTCTAGACTTAAGGGATTTAACAGGTTAGTGCTCGCATTACTCTGATTGCTCAAGAGCGGCATCAAACCCGATTGTGTTGCTTGGGTATCCATAATATCTCCCATTAATTATAATGGGAGAACAGCAAAGGCTAGGCCAATTCAGGTATTTTACTCAGTATTTATTCGACCATGGATAATAGATTGGATTTCACGGCTAGGTATTCTTGCTCAACCTGGTGAATAAGGTCTTCGATTTCCGCTAATTTTCCTTCCCGTGATTGCTCTTCAATTTTAAAGCACAATTCAGCCAAAGGCAGGGCCGATAAGTTCCCTGAGGCACCCTTAAAGCTGTGGGCAAGTTCACGTAGGGTATTGGTTTCTTTATTATCAAATGCCTGCTTTAACGCAGGAATACGCGGGTCTGAATCAGCGATAAACACCTTAACCAATTCTGGAAATTCATCTTCCATAATTTCTTCAAGCATCGTTAATGCCTCAATATCAAAATGAGATGCTTTATCCACACCTTACCCCTTATAAATAGATTAATTGATCACACGTTTAGTAATTATGGCCAGTGTATCTCTGCTACTACTTTATTTCCACTCCCCTGATACTCTAAAGAATGACAGAGTGAATAAATTAACGGAATCCCACGACCACTAAATTTGTTTTTTACCTGGGATTCATCCTGGTGAAACTTTATTGGGTAATCGAAGCCTTGACCACTGTCTTCAACTGTCAATCTAAAGATGCCACTACGACCATTTTCTGAAGTATGTGTCATATTAAATCGAATAAAACTCTCAGTTAACGCATCCAGCCGTTGCTGGCGTAATTGATAATACTCAGCAAAGCCCGTCGGTGATGACTTCAAGCTTGAATCAAGCCTTAAAATACCATGTTCAAAAGCGTTAGAGAATAATTCCGATACCACAGTAAATAATTGCCCCCCCATACTTCTTAAGGCCGGAACTTCCATCATAATGTGCATCAATAGAGGCAGTGGATTAAAATGTTTCAAAGAATCAACACCGAGCTCATACTCCATTTTCCAATCACTAGGACCGGCAATCACTCCTTGCTGCACACTCGGAAAACACAGCTCTAATTCCGCTTCATCAACCATTTTCATTTCAATCAAGGTGGTATCGTCATCACGCTGCGACTGCCCGACAAATTCGCTAACACTATCTTGAATCGCGTTAAATAAGCTCTCGGCTTTCAACCCTTGCTTAAATACCTGCTGCAATCGCTCTTCACCATACATATCGCCATTTGCATCACGAGCTTCAACAATGCCGTCTGACCACATAAATAAGCGATCATCTAAATCCATATGATGATCTGTCATTTCATCATCGAACTGCTCACCGCTTAATACCCCCAAAGGTAAATGATGAGAACGTAATGGTTTTAATGTCTGGCCTTGGTTAGTCAATAAATAACAATCGGGTACACCACCCATCCAGATACTAATACTGCGTTTAGTAAAGCTCAGATCCACAACCGCCGCACAGCAAAAGAAACCAATGGGCAAAATACTCTTCAACTTTAGATTGATTTCTCGCAGAATATCTCTTAAAGCGAAGCCTTTTGCGGTCATACCATAAAAGATTTCTGCCATCGGCATTGCCCCGATGGCCGCGGGTAAACCATGTCCGGTAAAATCTCCTAAAAAAACATGCATCCCACCTGAGGGTTTTCGTGCGGCAAGCAAGACATCACCATTAAATACCGCCAGTGGAGACAACATATATTTAATATTGGGCGCGTCTAAGCAACCGGAGTGTGCAACGTTATCAAATACGGCCTTAGCGACATGCTGCTCGTGCAACATATGTTGGTTATTTTCGGCAATGGTATCTCTTTGCTTTTGTAAGGTCGCATGCATATTGCGCATGCGTACAAAGGCATCAATTTTCGCTTTTAGAATAATATTATTATAGGGTTTGGTTAAAAAATCATCACCGCCAGCCTTAAGACAATCGGCTAAGCTCTGAGCATCCACTAACGAGGTAAGAAAAATAATAGGTACCAGATCTTCTCCGGCCAAGCGCTTGATTTCTTTTGCCGCTTCCTTGCCATCAAGTTCAGGCATTAAGACATCCATCAAAATAATATCAGGAGTATCTTTCACATAGCAGTCGATTGCTTGCTTGCCATTTTCAGCTTCAACAACCTCATGGCCCTGCTTACCGATGATTTTACATAATAATAAACGATCGGAAGCATTATCATCAGCAATCAATATTTTCATACGATCTACCAACTCTGCTGTTATTGAATCGTGAAAAGCTGTTCAAAATTTGAGATAGTCAGAATTTTTCGAACATCATCATTGCACTTAATAATTTTGACATTAGCCTCATCCCCACCAGCGTGATCACGTAATAATAACAACATGCCTAGCGCCGAACTATCAAGGTAAGACGTATTACCTAGGTCCACAACATAATGGGTAACATCATTTGAGATGCCTTCATAGGCATCACGAAATTCTTGATGCGCACTGAAATCAAAACGCCCGTCTACTTTAATGACAAGCTCTTTACCACCATGATCAATATTAGATTGAACACCCATTCTTACCTCTCCTTAACTTTAACTCTAAGCCCAAGTTACAGCCTAATAGCTAAAATTATTTTTATAATTACTATTCCTACCTTCAGGTTAGGCATAGAGATGCAATTTGTCATTTCTTCTGTGCAGCATTTATCATTTTTGTCGCAATTTCCGCTAAAGATAACAACTCATCTACCGCCCCCATGTTATAAGCCGCTTGAGGCATCCCCCAAACAACCGATGTCGCTTTATCTTGGGCGTAAGTAATTGCACCAGCCTGCTTTAACTTAAGCATGCCTTTTGCACCATCCTCCCCCATCCCCGTCAGCAGGACCGCGATAACCTGAGAGCCGTAAGCAGAGCAGATAGAATCAAACATGACATCAACCGCAGTTCTATAACGGTTCACCTTTTCGCCTTGGCCTAACTGACAAACCATCCTACTACCTGATTTAATAATCGTTAAATGATCATCCCCTGGGGCCAGATAAACACAACCCGGTTGAATAACCATACCTTCTTGAACTGCAACAACCTTCATCGCTAATTGTTGATTTAAACGCTCAGCAAAAGAGCGACTAAAAACCCTAGGTATATGTTGAGTAATTAGTATCGGTGGGCAGTTTTCAGGCACTGAGGTCAGCAATTCTCTAATCGCTTCAGTGCCTCCAGTGGACGCACCAATTGCAATGACCCGCTGAAATGCCGTATTTTCGATAGCCACTGGTTTCGCTATGTTATTAATTTCAAAAGGCCTAATCTTAGCAAGCGATGCCATTCGCACCTTAGTGACTAGGTCTTCAGTAAATTGTCGAAACTTATCGTCGCTAATGGTGTCTTTGACGGTTTCTCTATTAGGATTGGTTTGTGGCTTGCAAATGAAATCTACAGCCCCTAAATCAAGGGCTTCCAGTATTGCAGGAGCGCCTCGTGCGGTTAACCTTGATACCATAATCACCGGTATCGGGCGCAATCGCATTAAATTTTGCAAAAATTGTAACCCTGTCATTTTGGGCATTTCTATATCAAGAGTTAATACATCAGGGGATAACTGCTTAATTTTTTCTCTGGCAATATAGGCATCTGCCGCCGTACCAACCACCTCAATATCATCATAACGGCTAAGAATTTCCGTCATCAACAGCCGATTTTCAGCCGAGTCGTCGATTATTAATGCGCGTATTTTAGCCATGACCCATCACACCTAAGGCGTTAACGTTAAACATTTAAAGGATAGACGGCAAATAGAAAGCTGCTCATTCTGAAAGGGAAGTTAAAAGTGTTTACTTACGAGGAGGAGAATTTATCCTTGCTTATTTCTGGCGCTGCGAGCAGCGAATTCATCCATTAGTTTTTGCTCTTGTTTCGCTTCTACTGTCGCGACTTGATTACTCAGTTTGTCAATTAACTTACGTAATGCTTCCGCTTTAGAGCGGGCCTCTAAATAAATTCGCTGAGCACCTTCACTTTGCTGCTGAATCAAGTTAATTTGGTTTTGCTGATGCCCACAGGCGGTTCTAATTTGCTCTATAAAAGCGATGGTATTTTGAACCTGACCACCTTGTATCACAGTACTTTGCTGGGCCGTTAAGGTATTACGATATTCTGTCATATAGCCTTCTAGCTGAGTATATTTAGCCTGTTCTTGCTCTAGCTGCTGTTGATAGCGGCCCCAGGTTTTTAAATCTTCCTGCTCTTTATCTTCAGCCATTTTTAACACGATTGCTAAACGCTTAACTCTTTGCTGGCTCATAGTATTCTTCCTGCAAACAAGCGGTTACTGTGATGACCCAGCATGCGCTTGATCTGGATTATTAGCTTGTGGCACATCCGGTAGAATCAGCTTTAACTGTTCAAGACTTTCTTCAATATTGGCGCATTCATTAAGCTCTTGCTGTAAGAATTTTTGAATATGAGGTATACGGTTTAAGGCTAGATCTAAAGTAGGATCTGAACCGGCCTGATACGCCCCCACGCTGACTAGGTCTTTATTTTCTTGGTAGTGAGCATACAGCTGGCGTAACATTTGGGCTTTACGCAGCCAATCAGCAGACACAATTTGCGGCATCGCACGACTAATCGAAGCTTCGATATCAATCGCCGGATAATGGCCTTCATCCGCAAGTTTACGCGATAAAACGATGTGGCCATCTAAAATCGCACGACTAGCATCCGCCACAGGGTCTTGTAAGTCATCACCTTCACTCAATACGGTATAAAAGGCCGTTATCGAGCCACCACCTGCTTCACCGTTGCCCGCCCGCTCGACCAGTTTAGGAATCTTAGTAAATACCGACGGTGGGTAACCCTTGGTCGCTGGTGGCTCACCCACAGCTAACGCAATTTCTCGCTGTGCTTGGGCGTAACGGGTTAGGGAATCCATCAGCAATAAAACATTCTTACCTTGCTTGCGATAATATTCGGCTACCGACGTGCAATACATAGCCGCGCGTAATCGCATCAAGGGAGAATCATCGGCAGGGGATGCAACCACCACAGAGCGCGCCATGCCTTCTTCCCCTAATATTTCATCGATGAATTCTTTTACTTCTCGTCCACGCTCACCAATTAAGCCGACGACTGTGATATCAGCTTCAGTAAAGCGCGTCATCATGCCCAAGAGCATACTTTTACCGACACCACTGCCGGCAAACAAACCTAAGCGCTGCCCTCGGCCCACAGTTAATAGCGCATTAATAGAACGCAAACCGACATCTAACGTTGTGCGAATGGGGTCGCGATGCAGTGGATTAATCGCCTCCCCTTGCAACGAGCCTTTCTCAGCATGCAGTGGGCCTTTGCCGTCTAGGGGTCGGCCAATGCCATCCACTACTCGACCTAATAACTGAAAACCAACCGGAACCCCATCGGAGCCCGTTAACGGACTCACTTTTGCGCCGGCTTGTAAACCATCGACCTGCTCAATAGGCATCAAGAATATGCGGCTACCATCAAAGCCAACCACCTCTGCTTCAATGTCTTTATCTCCACGTCGCTCAACCATACAGCGATCGCCCACTTTCACGATCAGGCCTTCGGCTTCTAAGGTCAAACCAACCATACGAATCAATTGACCACTGGCTTTTTTTTGCAGTGCTAGCTGATTAAAATCCAGCGCTTTTAGCTGCTTACTGATACTCATTCTGTGGCTTCTTGATCTTCTTGATCTTCTTGATCTTCTAAGTCATCAAGGTCATCAAGGTCATCAAGGTCATCAAGATCTAACTTGTCACATTGCTGTTGCACATATTCAAATACCTTATCCATGCGCTCTTGCTGACTAAATTCTAATAAAGATTGCTTAGTGATAATGCGTGCACTGCCGGCTTCTAAAGAGTCATCGATAGCAAAATGCATATCACGACCGCTATTATTTAAACCATTTTCAAGGTGCAAAGCATCATCAGAGCTGACAAAGATTTTAATATTTTCGGCACCACTAGGCAGTTCATCTAAGGCGCGTAATACTTTTTGCGCAATTTGATCATCACCTTGCTCCAATTCACGTTCTAAAATTGTCTGACACGCGGATTGAATTAATTGGCTTAAAACCGCAGGAATAGCGGCATCTCGCTCAACTAGACTCTGCTTTAACTGCTCAGCGAGCTGCCACAATTTTGTCGCCGCTTGGCTGATATCCTCTTTACCACTGGCTAATCCTTCTGCTTGACCAGCTTCAAAACCAATGCGATTACCTTCTTGCTTACCTTGGTTATGTCCTTCTTCTTTGCCCGCCACTAAACCTAATTCTTTGCCTTCTTGCTCGCCTTTTTCGCGGCCTTCATTTAAGCCCTGTAAGAAACCTTCTTCATAAGCTTCGCTGCGTATTTTTTCAATATCTTCAACTGTTAAAGGCGCGGCAATCTCTACCTCCTCTGGCTTTGCAATAACCTCTTCTGAGTTATTGTGAGGACTCGTTTTAGGAGCCCCCTTCCAATAAGGTAAGTCCCAAGGCTTGATTTCAATATCTTCACTACTGGCCTGAAACTCTTCTTCCTCAGGCTCAGCAGGCTCGCTGGATTCATTATTGATCATTGTCATGATATTTCGATCTATGGTTTACACCATAGCCTCGCCACCGCCACCTAAGACAATTTCGCCAGCATCCGCTAAACGGCGCGCAATAGTAAGAATTTCTTTCTGTGCGTTTTCGACTTCGCTCACCTTCATTGGACCTTTCGCCTCCAAATCATCGCGTAATAATTCCGCCGCACGCTTAGACATATTTTTAAATATTTTTTCCTGCACCGCGGTATCTGCACCTTTCAGAGCGACGACTAATAAATCGGTAGAGACTTCACGCATCAATGCCTGAATACCCCTATCATCAACATCGACTAAGTTATCAAATACAAACATCAAGTCTTGAATCTGCGTCCCCATATCTTCATCGGTTTCTTTAATCTGCTCTAACAGGTCATTAGCAATGGTGCTATCAACTAGGTTAACGATACTCGCAGCGACTTTCACCCCACCCATAGTCTGAGTTTGTGAGCCGGCTTTACCGGAAAATTGACGTTCAAGAATATCGTTCAGTTCTTGCAGCGCCGCGGGTTGAACCGCTTCTAAAGAAGCTACTCGCATAATGATATCCAAGCGCACTTTTTCACTAAAATTGGATAAAATTTCCGCCGATTGATCAGCATCCAGATACGATATAACAATGGCTTGTATCTGCGGGTGCTCATGGCGAATTAAGTCGGCAACTTGACGCGCTTCCATCCACTTCAAAGAATCTAAGCCAGTAGTACTACCCCCTAATAAAATTCGATCAATCAAGGCGCCCGCTTTATCATCTCCAAGAGCTTGAGTAAGCATATTACGAATGTAGTCATCCGACCCTAACCCCATACCCGTTTGACCACTCACTGCCTCTAAGAACTCCAGTACCACGCCTTCTACTTGTTCTTGACGCACACCATTTAAGGTAGACATAGACGTACCAACACGTTGAACTTCTTTCGGCCCCATGTGCTTTAATATTTCGGCGGCATCTTTTTCCCCTAAACTCATTAACAGAATAGCGGCGCGCTCTACTCGAGAAAGATTCGCTAATAGCTCTTGCTGATTACTATTCGCCGTTACGGTATTCTCAGCCATGCTTTAATCTCACTTCATTGACTATTAACGCTAATAATCTATTGACCATCTTCACTATTAATCCACTGTATAACAACTTGAGCCACCCGTGCTGGGTCTTCTGCAATCAAGCCTTTCAGCGCATCAAGCTGACGTTCAAAGCCTTCCGAGGAACCTGGTAAGAGGAAATCGTCGGCACCAGAAAGCGTCACTCTATCTTCATCAAATTCATCTTCAGCACCGGCTAGTTCATCGAGCCCCACGGCATTTTCATCACTACGACCTTTTTGCGCAATGCTATTAATGGTAGGTCTGATAACCCCAAAGATAAGGACCAGTAGGAATAAACCCGCTAATACCTGCTTCATAATTTCCCAGAACCAAGGCTGTGTCCAGAATTCTGGAGAACCGAGTTCAATCGCCTCTTTACCCATAAAAGGAGAGTTGATTACATTCACACTATCACCCCGAGCCGCATTAAAGCCAACGGCATCTTTCACTAATATTTCTAATCGGTCTAAGTCACCCTCTGACCAAGGAAGAAACTGAATTTCACCAGTTTCCGCGTTAATCGATTCTTTATCGTTAATTACCACAGCGACTGTTATTCGATTGATGCGACCCACTTGTTGCTGTTTATAGCTTAAGGTGCGATCGACTTCATAATTACGGGTCGTTTCACTACGCTTATCCATGGGAGTAATCGCTTGTCCTGTGGCTGGATCGATTTGCTCCGGTGCTTTAGCGGTTCCTGGAGGTTGATTGGATAAGGCTCCTGGAATTCCACCTTCTGTGGCGCTGATGGTTTGCTCATCAATTAATTGCTCACTGCGCACCGCAATCAGGTCGGGATTAAAGATCTCTTCTGATTGCTCAACCACAGTAAAATCGATATCCGCTGAGACTTCAGCTTTGTAATTTTCTAACCCTAATACGGGTTTTAAAATACTGTTAACTCGGGTCGCAATAGAGTCTTCAACCCGCTCGGTATACTGTAACTGTTTGGTCGCTAATAATTCTTGGCTATCATTTTCAATTTTGGATAATAAATTACCTTTTTGATCGACCACAGAAACCGCGCCTTTATCCATTTCACTAATGGATGAAGAGACTAGATTCACAATGGCTTCAACTTGGTCTTTGTGCAGATTTGCCCCAGCGTATAGCTCTAAAAATACCGAGGCTCTCGGCTTACGGTGATCACGTACAAAAACAGATTGTTTGGGAATAGCAAGGTGAACTCTGGCATTTCGAATGGCTTGCACACTAGCGATGGTTCTTGCTAATTCACCTTCAAGACCCCGGCGATAGCGCGCGGTTTCGATGAAGTGACTGGTGCCTAAATTCGATTCATTATCTAATAATTCTAACCCTACGGTTTTATCATCAATCAAGCTCGCCGCGGCTAATTTTAACCGCGCATCATGTAATTCATCGGCACGAACCATCAATACTTGGGAGGTAGGATCTATTTCAAATTCAAAACCTTCGCGCTGCAATACCTCAACAATTTCTTGTGCATTATAATCTTGCATGCGGTTAATCAAAGGCTTGTAATTCGGCTCTTTCGACCAGATAAAAACAGCAATAATTAATGCAATGGCTAAGGCAATACCCCCTAACATAGCCCCTTGGCGTACGATGGATAACTTGTTAAAACCGGCGACGACCGGATGAATATTGCGCTCTAAATTATCAACGGAGGCCTCAGAATCTGGGTTATCCCCAGCGGGAGCTTGATTAGGACTGGCAACGGCATTTTCCATCTAACGAGTCTCCACTAAACTGGCATGTTCATGACATCTTTATACGCTTCTAATAACTTATTGCGTACTTGAGACATAGCTTGAAAAGAGACACTGGATTTTTGCATAGCCACCATCACTTCAGGTAAATCAATATTAGGATCACCTTGGGTATAGCGAGTACTTAAATTACCGGCATGCTGTTGAGTGGCATTAACATGATTGATGGCATTACCCATCATCTCGCTAATACTTGGGGTTGAATTAGAAGGATTTAAATCCATCTGATTACCCGGACGAGTAGTTAACGCCGCGCGTTGATTAAGCAGATCTTGCTGAGTGACTTCTTGAGCAACTTGAGCTGGGTTTAACTGATTATGTTGTTGCTGTAACTGGCTAGCAAAACTATTTTGGGGTGCCCCGACCTGGGTATTTTGCATACCTGTGGCTGGGGTTGCTAACCCCGTCGAGGCGGTAGGCTCAGTGGTTTGCATTTGCTGACGTACTTGGCGCATCTGTAATAAAACAGAGTTGATATCCGCACGATTAACCATAACCTTTACCTCGACCTTTAACTCGTGAACTTGACGCTTAATTCAATGTTCACTTATATTTTTTTGGCACTTTTGCCATCTTTCCTTTCCTTTTTGCAACTTGTGGGCCAATTATTGTTTTCAATAGATTCAAACTCTTCCGCTCACCCTGACTCCCGTGAATTAGACCAGTTGAGCTTCAATGTCTATACCCTCTTCTCGTAACTTAGCAACCTTATAGCGTAAGGTTCTTGGACTGATACCCAGCCTTTGTGCTGCGTCCTTACGGCTAGGCTCTTCATTTAAAGCCTGCACAATAAGCTCAACCTCTCTCTGCTTTAAATCACTGCCTAACGCATTTTCCGCCGACATATCCATAACAGGACTTTCTACTATAGGGCTTTCTGTCACTTCCTGAACATCAAAGCGTCGGTTTTTCGGCACTGGCGTTAATACTAGGTCTTCCGCCGTAATGTCACTACCTTGCTGTAAGATCAAGGCCCGCTGAACGGTATTATCCAGCTCGCGTACGTTACCCGGCCAAGGGTGTGATAATAATTTACGCTGCGCATCTTGGGTTAATTTGGGGACTGGCTTTTTCATCTTACCCGCGTGCTTTTGCAATAACAGTTGTGTTAGCGGCTTAATATCCTCTAACCGTTCTCGCAGCGGTGACCAGTTAAGCGGGAAAACGCTTAAGCGGTAATATAAATCTTCACGGAAATGCCCTTCGGCCACATAATCGGCTAATTCTCGGTTAGTGGTTGCAACGATCCGCACATCCAGTTCGATGGTTTTTTTCCCGCCCAAACGTTCAACCTGCTGCTCTTGCAGTACGCGTAATAATTTCGCTTGCAGAGAAATATCCATTTCGGTTATTTCATCCAATAACAAGGTGCCGCCATTGGCTTGTTCAAACTTACCTGGAGTGGCTGCATAGGCCCCAGTAAAAGCCCCTTTTTCATAACCAAATAACATGGCTTCTAACATGTTTTCGGGAATAGCCGCGCAGTTAATAGCAATAAAAGGCTGGCCAGAACGCTGTGAATGTTGGTGAATATAACGCGCAAGCACTTCTTTACCGGTACCACTTTCCCCCGAGATTAAAACCGTCGAATCCGTTGCCGCGACTTTTTCTGCAATTTGAAATAAGCGCTTACTAGCAGCCGATTCAGCAATCGGCGATTCATCTACTACTTCATGATTAGTCGCTTGATACTTGTTTATAAGCAGCAATAACTCTTGCACCTCAAAGGGTTTCATCAAATAGTCATTAGCCCCTAACTGCATTGCCTTAACCGCTTGACCCACATCGCCATAAGCCGTCATCAAGATCATAGGAAGCCAAGGTTGATGTTTTTTGACATGAACTAATAGCTGTAGGCCATCCATTTCTGGCATATTAATGTCGCTTAAAACAATGTCTAAAGTCGATTGGGCTAATATCTTTACCGCTTCAATCCCATTGCCCGCTTCTTGCACTTGGTGACCCTTTAGCATCAAGGAGTCAACAATCGCTTCTCTTAAATTCGGATCATCTTCAACCACTAAAATTTTCATCTTTTTCTCCTACCGATATGTGTATAGCGGATGATTAATGGCTAGTCGCAGCCTGATTATTGACGATCGGCTGGGCCGGTATTTTCAAACTTGCAATAGCCCCCTTGCCAGCCGCTGAGCTAATACTAAACTCGCCATAATGCGCACGAGCTATCGCTTGAACGACCGCTAGGCCTAGCCCAGTACCATTACTTTTAGTGGTGAAAAAAGGCTGTAAGATTTGTTCGTTAATACCGCTACCAAAGCCAGGGCCATTATCTTCAATTTCAATATTGACTTGATACTGTGGACTAACGGTTACCCGCACATGCAACTTGGCCCCTTGACCACAAGCCTCAATCGCATTATTAACTAGGTTCATCAAAGCACCGATTAACGCATCACGATTGCAATGAATATGCACATCGATACGATTCATAATGAATTCACAGGTTGCGCTATTTTGCTGCAAAGGAATTTCTAACGCGTCTTGCCAATCATGTAAGAGTTGAGATAACGTCATATCATCATTCAGTGGCGCTTCTCCACGAGCAAAGATCAACATGTCACGAATTTGATGCTCTAAGTGATGCAAGCGCTGCATCATTTTATTAGCAAATTTTTCTCTTTGCTCAGGCACTAACTCTTCATTTTGTAAATGCTCACCATAAATCATGGCAGCGCTTAACGGGGTGCGTATTTGATGCGCCAAAGACGCAACCATATTCCCCATTGAGGATAACCTTTGGTGCTGGCTTAAACTTTCTTGCAGCTTTCTAGTTTCGGTTTGATCTGTGATTAAAATTATTTGCCCAGGCTCTGACCCTAACGACGCAGTTTGCAAACTGACCCTGCGACCATCAACTAAAGAAATTTCATGGCCATCATCGGGCTTAGGTGCAAAACTGGTTTTAATAACTTCACGCCAAAGCTTACCTAATAACGTCTCACTCTCGCTTTGAGCTGGCAGCAATAGCGCTAATGCCGCAGGATTGCATTCACGAATTCGTCCTTCACCATCAAGCAAGAGAATGCCACCCGGTAACATATGCAATAAACTTTCTAAGCGCTCAGCAATACGTTCTTTTTCTGCCAGCTCTTGCATTCGCTGGTAAGAAACTTCGGCTAACTCACCACTGAGTTCTTCAACTTTTGATTCTAAAAACTCATAACTTTGAGACAGTTGCGCTGACATAGAGTTAAAAAGATTAAAAGCATCTTTAAGCTGTTCTTTATTTAACCGCTCTCGATTTGAGGGGGTGTTTTGAGTTGACTTCAATAAAGCGACGCTAGCCATAACTTCTCCTGCTGGTGCCGGATAATCGACATCAAAATAGTATTATTAGCTATTCAGCAATTAGCGTGCCGCATTTACGGCACGCTTTTACAGTTAAAGCGTCAGAAATAATTTTTTACGTAACTCCTGTGATTATCTTTTCTCTCGGCTTAGAAACCAAAAAAGCCCATAAAACAGAGTCTTATGGGCTTTTTTAAGCAACGGCTTATATTATGCCGATTCTTTCTCTTTACGACTGATATCGTATTTACGCATTTTCTCAACTAGGGTCGTACGACGAATTTTTAACTTCTCCGCCGCCCGGGCAACAACCCCTGTAGAGTCATCTAACGCTTGCTGGATCAGAGATTTTTCTAAATCATTTAGATACTCCTTCAAATCCAAACCATTCACCGGTAATAACGCCGGCGAATCGACTCCAACCAAACCATTATCTACCTGGGTTACATCCGCCAGCACAGGGGCTTGCATCATGCCATTCTCATCGGTTTCATCCACGTGGCGGAACTTCTTCGGTAACTCATTAACCCCAACAACCCCATAAGGATGAAGAATCGCTAAGCGTTCTACTAGGTTAGCCAGTTCTCGCACGTTACCATGCCACTCATGGCGACATAGCGACATAATCGCCGCCGAATTGAAACGGATAGAACCCCGCTTTTCATATTCCATGCGTGAGATCAATTCATTCAGTAATAAGGGTAAATCTTCAACTCGATCACGCAGTGCCGGCATTTCGATAGGAAATACATTTAAGCGGTAATATAAATCTTCGCGGAAGCTTTCACCCTCAATCATATTCTCTAAATTTTTATGAGTCGCTGCAATGATGCGAACATTGGTCTTCATGGTTTTGCTACCACCGACACGCTCGTAAGTGTGCTCTTGTAAAACACGCAAGATTTTAACCTGCATATTCAACGGCATATCACCAATTTCATCGAGGAACAGGGTTCCCCCTTCGGCCATTTCAAAGCGCCCTTGACGCGTGGTTATGGCGCCGGTAAAAGCACCTTTTTCATGACCAAACAACTCACTTTCTAATAATTCAGCTGGGATTGCACCACAGTTTACCGGTACAAATGGGGCTGATTTACGATTGGAATGATAATGCAGGTTACGGGCAACAACTTCTTTCCCCGTGCCTGATTCGCCCGTAATCAAAACACTCACATCCTTATCTGCAACTTGCATGATAAGTTCACGAACATTCTGTATTTGGCGACTGGTGCCGACTAGACTGCGAAATAACTGTACTTCTCGGCGTTCTGCACGCGTGCGATTATGAGTAAACTGCTCGCGATATACTTGGCATCGATGCAAGCTATCTAAGAGCTTATTATAGCTAGGAGGCATTTCGACATTCGCTAAAATTGCGCGTCGCAAATTATCCGCTACCTCATCAGTTGAATCATTACCAATATACAAGATAGGTGCACCTTGGTCCCAAGCGATAATATCTTCGATCATCTTGGCCAAGCTAATACTTGAACTGCTCCCGAGTAGTACAGCAGAAATCACATTACTCTCACTGACCTGAGCTTCGACTTGTTGGCGCCAATCAGCAGCACCGACAGTAATCGCTTCTTCCCCAAGAAAATCAAGAATAACTTTTAGATCGTGGTTTCGCTGATCATCATCATCAATCAGTAAAACCTTAATTTCTCTCCACATGGGATGTGTGCCTTCATTTATGATTTTGTTATTAACCAGCTACCGAACCGGTCACGCCATCATTTTGACTTTGGTGTTAATAGTAAAGTATCTATTTATTGATAGGTCAATCTTCTGACACCATAATAATTATTTTAATGATTAACACGTTTATTATTATATTTATTTTTTATATAAGGCTTTTATAGCTGATTCAGTCGGGATATGACAAGCTACTTTAAGCCCTAAAGCAGAGCTTAAAGTAAAAAAAGTTGAAAAAATCATATTTTTCAGATGTTTTGATTAGTCTTTATACAGATATAGCGTTTAATGAAGACTCTTTCGCATATTTCTGCTCACTTGGCTTTTTTCCACTAACAGCCAAATACTCGTCACGAATACCATCCCAACCAGACTTGATTTCGAGCAATAAGCTCATTACTTCATCAATCATAGCGCTATCATTAGCACTAGACGCTTCTAATAAGCGCCGATTCATATAGTCGTATAAACGGTCGAGATTGGATGAAATATCACCACCTTGACTATGATCTAAGCTGGATTGCAAGGTCGCAATAATTTCCATTACGCGACCTAATAACCTAGCTTTTCCTTCATAATTTTTTTCTTCAATCATGCCTTTTGCCTGCGACATGCGGGTTAATGCACCTTCCATTAACATTTGAATTAGGCGATGAGGATCAGCCCCTTCAACCTCCGATGTCATACCGACTTGACGGTATTGGTTTGCACCTTTGCTATACATAGCTCAGCCTCGTGATTGATTCTGTTTGTCATACTTTATGACGGCCAAAGCCGCGATTACTTTAATCGTTTTCCATCATTAATATAAAAAAATAACGGTTATGCTCTGCCGCTTTAAGCGGCAACCACCGCTTTAAAGCCCGACAAATAGCGCTAACCCCTTGAAAAATATAGCTTTATTTTTCTGGCACCGGCCTTGCTTAGTCAAGCCTAACAAGAAATTATTTTGGTATGAACGCATGAACCTTTTACAAAGCACAAATGCAAACAAGGCCAGCCTACTGGACGTAGACTCTTATGAACGACTCGTTCAAGAAGCAGGTCAATACTTTAGCAAAGCGCAATCAAACAATGCTCAGTCTGGTGAATTGGAACATGCGATAACCAAACTATCATTGGCCATTGAGCTAAACCCAAACGGTATTAAGGGATTAAATCTATTAGCGCGTATTGAATTATTTCGGGGTAGAAATGAACAGGCTGAGGTGGCCATTAATCGGGCTTTAAATGCTAAACCAGATAGCCCAACGGCGCTCTATAGCGCTGGCCATATAGCTTTAGCGCGAGGAAGGTTGGCACAAGCAGAACAGCACTTCTTAGCCTCGTTGAAAATTTCTAAGGTCGCTACACGCTCCGCTTCTTCATTGGCTTACACCTATTTAGAGCAAGGCAAATATGTTGAAGCCTTCCAGATGTACCAAGAACTGATTAAGACGCAAGCTAATGATCTGCATATAAGAAACAAGTTATTTGAATCTGCTTCTCATATAAACGCCGATTTTTATTCCCAAGAACTTGAAAGCAATGTATTACGTTATTTAGATTTCAAGGATGTCGATCACGCCTTATTACGCAATCTTGTGACCACGCTATTGCATCATAAATTACAAATCACCAAATCCAATACCCCTCTGGAGTTTGACCAAATTGCCAGTGACCCATTATTGCTGATGAGCCTAAAGAAGTTTTATTTCTGTGATGCTTTATTAGAACGATTATTTATTAGTTTAAGACAAACGTTATTATTTAATACTGTTCAAAATATGACAATTCCGAGTAATCACCTGCAGCTCGCCCACGATTTAGCAGTCCAAGCTCAGCTCAATGAATATGTCTGGCCGATTACCCAAGATGAAGAGAACATAGTTAATGGATTAGAAGATTTGCTTTACCAGGTCACCACAGAAACTCAGTGGCAGCTTAATGATATAGCACCCGCGGTATTAATTCTGGCGCAATATAAAGACTTATCGAAGACATCTCTAGCCTCTACTTTCAATGATAGGTCTTTGCAAAAAACACTGAAAAAGAGTTATTTGTCCGACATTATTACTTTTGCTATCAGTAATAACGATAAAGAAATTACCCTCGCGAAAAAACTTCCTGTGTGGAAACCTGTGGATATATTAAATAATAACTCAGTTTCTCTTAAGGTAAAAAATCAATATGAAGAGAACCCTTACCCTCGCTGGAAAGATATTGGTTTTAATACCGCGAGTAGCTATCAACAGGCTTTATTGAAAAATTTTCCACACGTCAACCTCAGTCATTGGCAGGGTAAAGAAAAATTAAATGTCTTAGTCGCGGGCTGTGGTACCGGCCGACAAGCGATTCGTTTAGCCAGCTATTTTAACGATTTGAATGTCGTCGCCATTGATTTAAGTGGGCGTTCCTTGGCCTATGCCCAGCAGCAAGCAAATAAATACAAGGTATCTAATATTCAGTTTATTCAAGCGGATATTCTTGAGTTTTCTGATTTTCCGCTTTTATTTGATGTTATTGAGTGCTCCGGTGTTTTGCACCACATGGAAGATCCTAATCAAGGCCTGAATGCTCTGCAGCAGCTTTTATCTCCTACTGGGGTAATGAAGATTGCTTTATACAGTGAGGCTGCACGTAAGCAAGTAATTACTTTTAGAAATTTATTAGCACAAAACAATAAAAATAATACAAAGGATCTCGACCAAAGGCTTTTGCGCCAAGCCTTATTAATGCAGCAAATACCTGGCGACTGGGCTGACATAATAAACTCCCCTGACTTTTACAGCATGAGTAATTGCCGAGATTTAATCTTTCATGAACAAGAACACCAGTTCACTCCGAGTAAAATTTCAAACTTACTTGCCAACAACCAACTCGATTTCATCGGCATGCTGCCTACCAGCTCGGCTCGTCAAATATTCGAAGCGAACATAGGGCCATTACATCAACACAATACACTGGAGAACTGGCACAGTATTGAGAAAATTCAGCCAGATACTTTTGCTGGCATGTATCAGTTTTATTGCCGCAAGCAATCCAACATTGAATTCTTATGACCTATATAGCGGTTATTTTTTAGCGTTATTCATGGCTTCAAATTGCTGCTTAATAAAATCACCGGTAGAGTTTAACTTAGATACAATCGCATCATTGTATAGAAACTGACTTTTCAAGCGAGCTTCTTGCGCCGACATACGCTTATCAATAGATTCTCGTTTCTCTGCTAACTTATCTTTGTCGTTATCCAAAGCATCCAGCTTGTTCGATAGAATACCGTCAGAATTATCCAGCATAGCTAATAAACTTTTATTTAACTGATCAGCAAAACCAGAGATATAAGTAATGTCGCCTCGAGCGCCTAAGGCCCCACCGGTAATCTTCATACGAATACCACTAGAAGGATCTATTTTTCCTTCTTGTGCTTTACCGGATTCACCATCCGCCACGCCATTGATAAAACCAAAGGTTGCCGACGCTCCACCAGGAACATTCACCATACTTACGGTAGAATTTTCACCTTTTGAAGCCGAGATGATGCCAAACTTTTTATAAGAAAAAGAAGCTGGGTCATTGTTATATTCCACCTTAACCGAAATATTATCGGCCTTATAAGTCGCATCATCATTAATTGCACTGGTTAATGCAGCCGCTAACGATTCACCCGAGTTATAGACCGCAGGTTGAGCCAAGCTAATCACAGCTTCAACCCCATCAACTTTAATAGTAAAGGTATTATTGCTTGCATCGATATTGACGGGGCTAGTAAAGTCAGCGCCAGGATTAGCAATATAAAAGCCGTTGCTGGCTTTTTTATTGCCATCGGAGGCGGTTAAGTATTGGCCATTACCTTTAGCCTCAATACCATTAACCTTACCTTCAACATTTTGCCCTTGAGCGATCTCTGGTGAATAAATAGCCGCATCTTGCAGACCAAAATATGAAACCGCAGCGGCATCAATATCGGTAAAGGATATTTCTGTTGCGTTACCACCGATATTAATTTGTAACGAGCCTAAATCCTTCACTGAGTCATAGACATAACTCACATCAGCATTAAGGTCATAACCATAGCGCCGGGTTTTATCAAAGCCTAGGGTATCATATCCATTATTTTGACTATCATTAACTAACCCTAGATTAGCCCCGGCCGTACCCGCAATATTTTTTATTTCTATACTGGCAGAAGAGCCATACGTTGCCGCGGTTCTAACACCATTTTTAGCGAGGGTCTCAAAGTATAAATTACCAGAATCCAACTTAGCGACCACGTCTCCAGCAGAAAATTGGCCGCTGGCCGCTAAAGCGCTATCAAGTGCCGCTTGCACTACTTTTAACGTTGAAGCCGCATCATTAGTACCCGCAGTACCATCACCATTAACATCAACATTAATATCTATACCATCGACTGCTAACGTGAAGGTCGCGTTATTGCCACCGCTAAAATCAATCCCAGTGGTAATATCAGTAGTGACTAGGGTTGAATCCGATTTCGCCCCGCGGCCATCCGCTGTCACCTCTAAATATTCAGTATGGCCAGTTGCCACAGAGGCTAGCTTTAGACCTGTACCTTCCATACTTGCGGTCACAACCCCAGCGCCAAACGCACTGTCTAAGGCCGCTTGCACATCCGCAACATTATCCCCCGAGTCGGTATTAATAATAACTTCTTGCTTGACCCCAGATACATTCAACATGAAACCAGCATTGGCTGTAGTAAAGTCAATATTAGTACTGATATCGCGCGTACCTGTACCAGACTCTCCCCCCTTAATTAAGCCAGCAAAAGCAGGGTCGATTGATAAGGCATCATCCATTGCCGTTGCCATTGCAGTCGCTAGGTCAGCCCCGGATAAATAGGTTCCTGCAGGGACACTGACCTTGGTTGTTGTGCCAATACCATCTACCGCCATATTAAATTCAGTCGCAGTACTAAAGGTTAAGCCCGCATCCTCACCGTTGGTTTGAATACCCTGACCAGCCTTCAAACCCAACTTAGTATCACTATTTGTGGAACCCACTGTGGTGATTTCAATTTGCTGAGCACTGCCAATAGCTGTGGTGCTAAACCTTAAGTACCCATTTTCATCAAACTCAGCCAGCACATCACCACTTAACGCTGTAGCATCAATCGCAGTTTGTATGGCCTGTAAGGTATCTTTACGATCGCCAATAATACTATCGCCATTTAGATCATTACCTGCCGCATTGGCATTCACCGTCACTGCAATAGGACCACCACCAATATCTAACGAAAATGTTGCATTGGTTAAGGCAAAATTAATACCTTCAGTCGTTGCTAAAGCACGATTACCGGGTTGAGTTTTCGACCCCTTACCTAAAAATGCATCACTGTTTAACGTGGTTAACTCGACACCTTCATAAGTGCCTTTCCCCGTGGTATTAAAACCTAAAGAATTAGCGCTATTAGAATCAATGCTAGTAAACGAAATTTTTGAGTCTGCGCCGTATTTATTCGAGGTAATTGAGAAATTTTGAGCTGTGGCGTCATAAGCAACGGTCACCCCATAAGCAAATTTCTTAAAAGTCGCATTACTGTTAATTTGAAAACCAATTTGCTTCGCTAACGCTTCCCCTGTCGCATAACTGCCTTTCTCTAAAGTGATGGCTTCATTTTTACCATTCAGATTAAGGGTAAAATTATTATTACTATCATCGATAACCACAGGGCTGGCAAAATCCAGACCCGCCACACTGCCCCCTTGATAAATTGCTTGGGTAGCCAACTGAGTGACTTCAATACCGTAGGTGCCAGGTTTCGTATTAATCGAATCATTAATGTAGCGAATTTGCGCATCATCCGCAGTACCACTTTTTGCCATGATACTAATAATGGATTCACGCTCTTCTTTAATGGCTTTCGAAAAAACGGTCGGATCAAAAGTTAACAAAAAATCATTGGTTCTATCGGTATTGACCCCTAACTCTGTCAAGGAGCGGTATTTAGTACCACTTAAACCCGCAATGGGCTGGCTGATCATAGAGCGTATTTGTGACTGAATCCCTCGTATCGTCGAGTCCCCTAATAATAACCCTGCCTGATCTGTTTCGGAATTATAGGAGGTTAAATCATCAGAAAATTTCTTAAATTCATTATAGGCAGTTACAAAATCTTGAATTTTTTCTTGGATACCCGCGACGTCCGGAGAGACGACAATTGAAATCGGTTTACCCACATCCGCTGATAATAAATTCAGCGTCACCCCAGGCACAACTTCATCGATATTATTATTATCACGGGTAATTGTAAGGCCATTGGCTTTAAGCAGAGCATCTTCACCTTTAGCCGTTTCCGACATAGTGCCAACGCCACTTTGTACTTCATTATAAGCAATGGACGATAACCCCGTGGTCGCCACCGCGCCCACATCATCTAAGGTCATAATGCGCATAGCATTTTTCACCCCAGTCTCTTCAGAGCTGACGACCAGACGATAACCAGAGCCATCATTAATAATCGACGCTTTCGCACCAATATCCGCATCATTAATTGCATCGCGGATACCACTTAAGGTTTTATTCGAATCATCGATTACAATGCCTGGCCCACCTTTGGTAGGGTCAACATCTTGGCTTAAAAAGCCGCCCCCACCATCGTAGGTAATCTCACCAAAAGTGATTTGTATTTCCCCAGTGCCAATAATCTCATCGATGCTGCTATAAGCATCTGTCACAACACTATGGGCTTTGGCGGTATTTAATACCTCAACACTGTAAGTGCCTGGTTCGGCTAAGATAGAAGCATCTGTGGTTAAGATAGACTCATCGGATGAGGTTGCGGTAGTTGAACCCGCCGTCGAAGGCAAAGACAGCGCACTCGTAGCGACTTGAAGGGTCGAGGCTAACGATTTAATTTCACCATAAGCGGTAATGCGAGCATCAAGAATCTCTTCATCACGATCAAGACGTTTATCCGAGGCTTCACGCTCGGCCCCGACAATCTTTTCTACTAGGTCATTGGTTAATACCCCTGACCCTAAGCCTAATGATTCAATAGCAGCCATAGCCTGCCTCCACTCTTCAAAGCATTACATACTGGAACGCAAAAACCCCAGTACTAACGTTATCGGCTAGTCTGGGGTTATTTTTAGCTAACTACTTCATTTAGTGCTAACAATAAGTTCGCAATGTCACACTTGAGCGCTAAACAATAACGATGGTTCTTCATCATTCAAGTTTTGCGCCAACTCTAAGGCTAACTCATTGGGTATCTGACGAATCAACTCTGAAGAAGCTTTATCAAATACCCTAATGACCGTCTTACCGCTATCTTCATCCATTTGAAAATCGAGTGTACGTTCCGTTGATTGCACGTATTCATTTAATTTAGAAACAGCATCTTTTACCTGCTGTTCACTGATATCGGCAATCCTTTCAACATTCAGTGGCAAGGCTTTGCCACCCTCGGTTTTCCCTGTTGCTGCGACTTGCTCTCTTCCATAAGCATTAGCAGCGACAGAAGATGAAAGCTGAGTCGCATTCTTTGGCACTAACGAAACTCTATCAGTTAAATGGGCTTTCATATCATTCATATATCACCTCAATGGCTAGGGTTCTTACTACTAAGATTTGAACCTCTCTACCTTCTCTTTAACCTACCAGGTTAAAATCAGATAGAGAGTTTCAGTCAGTCTTACGACTTATCCTAGAAGTGAAAGAACCTGCTGGCCGGCAGCGTTAGCCTGAGCGAGTACCGAAATACCAGCCTGCTGTAGCACGTTAGTACGTTGCAATTCCGCCGTCTCTGCCGCGAAGTCGGCATCTTGAATGCGCGAGTTGGCCGCGTTCAAGTTTTCAGAGGTTACTTGCAAGTTACTGACGGTAGATTCCATACGGTTTTGGATCGCACCTAAGTCAGCTCGCTGACTAGCAACCTGGCCAATGGCGTTATCCACAGCGACCAAGGCCGCTGTTGCACCTTCAACCGTAGAGATATCAATATCGACTAAGAATTGACCATCTTCACCACCACCAAAGGAGCCTGCTTGGAAGCCCATCGCTTCAAGCTCTGCTTTACCGTTAGTACCGACACCCACTTCAAACTCAGAAGCCGATGTTAACTTGACCTTACCCACAGTCGTTTCATACGTTAGGCTTTCCGCACTGACATTCGAAACGTTAGCCGCAGCGTCCGCATCACCAAATACCGACTCACCAATACCATCGATAGAAGAGTTTAAGCCCATCATAGAGCCAATACCCGTAGCACTATCGGTAGCCCCAGACTTATTATTAATAGCGACCGAAATATTTCGACCATCTGCAGCTTCAAGGGAAATAGACGAGCCATTATCCACCGCAATGACACCGGTTTTACCAGAGGAAGCATTAATCAGGTTAATCGCATCAGCCTTAGCTTTATCTTGGTCAATGGTCGTACCATCACCCGTATCCGCTAGAGTGACATTACCAAGATCTACACCGTTAATGAATAATTGCGCCTGGTCACCGGTTTCAAATCCTGTTGCATCCGCGGTAGGAGTCGTACTCGTACTACCCACAACCTTAGTTGATTCCACTTCTGCAGTGACGCCGGTTTCATCAGAAACC
Organism: uncultured Oleispira sp.; assembly: GCA_964022115.1. Classification (GTDB taxonomy): domain Bacteria; phylum Pseudomonadota; class Gammaproteobacteria; order Pseudomonadales; family Oceanobacteraceae; genus Oleispira. The sequence continues at coordinate 22,183 of CAXIBC010000004.1, read as the reverse complement.
TTGTTAATAGCAGCCGCGATTGAGATGGCCGAGTTTGACTTAGAAGAAGACAAAATCTGCGTACCATTACTTGCCACCGTTGCTGAGGCGGTATCATCAGAAGCTTTAGCCGCTGAAATCGCAACCCCATTAACGACTAGGTCACCATCGGCTAATGCGTTTGGCCCACTGTAGCTAGTTTGAGTCAAGGTACCACTACCTGAAGCAGAGAATTCTGTTGCAAGTAATAACTCGTCCGCACCATCGACGTCTCGAGTGACATCAACGCTCACATCCTTACCGGTATTACTGACAAAATTCAGCTGGCCACTAAGCGTCGTAAGACCCGCCTGCATGTCAAAGCCACCTAGGTCCATATCGCCGTTCGCGGCAACGTCCACAGCAAAGCCTGTTGCGGCAAAGTTTTTAACGGTTAAGTCTAATGAAGTGGCAGAAGAGGTTTCATCAAATGCCGCACTCACATCCACGTTAGCACCAAAATCAAAAGCGTTAATCGCATCGGTCAAAGCACTCCAGCCCGCCGCATCATCTGATGCAAGGGCGAATGTATTACCCCCTAAGATAATGCCTTCACCCGCAACAAATGCCGTACCCGCAGATAAGGTCTCAGTTGATTCTTCCCAAGCCGTAACATCAGCAGAAGAGGCTGTAATGGTATTCGCCATTTCCGCCACAATATCTTCAGAAGCCGTAGCCGCAGCCAGCTGGAAAGTTGTCTCGGTGCCATCGATAGTAACGGAATACGAATGAGCTTCAGTCAATGCCGCGGTTAAACCAACGGTATTAGTAATACCGGCACCACCATCTGGCGCAAGTTCCAACTTACCGGTAGTCGTTGATTTCGTTACTGAACTGGTGGTCGCACTAGCCACCCCTTTATCATAGGTGCCAGCGGTTAAACCACTGTTATTAATATCACCGATACCGGAACCATCACCACCACCGATTTCAATAGAACCACTATTAGAAACCAAGGTATAACCAGCGACATAGTTATTACTGGTATCAGCCAAACCTGTATTAGCCGAGGATAAAGTACCACCCAATGCCATTTCAATATTACGGCCATCGGCAGCGGTTAAGGTGACACCACCAGCATCATTACCAGAGTCTGTTGCCGTAACACCGGTTTGGTCAGCAACCGCATTGATTGATTCTACTACCGAGGCGCGAGAAGCCGCAGCATCCGTGGAAGTAGACAAAGAAATAGTCACACCATTTAAGGTCAGATCACCAGCCCCTGCGCCAGCAACCATTTTAGTACCCACCGCGACGGTTTCATTCACATAAGCTGTAACACCGGTCGCATCAGTTTGCTTATTAATCGCTGCTACTTTAGCAATACCAGAGCTTGCCGCATTTACCGTTGAAGCGGTATCATCTGTTGCTTGACTGGCTTTAATGTCTACACCGTTGATGGTTAAGTCACCGTTAGCCAAAGCCGCATCAACACCATTAGCACTGATACCCGAGGCATTTGAAGCACCGAGTTTATCTGTCGTTAACTCTGCAATCGATACATCAATGGTTTGACCTGCGTTTGCACCTACTTGGAAAGCCGCAGAGAATGAACCATCTAACAGCTTACGCCCGTTAAAATCTGTTTCATCAGCGGTACGTGAAATTTCAGCCACTAGCTGGCTAACTTCCGCTTGCAGCGCGTCGCGGTCAACATCAGAGTTAGTCGCGTTAGCAGACTGCACTGATAGTTCACGAATACGCTGTAGGCTATCGTTCATGGAACCCAAAGCACCCTCGGCAGTTTGTGCCAGAGCGATACCATCACCGGCGTTACGTACGGCAACGTTCAGACCTTTAATCTGAGAGGTGAAACGAGTCGAAATCGCCAAACCTGCCGCATCGTCTTTCGCACTGTTAATACGAAGACCTGATGATAAGCGCTGTAACGCTTGCTGGTTTGAAGACTGTGATTTATCCAAGTTACGCTGTGCGTTCAACGAGGCAATATTGGTATTAATAATTTGTGGCATTTTTTTAACCCTCTGTTAGTCCTTGAACGCCCAAGTTTCTGGACAATTCTTTATTTCAATAAGGTTAACGACACCATTTGGAATTACTTTAGAAATTGTTTGCTATTTATCTAGTCGTGTTTGGAATATGAAAGGCGCATATTTATAACCAGATATTTTTATGCAAAATCCCATTAAGGGACTATAAGCAGGTCACGCGGAGAAACTCGGGGCAGCAAGTCGCTGGTTAGATAGAAGCTAACCGAGAAGAAAAATAGCAGGTGACCTAGAGAATGACCTAGAAGATTATGATTAACCAGAGGTTAGAGCTGATTGAATAATGATAAGTTTTGAATTTTTGCATAGCTCTGCTGCGCCGCTTCCAATAAAAACGATTGCAATGATAAGCGACTGACGGCCTCGGCAAAATCAACATCACTTAACTCAGATAATACAGCCTTACTCACTAGATCAATATCCGCGGCTAAGCTTGAGGTATTGTCGATAATATTCAGCCGCGCCCCAACTTCACTTCGAACTTGAGAAATACTGGATTGCGCATAAGCCAAGTTATTCAGAGTATTATCTAATAAATTAGTTAAGGTTGCTGAATCCGTCGGGGTATCCCCAAGGGTATTGAGACCATCTAATAATCGATAAATAGTATCGGTAATACTTTGTTTTTCCGACGAGTTCACTAAGAACTCATCACCGGGCTGTGTATCACCATTTATCTTTAGCGCCACTCCCGCAACAATAATTTCACGACCTTTATTATAGCTTTCCATTTCAAGACCTTCGACTACTCGACCATCAGAAGCTTGGCGAATGGTAAAGTTAGGCCCTGGTGGTGAAATCGCGCTTTCGGCATTAAAGGTAATCACTAAGTCTTCAGGATAAAAGTCTGCATAGGCTTCTTTATCAACAACAAAACCTGGGTTAATAATACCCGTGCCTTGATTCAACGGGTTGGTTTGGGTCGTAAAGGAATTTTCTGCGGCTTTCACATCAACAAATAAATTCTTACCATTATCTCCAGTGGCTACCGTAGTAGAGCTGGCAATCGATATAAAACGCTGCCCCTCATCACCGACATAATCATATCGTCCATTTTCGTTTTGCTGAAAAGGTTGTGTCCCACCCTTAAAACCCGAAAAAAGGTATTCACCACCGGCGTCTTTTGAATTCATTAAATTGACCGCTGAGCCTAATATCTCCCGCACCTCCGCCGCGATGGCTTGGCGATCGCTAAGAGTCTGGGCACCATCTCCGGCTTTAATGGTTAATTCTTTTAACCGTGTCAGGTTTTCAGTAATCCCTGCTAGTTGAGTTTCTTCTAGGCTTAGTCGCCCTTGCGCCCCCGTCATGTTTTTACCAAACTGTTCGCGTAACGCAGCATCTTGTTGCAGCTGTAATATTTTTGTCGCCGCAATCGGATCATCTGCTGGGGTTAATACTCGGCGTCCGCTAGAAACCTGCTGCTGGGTTTTGTTGACCTGATTTTGGTTATCTAAAATTGAGTTCAGCCCTTTATTAAATGACTGCAAGGTAGAAATACGCATATTCTAAAGTCTCCTAAGGCTGAAATTAAAAAGTATTAAGTAAGGTATCAAAAATATCGCGAGCAACTTTAATTACTTTTGCCGATGCATTATACGCTAACTCATATTGAATAAGTGCCGCGGCTTCTTCATCGAGGTTAACCCCAGATGCACTATCGACGGCATCTTTTGAGTTACGCAATAAAACCTCACTAGAGTCCTGATTAAGCTGAGCTCGGCTTGTAATCGAGCCCACCTCTTCTACTAAGGTGGAATAGGCTTCGCTATAACTGGCATTACCATTAATACTATCGCGAATTTGTAAATCACCCAAGCGAGTACCATTACGACTGTCTGAGGTGCCGTCTTTATTAAACTGTACGGTAAATTTATCACCGGCTTGAACCAAGCCTTCAATTTCTATTTCAAATCCAAAGTGTATGGGTTTGCCCACAGGAGCAGTATTAAATAAGTTATTACCAGGAGGGTCTATATCTAAACTGTAGTGTTCTTCTGTCACCACTTTTATTTCCCCACCCATGGCAACTTTATTACTACCGTTAGGCCCTGTGCCGGTAATTTGTAATCTTGATTGAAAACTAATATTACCTTTTTCGTCTAAAACCGCATCTACATTGCCAGAATATGACAGGCCACTGGCGGCAATTTTATTTTCTATTTCGTTTAATACATCCGCCCCTGTGGCATGATTTCCCGTTAGTTCAATACTGAAAGTGCCTTGCCCTGGCACCTCAAAATCATAGGTATAAGGTCCATCGACGGTAAAATCAAAGCCTTCAAATTCCGACAAGTTTCTAAGTGGCGATGCTCCCGTTTGTGTGAGTTTAATATCCTGACCATTGGATAGGGTGAAGCTATCCCCCATATCCCCAGTCACATCAAAAGATAAGTCCTCCCCTTGCAAAGCAATGATAGTCACGGTATCACCATCACTTTTTGCAATAATGCCTTTATCTTGAAGTGCACGGTTGGCATTGATGCGATCAGCAATAAAATTGGGGGTAATAGGATCTGGGACAACGGCAGGATACTCTGCATCATATTTGGTTTGCCCTACCCCTAAAGTATCCGTTAGCTGAATACCATTAAGGGTTAAGCCCATATTAATTAAAGAATTATTATCAGAGGTAAAATCTGTGAGTTCAACTGTGGTGCGAGCGCTGGCTTCGATCCCATTACGTTCAGATAATAAACGAGCAATTTCTTGCGCAGAAGCATTAGCAGGAGTTGTCAATAAAGGCTGAGTGGTAACTAAACCTGTCTTAGGGTCTTCAAGATTAATACGTATGCGTTCAGGAAAAAAACCATTCACCGCATTCACTATGGGAGCCGGTGCTGGCGCTTGATAAGTCGGCTTAACCGGCAAATAACCACCAAAGCTAGTAAAGGCCGTTTTTCCTTCATCGGCGGGTAATAGGCTATTCGAAATACCAGGAAAATAGTTCTGATTCATTAGCGGTGGAAATAAAGGAATTGGATTACCTGGATCTGAATTATCCAATACGTCAAAACGGTCGGCAGCCGAAAAACGAATTAATAACGGTGGGTCCATTTCTCCTTCGCTGGATAAATAAGGGGTATTAACATCATATACTGAGCCTTGAGATATAGCCCCACTACCTCGGTTACCAATCGCTGAATCGGTTGATATTGGAGAAGCAATCGCAACCTCTTCTGGGCGCGTAATTTTCATATCAAGGTTGCCAGCACCGGAACGTGTTGGGGTTAATAAAAACTTATCCCCTGCTTGAAAGCTGCCTGCTTCTAAACGTATTTCAAAGCCATCAATCTCTAATGCCTGCGGTAAAAACCCGGTTAACGCCGTAGACGCTATCTCTTCACCGCTATTATCATTATATACTTTAAAAATATAATCCCCTGGGCCAGGAAATTCCATGCGATAATTATCAGTGGTTAATTTCGACGTATCAGTCACATGAACTGATACCAATCTATCGTTTGGCTGTGCGTTACGCGCATCACCTTGCGCTCTTGAATAGGTATTACTTGGGGTATTAATATCGCTAAAGAAATTACCCCCTTTATTACCTTCAAAATCAATCCCTAAAATATGTTGCTGATTAAACGTTTCATTGATACTCATCGCGACGCGACCTAACGCATTAAACGTTGTATCTAAAACCGTTGCCCGAAATTCAAGCATGCCCCCCAACTGACCACCCTTAATCTCAGTCGTAATCTCTTGTTCGCGCCCTCCGTTACGAAAAAATATTCCGACTCGTGAAGAGTCTGAATTACCTGTGGTCGCTAATATTTCATTCGAATTATTGCCCACGACTAATGCTTGTCCATTACCAATAAAGACATTAACTGCACTACCATCTTGCTCAACCGCTTCAACCGATACCAGTTCGGCAAGATCAGTAATTAAGCGATCGCGCTGATCCAGCATATCATTTGGCTGCTTGCCACTAGAGGCTGCAAGGGCAAACTGAATTTGCTCATTCAGCTCAGCAATGGCTTTACCTATGGTTGAAATTTCTCCAGCAATAATTTTCATCTGGCCATTAATAATATCGCTTTGATCCATTAAGCGATCGTTAATACTGGAAAATCGATCCACCAGGCCATTTGCTTCACTGATTAAAACTTGCCTAGCCGGCAAGGAAGATGGGTCATCGACTACAGATTGTAATGAGCCAAACATACGCTCAATACCTGGCTGAATACCCGTACCCGGATCGGCTAATAAACTGTCTATTTGCGAGGCGTTCAGCGCTAAGGTATCAAACTCATTAAAGGTGGAGGTATCACGCTGCATTTGTTCGGTTAAGAACTCATCATATACCCGCTTAATGGTATCAACAGAAACGCCATTACCGACCCATGCACCACCAATAAATTGCGGAGTATTCTCATGAAAATCAACCGTCTGGCGACTATAGCCTTCGGTACCCGCATTCGTAATGTTGTGCCCCGTCACCGATAACGCGGTTTGCTGGGCTTTTAAACCGGAAATACCAATGCCTAATAAATCACCCACGAGGCACCTCCATCATCTTCGAAGACTGGCCACTTGAGGTTAATGCCGCTTGCATCATCTCGCTATTGGCAATACGTGAAATTTTTTCTGCATACTCAGGATCCGTTGCATACCCAGCTTGCTGTAATTCATGAGCGTACTGCTCTACATCGGTCCCCGCGGCCATCGCTTTATCATAGCGTTGGGCTTGTAAAAATTGTGCATAATCTTTTAACCCAGCTTCAATACTCGGATAACTACGAAAGTCTGCTTTTTCGTTAACCCGCTTGCCCTCTCGATACTCATGAGTGGTCACTGTGACCTTTTCCCCCGACCAACGACTATCCGCCTTGATACCAAAAAAGTTAAAGCTTTGTTGATCATCTTTCCCAGCAATCATAAATTGGCCCCAGCCAGTTTCTAATGCCGCTTGGGAGATAATTGCTTTCGGGCTGATGCCCATTTCTTTAGCGATCTTTTTCGCCGCTGGGTAAAGTTGCTGAATGAAATCTTGCGGGCTATTAAATGCTTGAATTTTTTCGTCTGTGCTCGATTCTCCAGTTGAATTAGCCTTAGAGTTCACATCCGGATTAAGCTCGAGGCTCGACGCTTTATTTATAAAACTGCTATCAATTTCAAAGCTGGGTTTTTCGTGGGTCGATTTAAGCTGAGTATTTTTATTTTCAATGGGCTGAAGGTCGATCGCATGAGAGAAGTTTTTACGTCTATCATCCAGAGGTTGCCACTGCACGTCTTCCCGCTTAGTAGGATCACCGTATTGCTGATTTAACTGACGATAGATAACGTCTGCGAGCCCCATACCTTGCTTGCCCGATAAACTCACAGAAAGCTGGTCGTCATACATCTGTTGATAAAAATCTTCTTGTGGTGAATGCATAATCGAATCTTCTTGAAAGACCTTATTGGCATCGCGCATTGACTTCATCATCATCTTGACGAACATAGATTCAAACTGCTCAGCAACCTTGCGTAGAGCCTGGTCTTTATCTTCGCGACCAATATCATTAATGCTTTGCAGACTATTAAGGTCTGTATAAACATCTTGTGGCTGTGCAACTGGACTAGCAATCATAAAACTATCCCACTCTCATTAGTTTTGATCCATCAGGGTCGGATCGGCTTCTATCTAGTTTTATAGAGCAAGTTCTTTGCCAACTAGGAAGTTACTGCATTCATGGGGGTTAACAGGGTATTAGCAAGAAGGTTGGCAGGTTTCTGAAATAAATGGTGATGAAAGTGGCAAGGACTTGCCGCTTGAGTTAGCTATTTTGTTTATACAGTTTTAGCTTAGAACGTTTGCGATTACGGTTATGATACTCTTGCTGTTCTTTTTTTAACTGCTGCTTAATGTCTTCATCTTGATCTAGCATAGTCATTAAACGCTGCTGGTCTGCTGCGCTTATGCGATCGGGATGAATGAATAATAATTCAATTTTTTGCTGGCGCTGCTCAATGCGTTTTTCACTGAGTGCTTTCACCCCTTGCTTTAATAACGAATGAATTTCAGCGCTAAGGGCTTCTATTTCATCTAATAAAGTATTCTGCTGAAGCATGTGTATTTTATTCCTAGCATCACATCAATATTATATAACCACAAGCTCAGCTTTTAATGCACCCGCTTGTTTCAATGCTTCTAGTATAGCCATTAAATCACCTGGTGCTGCGCCTACCTCATTAACCGCTTTTACAATTTGATCCAAGGATACCCCAGGACCAAACTTAAACATGCGGCTATTCTCTTGAGTCGCATTGATATTAGTTCTTGGCACGATCGCGGTTTCACCTTCAGCTAAAGCATTTGGCTGCACGACTTCTATATTTTCTTGTACCGTCACCGTTAAGCTGCCATGGGTTACCGCAACTGGCTCAATTTTCACATGCTGTCCCATGACGATCGTACCGGTACGAGAATTAATAATCACTTTCGCTCGCGATTCACCCGTGGTGACTTCTATATTTTCAATCACAGATAAAAACGAAACCCGCTGACTTAAGTCTCTGGGCGCACTGATGCGAATCGAGGTGGCGTCTAGCGCCTCCGCTGTACCGGGTCCTAACAGGTCGTTTAACTTATCGATAATATGTCGTGCCGTAGTAAAGTTGGCTTGATCAAGATTCAGTACCAAGCTATCACCGTGGCCAAACGCATTGGGAATGGCGCGCTCAACCGTTGCACCATTTGGTATCCGCCCCACACTAGGGACATTCACTGTAATTTTTGAACCATCATTGCCTTGCACACCAAAGCCTCCGACCACTAAGTTCCCTTGGGCAATCGCATAGACCTGGCCATCAGCCCCTTTTAAAGGCGCAAATAATAATGAGCCACCACGTAAACTTTTTGCATTCCCTAAAGAAGAGACTGTGATATCCAAACGCTGACCTGGTTTGGCAAAGGCGGGCATTTCTGCAGTAATTGAAACCGCCGCCACATTTTTTAATTTAGGATCAACCCCATTCGGTATGGTTATACCAAACTCCGCCATCATGTTACGAAAGGTTTGTGTCGTGAAAGGGGCTTTATCCCCGGAGCCATCTAAGCCAACCACTAGACCATAACCAATCAACTGATTACTGCGTACACCGGCAATGGAACTAATGTCTTTAATGCGCTCGGCATGAGCCGTAGGTAATACCATCGGCAGCGTCAAAATAACGAATACCATAAAGCGCCAAATAATCATCATATAAATCTTGTTCAAGCCTTTTTCAGTCAAAATATTCACGATTTTCTCCAAACTTAGCTTTAGCGCTGGCATTAATACAGTAACCACCTCGTTAAAAAGGCCACCAAGCACTGTTTGTCATACGACCAAACCAACCTTCTTTAGTCGCGTTATTTAAGTTGCCACGACCACCAAATTTAATCCGTGCATCCGCGACTTTACTCGACATAACGGTATTTTGCGGGGTGATATCTTGTGGCCGAATCAGACCAATAATACGAATATATTCGTCACCTTCACTCAAGGTTAACCATTTCTCACCCCGAATCTGCAATACACCACTCGGTAATATGTCGGAAACTGTTACAGAAATCGTGCCACTTAAACTATTACTACGATCGGCATCGCCTTTACCATTAAAAGAACGATTATGATCGACATCAATATCTAGGCCTAAATTTCTCCAACCAGGCACAGTATTTAATAGGCTTACCGGATTAGCACTATTGGAAGAATCTTTTTTCGACTTAGTTTCGGCCGATTTTGACGAGTTATATTGTTCATCAAAAATCACCGTAATAATGTCACCGACTTGGGTCGCTTGCTGATCCGAAAATAAGCTCAAGCTATAATTAGATTTATACAAGGAACCATTTATATTGGGAGCCGCCTGCAATGAAGAAGAAGGAACCGGAGCGTACTCGGGATCGTTCGGATATACATCCTGCTCCAAAGGCACACTGCTGCAGCCTGAAATCGTCAGTATTGCGGGAACTAAATAGTTAATTAATCTCATCTTATTTCTCCGCTTATTTATCACTACTATTAGGTATTCTGGGTTAAGAACTGCAACATCTGATCCGCAGCTGAAACGACCTTTGAGTTCATTTCATAAGCGCGCTGCACGGTAATCATCTTCACTAACTCTTCCACAACTTCTACGTTTGAGTTTTCTAACGCGCCTTGTTCAATCGCACCAAAACCATCGTTTGCCGCGACGCCTACATTAGGGGCGCCACTCGCGGCGGTTTCTTTAAATAAATTGCCACCAGCCGCTTGCAGACCCGCTGGATTGATAAAATCCACCAGATCAATTTGCCCTAGCTCTTGTGGCGTCGCATCACCAAACAAGGTCGCTTGCACTATGCCATCGTTACTAATGGTTAATTGATTTGTGAGTTCAGGGATATCAATTTGCGGTTCCAGCGCATAGCCATTGACGTTCACTATGGTGCCTTCGGCATTGATATGAAAAGTGCCATCCCGGGTATAAGACAGGGTGCCATCAGGCATCTGAATCTGAAAAAATCCCCGACCATTCACCGCCATATCCAATGGCTGATCAGTAAGCTGCAAACTGCCAGTAGTAAATACTTTTTGAGTACCCGCCGTTCTTACCCCTGTGCCGACCTGCAAACCCGAAGGTAAACGGGTATCCGCCGATGAGTTTGCCCCAGGCTGTCGTTGAATTTGATATAATAAATCTTCGAATACCGGACGGTCTTTTTTAAAGCCCGTAGTAGAAACGTTAGCAAGGTTATTCGAGACCGTTGTTAAGGCTAGATCTTGTGCCTCTAAACCACTTTTACTTACCCATAATGCTGAATGCATACATCCCCCTTATTGCGCGCTTAATAACTGAGTAGTTGCCGCGCTATTTTCGTCGGCGGTTTTCATTAATTTGATCTGCATTTCATATTGACGATTCATTGCCAATACCTGGGTTAATTCCGTCACGGCATTCACATTACTGCCTTCGACAAAGCCATTAACCAAGGTCATATTTGGATCGACATTAGCGCCTGGATCTCTAGGCTGACGACCTCGAATGCGAAACAAACCATCTTCGCCTTTTTCTAAACTCTTACCGTCTGGGTTAACCAAGCGCAGCTGTACCACTTCGGCAACGGCCGCGGCACCTTCACCTTGAGGTCGAATAGAAATCGTGCCATCACGGGCAATTTCTATCGATTCAAAAGGAGGAATCACAATCGGCCCACCATCCCCCATCATTTGCAGGCCACGGGCATTGATCAATCGCCCTTGAGGGTCAACGGATAAATCCCCAGCGCGAGTATAAGCTTCTTCACCATCAGCCCCCTGCACTACAAACCAACCAGGACCTTCAATGGCCACATCCATTTGACGGCCAGTTTCTTGCAATGGGCCTTGGCGAAAATCACTAGCAGGACGCTCAGCCATGGCAAATGCACGAGTCGGAAAATGATCACCAAAAACAGGCTGCGCACGTGACTGGGTATAATCAGAACGAAAACCCGTAGTACTGGCATTGGCTAAGTTGTTTGAATGAGCCGTCTGGCTAACCACGTTTTGTTTGGCACCGGACATGGCAATATATAATGCGCGATCCATAACCTAACTCCTGCAAATCTAAAATTTAATATCGCTTTAATGCTTTATTAGATACATTGCAAAGGCAGTGCCAATAATATAATTACTTATAAATTCAATAACTTAGCAGGATATAGAGAGGCAGAAGTGAGACTGAGAAAGGAAAGACGGCAACCTTGAACCTAAATCATGGATCTAGGCGGAGAGTGGCTGCCGCTATTACTGTCGGTTTAAAGCATATTCATTTAAAGGTTCAAAATGGTTTGGGTAATCTGGTCTGTGGTCTCAATGGTTTTAGCACTAGCCTGGAAATTACGCTGAGCGATAATTAAACCGACCAATTCTTCCGAGATATCAACATTCGAATCTTCCAAAGCTGAAGACCGTAGCTGCCCAAAAGAGCCGGTTCGTGGAGATCCCACAGTCGCTACCCCAGATTCATACGACTCACCCCAACCCGTTCCTCCTAATGGGGTCAAACCTTCAGGATTACGGAAGTTAGCTAAGGCTACTTGGCCTAATACCTGAGCTTGGCCATTGGTATAGCGCGCAAAAATAACCCCCTCTTGATCCACTTCTAAGCCAGCCAGGCGCCCTGTGGTATAACCATTTTGACTGACACCATTGACTGAGAATGAGCTAGCAAACTGAGTTGAGCCTTCTAAGACAATTTGGAAGTTTGAATTACTAGCAGGGGTCGTTAAAGGTAATCCACCCTCCAATACATTCTGTGAGTTCAAGGCACCACTGGAATCACCATTTTCATCGCTTGGGTCCCAGTTGGTGACATAAATATCACCGGTAGCCTCTAAATCCAAAGTGCCGTCTTGATTAAAAAACAATTCATGGCGCGCACGGGTTGGCGCTAAATTTTCAGGGAAGGCTAATGCCACATCAGGATCCCCCACATCTTGACCATCAACCATGACATACATAGCCCAAATATTTTGCTCATTAGGGCGATTAGGGTCTACCGGCTCTTTCACAAAATACTGAGTCATTACATGGGCATTACCCAAGCTATCGTAAGTGGTGGTTGAGGTCGCATGGTTATAGGTATTTTGATCAAGAGGATCAAAAGCATTCAAGGTTACCGCAGTAAACTCATCTTCTGTTAACGCCCCAAATAATCCCGAAATCGTAGGCTGAGGATCCTGTAAGGTATAACCCTCATTCAAGGTGAAGGTGATGTGCCCACCCACCGCCGCTGCGGTAGCCGCAGTAGCTGTACCGCCTAATACAACTGGGCCAGTATTCTCTGCCCCCATCACGACCAAGCTATCTGTGGCTGCGGGGCTTTCGATTTCTAATTTAACATCGCGGCCAATTTCATTGGTAATGACCAAGTCACCACTTTCATTAACCCTGGCATTAAAGCCTGGTAATGTCGTGCTACGGAAACTATTAATTTCATCAGCCATTTCTGGCAAGGTAGTGGCCGCAATCTGTTGCCCATTAACCACGATATTAAGTGTATTGCCTGGATTGTTGTAACTGGATAGCGGAATGGTCATCTCAGTATTAGCCGTTGCCGTCATCCCTGCTTGCTGATTAAAAATACTGGCTATTTCGTTAGCTTCGGTGCCTTCAGGAATCGTCACTGTGGTTTCATTACCTTCTGGGTCGACTAAGGTCACCTGCTGTTCTGGGTATTGGTTATTTACCCCCTCAATCCCAGTGGTTAATAAACTACCATCGGCTGGATTTGACTGTAAGATGGCAAACAATTCCTCCGCACTGACATCCGGGCCCGAGGCTGTGATATCCGAAATACTGATAATCGAGGCTTCACCCTTTTCTACGGCGACAAGCTCTAAGGTGAATTGTGGTGGTACCACACTAGGGGATATTTCCACGGCTTGAGCGCGAATACCAATATAATCATCCCCATTTTGACTATTTAACTGGCGATTAATACTGGTCGCTAACTGCTGAACCGAGCGATACTCTTCATCTAAAGAGATTAAAACCGAACCTGAACGGTTATCACTATCGGGGGCCGGAACGGTTAAATTCAAGCGGAATGAATTGGATTTATCAACTTCATCTTGGCCGGTTACCGCAAACAAACTATCCAGACCTAACGCCGATGCGGCTTGTGGCTCTGCCGCAGTCGGCGTAATCGAAATACCTTCACCCGCACCAGTATTAGTATTGGTAAATACCAGCTGTCCACCCACAGCCGCGACCGTCACTTTGCCATTGAGGCCACCAGCCCCAATATAGACATCGATCTGCTGCTGCACAGCCACAGCAATATCATCTAAGCTGGCATAACTATTGGCAGGAATCGTAATTTGGAAAGGACCCGCACCATTTCCGCTGGTACTAGTTACCTCTAAGTTAAACTCATTATTGGCCTGCACTGGCTCACTGCCAGCATCTAGGCGGTTGCTCGATAAAAAACCTAAGTTATTTAAATCATACGTTACCGACGAGGTAGTATTATCCGCAATTTGAACGAAATCACCATTGGCCGCTGGTGGCACTTGAGCCTGAAACTCTATGCGTCCACCGTTATCAAATGCCAAGGTTTCTTCATTACCACCACCGGAGGTAGCGGTTATCTGCGCATTGATTTCCGCAACCATTTCCGCAATAGAAACTGATGCATAATTTGCTGGGGCCGCCCCCACCCAAGCGGCTTCACTTAAATTAATCGGATACGTTGCCCCCCCCTCGGTTGCAATACTAAAGGCTAATACATTACCACCGCCATTACTGATATCCAGATTCGCATACACATTATCAGCGGTTAACTGATGCGGCGCCCCCGCATCTGAGACGACGATATTTAACGGTGGCGTAGAGGTTGAGCGGGTCGTCGTCGAGGTGCCTGGGATAGAACGGAAATCAGCACTTTGCGGCACTGAGCCAACAAATAACGGCGAACCCGCTGTGCCTGCCTGAACACCACCGTGAGGACCAAATTCGGCATTAAAACTGATATCTACGGTTGTGAAACTCGTCCCGTTAGTGCCATTAATACCAGCACGTTGAATGACCAGTTCACCCGTAGTCGAAGTCGTTGCGGTCAATTGTTGAGAACCAAAAACGCCATCAATGGCGGTTTGAATTTCAGCCAATAACCCTTGTTCCGAAAGTACCCCAGTAGTGGTCACAGATACCGTTTGCAAACCATTACCATCACCAAGATCAAACTGAATATCCGCGGGTCCAAAGGCACCACCCGCCCCGACTGCAGCGACGGTATTACCCCCTGTCCAGTCCAATAAGGCGGGGGATCCAGCCGTCGTTGGCTGACCTGCAGCCACTAAATACGACGCGGTGGATTCAATGATGCCTGAATCCGCGACGCCAATAGCCAAACCATTAGAGGTTAATTCCAAGCCTTGTGTTTGCAGTACATTTTCTCCGGCATCCAGGTTAAAAATAGCCGAAACTCGACTGGTTAATGCTGGGGCTTGATTGCCGACTTCAATCTGTAATGGGCCTAATACACCACTGACAACACCATCGCTATTGGCATCGAAACCTTGTACACGGCCGCCATTATTCGCCACCACATAACCTTCTTTATCTAAACCAAATAACCCCGCACGGGTATAAGAAATTGTCCCTCTATCTTCTAAAACAAAGAAACCATTTCCATCAATAGCCATATCCAACGCATTCTCAGTCCCACTGATATTACCTTGGCTAAATTCTTGGCGAACATTCTCCACCATTACCCCACTGCCCACAGGCTTACTACCTGTGCCCAATAACGTATTGGTATAGACATCACTAAATTCAGCACGGGATTCTTTAAACCCTGTAGTGCTGGCATTAGCAACGTTATTACCAGTAACTTCCAAATCTGTGGAAGCCGCGCGAATACCACTTAAACCAATATTAAAGCTCATAATAATTTCTCCACGACACCACGATTATTCGTTAACAATTTGTTTGATTTCGTCCATACCTGCACGCTTGCCACCAGCAAGATTCAGAGTCGCCGTTCCCGTAGGACTTAAGCTGACACTATCGACCCGTGCGCTCATTAAGGTATTAAATTCTTCAGCTTTACCGGCAATACTGCCAGTCACTTTAAAACGGTATTCACCCGGAGGATAAGGTACTGGGATCGGCTGACCCTGCTCATCTAATACCTGCTCACCATTTTCATCTTGATAAAATTCTTGGCGATTCATTTTGCGGTTATCGAGATCAACAATTTCACCATCTAACATCAGATTTAAACCATCCCAACGCACCGACATTTCACCCGCGGCGTGATTACCCAATGAGATTTGCTCTAGCAACTGGCCATTCTCGTTTTCAATAACCAGTTTTAAATCTGTGGTTGATTCGGGGAGTTCGCTATAGCCACTGATAATGCCTTTATTCAATAACAAGCCCATGTCATTACCCTCAACAATCACAGATTGACCCACTAATGAGGAAGCCTGCAAGGCTTGGCTTGAACGCATACCATCGGACATACCCTCGGTGGTATTATTTAATTTGTCCAAGCCTTCTACGGTAGAGAACTGCGCCAGTTGAGCAATGAACTCACCATTATCTTGTGGATCGAGTGGGTTCTGGTTATTCAGTTCGGCAATCATAAGTTTCAAAAACTCATCTTGCCCCATCTCATTCGTTTTCGGTTTATCAGCATTCTTAGTGCTACTCGAATATTGATCGAGCACTGAAGATGCGGGATTAGAATTATCAATGGCTGACATGATTATTCTCCTAGCATCAAAGTACGTTGCAGCATTTGCTTCGCTGTTTTAAGTACTTCAACGTTCATTTGATAGCTGCGAGAAGATGACATCATATCGGTCATTTCTTCCACGACGTTCACGTTAGGGTAATAGACATAACCTTCTTCATTCGCTAACGGATGATCCGGTTGAAACCTTGGCTGCAACGGAGCATCACTTTCAACAATCCCTTTCACTTGCACCCCCGCGCCAATTTCATCCCCTTGTGAATGAAACTGATTATCTTTATTAACGTTTAAAAACTCGTTATGCATAACGGCAAAAAAAGGCTTACGAGCGCGATAGGTTTCATCAATACTGCTGCTCGCACTATCGGCGTTGGCTATGTTACTGGCCGTCGTATTTAAACGCATAGATTGAGCATTCATGCCAGAACCGGCGATGTCGAAAATATTACCTAATGACATGATTATTCTCCTCGAATCGCAGATTTAAGCCCTTTGAATTTCCCATTTAGAAATTCAAAGCTGGAGTTGTAATCCATGGCATTACGAGTAAAAAGGGTTTGTTCGATTTGCGTATCAACCGTATTACCATCGATTGAAGGCTGTGAAGGATTACGATACTGAAGTTCGCTATTGCTACGAGAACCCGTCACGATATGAGCGCTATTAGTCGCATTCATATCCAAGCTATTCGAACTCGCATGTTTTTTACTTTCTTTGGCCAGCATGGCTTGAAAGTTAATATCCCGGGCTTTAAACCCTGGAGTATCTGAATTGGCTAGGTTATTGGCCAAGATTTCAGCGCGCTTAGCACGCAATAACATAGCATCTGGGTGAACCCCTAAAGCGTTGTTGAAATTGATTGAACCCATAACTAACTCTCTTCGCAAATGTGCATATAAGAGTTAGAGCAAAGCTCGTACCAACTTTTCAATATTATTTAATATCGTTATTTTTCAATAACTTATAGGGTTTATAGACATTTCTGAGGTGTGTATGGGATAAGAAAGAGAGGCAAGCGGCAAAGCCTTACCGACTGCCAGCGGCAATCGGCTTAGCTTGATATGAGATTCCAGGATTGAATTGCGTCATCTGATAATAATCGGATAAATTATTCACTGCCTCAGAGGCGCCAATAAATAAATGGCCATCTTGATTTAGCGTGCCATGAATGCGCTTTAGAATATCGGTTTTAAAATCAGGCGAAAAATAAATCAACACATTGCGACAAAATACAATATCGAATTTTCCTAACAAGCTATAACTTGTTTGCAAATTTAATGGGCGAAATTCAATACGGCGTTTCACTTCATCGTTAATCTGCCACTCATCTTCACCCTGCTGGTTAAAGTATTGTCTTAGATGCACATCGCCCATGCCACGCTTTAATGCTAATTGCGAATAAATACCGTCACGGGCAATGGCTAGCGCTGTGGGTGAAATATCGGTAGCAATAATTTTAACCTCGGCACTCAAGGCCCCAGGATGCATGCGTTTGAATTCTTCAATAGCAATACTCAAAGAATAAGGCTCTTGACCCGTACTGCAAGCGGCCGACCAGATACGCAATGGCCGACGAGACTTCGCCAGCTCGGGTAACAGTTTTTCACGAAAGATCTTAAACGGATGATCGTCACGAAACCACAATGTTTCATTGGTTGTCATGGCATCAATCACAGATTCTTTTAATCTTAAATTGCTCTCCATAGCATCAACTAACTGCGTTAGGTTCGTTAACGCCTCCGCTTCTAATAAACGGCGTAAGCGGCTAGTGATTAAATATTCTTTATTATCACCGAGCAGAATACCACTATAGGACTCTAACTTTTTTCGGAACAGGTCGTATTCACTAGGACTGATAGAGAAACTCATGTCGCCATTCCTTATTTACCTTGCCTAAATTGTTCAATACGCTTTACCACTTCTACCCCTAAGATATCCGGGTTGAACTTAGCAATAAAACCATCAGCGCCTACCTTCTCAACCATAGCTTTATTGAAGACACCACTTAAAGAGGTATGCAAAACGATATTAAAATCTGCAATCCGTGAATCATTACGAATGCTGGTAGTCAGTGTATAACCATCCATTTCTGGCATTTCTATATCTGAGATCATCATCAAATATTTATCTTGAATACGTTCACCAGCATCGGTTAACGCCTGCAGATGTTTCCACGCCTGCATACCATCATTCAAAGCCGTTACCTTGACCCCTATTTCTTCTAAACAACGAGTAACCTGTTTACGCGCAATTTTAGAATCATCCACAATCAAGACATGCAGTTCTTTTGCCTCTGCTACGACTTTTTCAGAGACCACATTTTGCGACATCTGTTCATTCATAGGAGATACTTCAGCCAATACTTTTTCGACATCAATAATCTCTACCAGCTTATTATCCACCTCGGTCACCGCGGTTAAATAATGTTCACGCCCTGTGCCTTTTGGTGGTGGGTGAATATCCCCCCAGTTCATATTGACAATTCGTTCAACGCCCGCAACTAAGAAACCTTGGGTCTTTAAATTGTATTCAGTAATGATCACAAAAGCATTATCGAGCTGGCCGATTTTGGCCCCCCCCGTTGCCATACTTAAGTCCATAATAGGGATAGTACCGATACGCAAATGTGCGACCCCACGCACAACAGGATGACTATGAGGCAGTACCGTCAACTTGGGACACTGTAAAACCTCTTTCACTTTAAATACGTTAATCCCATAAACCTGTGGACCTTCCATTCTAAATAATAAAAGCTCCAAGCGATTAGCCCCAACCAGCTGTGTTCGTTGGTTTACGGTTTCCATGACTCCTGCCATAAATATCTCCTAATTCAAGCGCCTTCGGCACGGCGCTTGCTGTATCAATAATAAAGCGACCAATATGTCGTTAAAATGACGCAGCAAATACGGTTTATTGTCTGAGCATAGTTGAGAATGAATAAATGAATAGCATAAGCGCAAGGTTCGTTAAGCAATTTCTTGCTTTTTTGCTGATCACTTCTGCTTACGGGTCACAGTCCATGGCCGAAGTGACAAATGCAGAGATGATCAATGCAGAAAATCTGCAGGCTAATATTGAACAGCTAGTATTGGCGCAATGGTTGTCTCTTGGCCAGCGCGCAGACACAGAAAGTAAGGTGAAAATCTCCGGCCTGCCAAGCGCTTATAAAAGTCAGCCATGCCCACCTGGATTAGAGATAGAAAGCTACAAACAATTAACCCTTGGACGTAATAGCATTCAGGTCAGCTGCCCCAATACATCCAGCTGGTCTTTAATGTTAACCGCCGAGATTGAAGGTTGGCGCAAGGTCGTGGTTATTCGCGATCACCTAGCCCGAGGGGAGCGCATTCAAGGGCACAGTTTAACCCTGCAAAAACGAGATATTGCGACTTTACAAAGAGGCTATTTCACTCGCCTAAGCGACGTCAGTGGCAACATTAGTAAGCGCTCACTCAAGGCGGGTACAGCTCTGAGTCCAAGCATGATTAATCTACCTATTATCATTCAGCGTGGACAAGCAGTGACCGTACGTGTTGAGCACCCAGGATTGGCGGTTAACATGAATGGCATTGCGCTCAAAAAAGGGCGTCGAGGCGATCTTATTAAGGTCAAAAATAGCAGCAGCAATAAGGTATTATTCGGCAGAGTGATCAGTAGTGATCTGGTTTTAGTCGATTAAGCCTTTTTTTGTGAAAAAAGATTAAAGTTCTTAGGGCAATAGCCGATACTATAACTGTAGGAGTCTAACTAGATGCAATGGCTTGGAGAAATATCCATGAATATTAATAAGCTTACAACAGGTCTTGATGGCGGAGGCAGAACGAAAAACGATGCGACCAGCCCTCAAAATCAAAAAACAGAAGATAATACTAAAACGGCGAGTAATGTCGGTAGTGCTGATCAAGTGAAATTAAGTACTAGCAGTATGAATATTCAGCAGATTGAAGCAGAAGTCAGCAAGATGCCCGATGTTGATGATAAAACCATTGATCGTATTCGTAATGCTATTGATAGTGGTGAATATAAAATTGATTATCAAAAACTGGCAGGAAAAATGCTTGATTTCGAAGGAAAGCTTAATTAATCCTTGGAGTTCCCGTGGCCAATTTGCATCAAACATTCTACCTACAGCTTAGCCAAGAACTAGCCGTTGCCAGCACATTGCATAGACTCCTTTGTGAAGAGCGCGAACTGCTAGATCCACCTAATATCGAAGCCCTCGGCCAATTACAAGAAGAAAAAACCCTACAACTAGATAAGCTAAAAGCGTTAACTGAGCAGCGTTGCCGCTGGTTAAAACACCAACAAATTCCATTGGATAAAGACTGCTTCCGACACCCCTTGCTGCAATCCAAGGATAGTGCTGAAAATCAGCAATTAGCGCTATTGTGGCAACAACTTGCCGATCAATACACTGAAAACCGCCGCTTAACCGATATCTTATCCTTGATTGTTCTGACAGCACGTCAACGCACACAAAATTTGATGAAAATCTTGCGTGGACAGAAGAATACTCCTAACTTATATAATAAAAGTGGACAATCACAAGGCACGTCAGCTGGCTTAGGCTACGCTAAAGCCTGAATCTAAGCCCGAACCCAGTCTGAATGAAGTCTACGGCATTATATTAAGCAACTCATGAGGGCAAGATGTCAGAAAAAAGTACGTTAACGGAAAGCAATAACGAGTATTACTTAGACACTCCTGAAGATGTGTATGGTGCCCTACGCAAGATCATTTTAATGAAGCAGTCAGTTTATATTAATATTGCTGGCAGTGATGAAAAATATACCTCAGCGATTACCCAAGCCAATCTCAAAAACTCCAGTTTCTACCTTGATCAAGTCGTCCCCAAAAAAGGCAATGAACTGATTCGGGCTGGGCACAAGTTTTCTGTGCTGGCTGATAGCCAAGGGGTAAAAATAGAATTCGATATGACTGGGCGTTTAAAGTATCAGCCCGAAAAAGAACAATACCGCGTCGAATTTCCAAGCCAAGTACTTTATTTACAACGTCGAACCGCTTATCGAGTAATGATACCTCCAGCCCACCAGATTCTAGTCAAACTCAAAATGGAGGATGGTGGTAGCAATCTTGTGGGTCGTCTTGCGGACTTATCTTCTAGTGGTTTCAAAGCCCTCTTTAAAGGTGACTTCGTTGAACGTCTAAAAGCGGCTAAAAACATTCCTATTGCGCGGATTAAATTTAACGATCAAAACAATATGGATTGCAGCCTAGAAGCCAGACATGTAGTCGCAACCAAAGAGGGTAATACTCAAGTTGGCTTTGCCTTCAATATGATCTCTGGCATGGGCCAACGCTACCTTGATAGACTAATCGGCGAATTACAATGGGAAGAACGCCGCCAAGCTGAGCAAGCTGAAATTGAAAAACTAAAAAACGTGCAAGAATTGCCGCAAGTGCCACAATAGTCGAAAGCAGACCCATGCCTAGCGAGATTATTCTGCTACAATGCCGGCATGACAGACATAGACTTTTATATATTATCCGCCCAAGAGCCACAGCAGCGCTTAGATTTCGCTTGTCGCTTAATTGAAAAGGCCTATCGCAGCCGCTGTAAGGTCTTGGTGCAATTGGATAACCAGCAACAAGCCAAAGCTTTTGATGAACTACTATGGAGCTATCGCGATAATAGCTTTGTTCCTCATAGCCTTATTGACGATACAGACAACAAAAAGTCCGTTGCCGCTAAGCCAGACGAGAACTGCTCTATCTATATCGCTTATGGTGAGCAACAATCGCCCTATTTTGATGTTTTGGTCAATTTAGCCGCGGATATCCCTAGCACGTTTGCCCGCTATAAACGCGTCTTAGAAGTTGTTATCCAACAAGATGATGTACTCTCAACCACACGCAACCACTACCGCTTTTACAAAGAGCGTGGTTATCCGATTAATAATATCGATATGCGTATCTCTGATTAAAAAAAA